>CADBJR010000005.1 GCA_902795065.1 uncultured Coriobacteriaceae bacterium
CGTCGTGCACGGAACGGAGAGGTAGTACACGTGCGGCAGCGTCGAGATGCGCCCGTTGAGCTCGAGCGCGTGGTCGACATGCATGTCGTAGGCCGCGTAATCCCTTGGATCGCGCCCGTCCGGCTCAGTCTTCAGGAACGCGGTCATGATCTTGGCCGTCACCCTGGTCCACAGCGGGACCTTCACGGCACCGGGCTTGAAATCGGGATCTTCGTAGAGGTCGTACGCCGTGGTGCCGTTCAGCGGCGAGGCCAGCGCCGCGATGGTGTGGATGCGCTCGGCCATGCCGCCGACGAAGAGCGGCGAGAGCTCCGACGGATCCGTCGCCGCGCGCTCCGCCTCATCGCCGTTGGCCAGAAGCTCCGAGAAGAGCCGCGCCGTCGCGCCGCCGAAGGAGTGGCCGACCAGCACGAGGCGCGTGCCGTCGTCCCACGAAGGGATCAGCGGGTCGTCCGAGAAGTCGCGGCCGAAGCGCTCGTGCCCGTACTCCGCGGCGTGCGCCGCACCGTAGTCGACGCGCGTCCCGGCGATCTGGGCATAGAGCTCGCAGGCACGGTCCCACGCGCTTCCCATCGGGGAGACGGACGCGGCGTAGCATGCGTAGCCCTGCTCGCGGAGATGGGCCATGAGGTCGCCACCGCTCATCCCCCAGTACGGCCTGCGCGCGTACTTCTCGTCGTAGCGCCCCCAACCGGCGAGGCCGTGGACGAAGACATAGGTCAGGTTGCTCATGGTGCCGCTCCCCCGCTCATCGATCCGACAACGCATTCAAGCATACGCGAAAAGCACCGCCATGGGAAAGGAGGCCCCGTCCGGAGCCTCCCCTCTTTGCTCTCGTCCTATTCCGGAGGACGCTGTGTCAGCCTTCCCGCAGGTTAGTTGCGCTCCTCGCGTCCGGACTTGGCGAGGTAGACCGCGGCACCCGCGATGACGGCGATGCCCGCGACGACGCCCACCGCGATGACCGGGAGGACCGGGAATCCGGCGTCCTTGCCACCGTCGTCGGGGGTCGGGACCGTGCCGGCGATGGTGCTGGTGACCTCGAAGCCGTTGGTTCCGGCCTTCTTGGTGGAGGTGGTGTACCCCTCGATCTCGGCCGTCTGGACGGTGTAGGCGATCTCCTTGCCGTCCTTGGTGTACTTGGGCAGGTTCTCCCAAGCGCCCTTCCAGCCGGTGGCCTCGTTCAGGTCGATCGGGTTGACGCCCTCGGCGGGCTTGCCGTCGGCGAGCAGGGTCACCTTGATGGAAGCGGGACGGATGCCTTCCTTGTCGTCGGCGTCGACCCACTTCGCGGCGACGTTGACCACGGTCTTCTCGGGCTTGTGGGCGTTGGTGATGGTGCCGCCGGACTTGGCGGAGGTGCTTGCGGCCTCGTAGCCCGCGGGAACCTTGGCCTCGGAGACGGTGTAGGCGATCTCCTTGCCGTCGGCGTACTTGGGCAGGCCGGTCCAGGTGTAGGTCCAGGTGCTGCCGTCCTTCTTGACCTCGGGCTTGGGAGCGTCGGTGCCCTTGGGCAGGCCGTTGAGGGTGAGCGCCAGGTCCTCGGGGCGCAGGCCGTCGCCGTTGTCCGCGTCGTCCCACTTCACCGTGACGGTGACGGTGACGGTGCCGGGCTTGTGGGTGTTGGTGATGGTGCCGCCCACCTTGGCCGGTGCGCCGGCGACCTCGTAGCCGGTGGGAACGGTGCCCTCGGAGACGGTGTAGGCGATCTCCTTGCCGCCGTCGAACTTGGGCAGGCCGGTCCAGGTGTAGGTCCACACGCCGCCGTCCTTCTTGACCTCGGGCTTGGGGGCGTCGGTGCCCTTAGGCAGGCCGTTGACGGTGAGCGCCAGGTCCTTGGGACGCAGGCCGTCCTTGTTGTCGGCGTCGTCCCACTTCACCGTGACGGTGATGTTGACCGACTCGGACTTGTGGGTGTTGGTGATGGTGCCGCCGGCCTTGATGGAGGCGTAGTCCGCGGTGTAGCCGCTGGGAACCTTCTCCTCGGCGATGGTGTAGGAGATCTCCTTGCCGTCGGCGTCGGTCTTGGGCAGGCCCTTCCAGGTGTAGGTCCAGGTGTTGCCGTCCTTCTTGACCTCGGGCTTGGGCGCCTCGGTGCCCTTGGGCAGGCCGTTGAGGGTCAGCGCCAGATCCTGGGGACGCAGGCCGTCGCGGTTGTTCGCGTCATCCCACTTCACGGTGGCGGTGACATCGACCGTCTCGGGCTTGGGCGCGGGCTTCGGCTCGTGGACGTTGGTGATGATGCCGCCGGCTGCGACCGTGGCGGGGTCGGCCTTGTAGCCATCGGGGATCTTCGCCTCGGTGGCGGTGTAGGCGATATCCTTGCCGTCGGCGTCGGTCTTGGGCAGGCCCTTCCAGGTGTAGGTCCAGGTGTTGCCGTCCTTCGCGATCTCGACGTCGGGGGTGGGGGTGCCCTCGGGCACGCCGTTGAGGGTCAGCTCGAGCTTCTCCGGGCGGATGCCGTCCTTGTTGTCCGCGTCGTCCCACTTCACGATGACGGTGACGTCGACCGGCTCAGGCACGGGGGTGGGCTTGGGCTCGGGTGCGGGCTCGTGGGTATTGGTGATGGTGCCGCCGGCTGCGACCGTGGCGGGATCGGCCTTGTAGCCCTCGGGCACGCTCTCCTCGGCGACCGTATAGGCGATCTCGGCACCGTCTGCATCGGTCTTGGGCAGGCCGGTCCAGGTGTAGGTCCAGGTGCTGCCGTCCTTGGCGACCGTCGGCTCGACGCCCTCGGGCACGCCGTTGAGGGTCAGCTCGAGCTTCTCCGGGCGGATGCCGTCCTTGTCGTCGGCGTCGTCCCACTTCACGGTGACGGTGACGTCGGTCAGGTCGACGACGCTCGTGATGCTGGCGGAGAGCTGGTCGGTGGTGCTCCTGACGTAGGTGCCGCGCGCCCAGAACGACCAGACGGAGAAGTCGTCGAACTCGACCTTGTCGGCAGACGTGGCGAAGCCGCCCTTGTCATAGTGGCCGTAACCGGTGAGGAACGTGGTGTCCTTCCACTCGGTCGGGAAGTCGGGATGCTTGGCGACTGCCTCGAACATGACGATCTGCTCGCTCAGGCTGAGCTTCTCGGGCGTCCAGATGTAGAGGGTCTCGCCGCTCTTCATGGCGATGAAGCTCATCGGGGTGTCCTTGGTGTTGATCTCGAAGCCGTTCGCATCGCTCGGCTTGATCCAGATGTCGTCGTGCTCCCCTGCCTTCTCGATCTTGAGGACGAGCTCGGGGTTCTTGCGGGCGATATCGGAGAATCCCGGGATCGGGCTCTCCTCGGTCGCGAAGCTGTAGGGATGGTAGTTCCCGTCCGCGTCGCGGTAGAAGAGCGGGTCGGACTCGGAGTCCTTGAGGTCGAAGTTGTACTTCCAACCCTCTTCTCCGCTGACCTTGGCGGTGGCGAACGGCTCGGCACCCTGGTAGAGGTCGCCTTCACGGAAGCGGTAGAGGTTCACGGTGACGGACTCGGGGCGCTCGCCCTCGCCGCCATCCCAGACCTTCGTGAACGGGACGGTGATGTCGACGGGGGTGTACTCGTCGATCTTGTCGTCCTCGGCCGCAAGAGCCTTGGTGCTGAACAGCGGGGCGGCGATGGCCACGATGGCGACGATGGCGACCATCAGCATCTTCTTGATCTTCATGTCCGGTCCCTCCTCGTTCCCTGCTGTTGCTCGGCGCAGGGTTCCGACTCTGTCTGCAGTCTTCCTGTCCCTTATACGCACCATCGTACGGGTTCGTCCCACATCCGTGGAGATAAAATATGAAACAAGTTCAGGCTTTTCGGCAGGTGGGGTACGGAATCGTTGCAGTTTTTACGGGAGATGCCCTCTGTAGGGAGCTGAAGGAGGTATCCGATAAACGAAAACAGGCTGCCGAAGCAGCCTGCGGGGGATTTGGTAGCCCGTGCGGGATTCGAACCCGCGATCTCCGCCTTGAGAGGGCGATGTCCTGGACCACTAGACGAACGGGCCGTGCTCTGCGCTGAGGCGGACATTGGCTGGGATGGAGAGAGTCGAACTCCCGTTGACGGAACCAGAATCCGCTGTCCTACCACTAGACGACATCCCAAGATGCCAACCGTGCGCGAGAAAATAGATTACCGTAACGCTCCCGTGATTGCAAGCGAGAATTCAAAAGAATCTTGCCGATTGCCGTCAGAGCGATCCGATCAGCCCGTGCGGCTTCCTAAGCGCGGTACTCCGCGGTGAAGCGCTCCAGCAGATCCGACGAGTTCACCAGGAAGGGTGCAAGGCGCTCGGTAAGGCGCTCCGGCGTCTCGCGCATGCCGTCGTCGATCCAGATGCGGATGATCTCGAGCAGGCCAGCGGTGTAGAAGCGCGCGATAAGCGCACGGTCCTGCAGTGCGATGTCGAGCCCCACGGAGGTCTCCTCGACCGAGCGCATGATGTAGATGCCCAGCTCCTGCTTGAGCAGCTCGTCGATGTTGACCGAGCCCTTCGCCTGCGCGGCGCGCATCACCAGCAGGCGGTTCTCGTACATGCGCTCGAGCACGGCTTGGATCTCGGTGCGCCATCCCTCCCCGCGCACGGGCCGCACGGTCTTCATGAGCTCATGGTGCAGCGTCCACGCATGGAGGTCGTGGATATCCCTGAAGTGGTAGTAGAACGACTGCCGCGAGATCCCGCATATCCGTGTGATGCTCGTAACACTGACCGGCTCGTTGGGATGCAGCTCGAGATACTCCAAGAGCGCCCGGGCAAGCAGTTCCTTGCGCGAATCGGATTCCGCCATGCCGCACACCTCCCCACCAGATGGGCCTTTTTTACATTGTCATGTTCTTTGACAGATTTGCGCAGGTGAAATGACAGCTCGGCGCATATGTCAAGCGAATGGCGCCCCGCGCGCTGACCGATCTGCGCGAAGGGCATCATCCCAGTGTGGCAGCCATCGATGGAAGGAGTCGTAATGCAGTCGAAAATCGCCCATGCGGCGGAGCGCAAAGCGTTCGAAATCGCCGCGAACCAGCTTATCGGGAGCGCCTCGAGCCAGAATCGCGAGCAGGCCTTAGAGAAGTACCTCTCGCTGGCGATCAAGCTCATCGGGTCGAGGATACCCGGCTTCGAGAAGGGCGTCCGCACCGCCCTCTACCCTGGATCCAAATGGGAGAAGTGGCTCTTCGACCTCATCGACGAGACCGACCCGCACGTGCTCAAGACCCTCATCATGAGCGGCGGCTACGAGGCGGCGTTCCGCGGGTTCTCCGACACGGTCGAGAACGCCGAGCGCCTTGATTGCAACATCCCGTGGATCATCCTCTTCGACCCCACGAGCGCCTGCAACAAGCATTGCATCGGCTGCTGGGCCGCCGATTACGGCCATGCGCTCAACCTCACCTACGATGACATGGACCGCCTGGTGACGCAGGGTTCCCAGCTTGGCTGCCACATGTACATGCTCACGGGCGGCGAGCCGCTCGTGCGCAAGGCCGACGTGCTCAAGCTCGCCGAGGCCCACCAGGATTGCGTCTTCAACATCTTCACCAACGCCTCCCTCGTGGACGAGGCGTTCTGCCGCGAGGTTCAGCGCCTGGGCAACATCCTCTTCTCGGTGTCGCTCGAGAGCTACGAGCCCTCCATCAACGACGGGCGGCGCGGCGACGGGTCGTTCGAGGAGGTCATGGCCGCCTTCGACCTCATGCGCGCGCATGGCCTGGTGTTCGGCACGTCCACCTGCTACACGCGCGACAACATCGAGCTGGTCACATCGGATGAGTTCTTCGACCTGCTGGTGGAGAAGGGCTGCCGGTTCGCGTGGTTCTTCCACTACATGCCCGTGGGCGACGGGGCGAACGCCGACCTCATGCCCACACCCGAGCAGCGTGCCTACATCCTGCGGCGCATCCGCGAGGTGCGCGGGTTCGAGGGCGGATGGCCCATCTTCGCCATGGATTTCCAGAACGACGGCCAGTATGTGGGTGGATGCATCGCAGGCGGGCGTGCCTATTGCCACATCAACGCCCGCGGCGACGTCGAGCCGTGCGTGTTCATCCACTACTCGAGCGCCAACATCAAGGAGAAGAGCCTGCTCGAATGCCTGCAGCAGCCTATCTTCAAGGCGTACCGCCGGCATTATCCCTGGAACGAGAACCATCTCATGCCCTGCCCCATGCTCGAGAACCCGCAGATCCTGCCCCAGATGGTGCACGAGGCCGACGCGCCGTCCACCGACTACGTGGCCCCCGAGAGCGCAGACAGCCTCTGCGCGCGCACCACGCCCTACGCCGAGGCGTGGGCTCCCGAGGCGGCGGAGCTCTGGGAGGAGGCTCGGCTGCAGTAGCTGACGCGGGCATGGCCTGTCGATGATGCCGATGTGCGCGAAGGAACGGCTCCGTCCCCTCGCGCACAAGGTGGGCTCTCGATGGATGTTTGCGCCAAACGCCCCTCATAGGGCTATCATGGACGTTCGCAGTGCTTATGAGGAGGGACGCGCCATGGTGGAGCCATCGCCCGAGGTGGCAGCATACGCCGCAGACATACTCCGCTCGCCCGCGTTCGCGCGCGAGAAGGACGCCATCCAGCATGGCACGACCACCGTGTACGACCACTCCGTCGCGGTGGCGAACGTCTGCGTGCGCCTGGCCCACGCGCTGCCGCTGCGCATGAGGATGCGCCCGCTCGTGCGCGCGGCGCTGCTGCACGACTACTTCCTCTACGACTGGCACGACCGCAGCACGGCACGCCCGCACCATGCCACGCACCACGGACGCTATGCGCGTGCCAACGCCGAGCGCGATTTTGGGATCACGCGGCACGAGGGCGACATCATCCAGAGCCACATGTTCCCGCTCGAGGGCTTCCCCGCCAGCCGCGAGGCGTGGCTGCTCGCGCTTGCCGACAAGGGCATCTCGCTTGCCGAGGCCCTTGCGGGCCTGCGGGCGCGGATGGGGGTGCGTCGTGGCTGATCTCGCCAAACTTGTCGCATGCTTTGCCATCTACTCCTGCGCGGGGTGGCTCTTCGAGTCCATCCTCTGCTCGGTCTCGGAGCATCGCTTCATCAACCGCGGTTTCCTCAACGGCCCCATCTGCCCCATCTATGGGGCAGGAGCGCTGGCGGCCGTGCTCTTCTTGGGCGGGATCGGCACCATACCTGTGCTCTTCTGCTGGGGGGCGATCGTCTGCAGCATCATCGAGTACGCGACCTCATGGCTCATGGAGAAGATCTACCACGCGCGCTGGTGGGACTACTCCGACCGCTTCCTCAACCTCAACGGCCGCATCTGCGTCCCGGCGACCCTTCTGTTCGGGTTCTTCACCACGCTCGTCGTGAGCGTGATCCAGCCTGCGCTCACAGCACTCCTCTCCGCGCTCGACACGCGCGTGCTCGAGGGGTGCTGCGGCGCCTTCCTCGCCCTGCTCGCGCTCGATCTGCTCGTCACCAACATGGGCCTCTCGGGCTTCCGCCGCAAGATCGACGCGTACTGTGATGCGCTCACCGCCCAGGCGCAGACCATCCACGGGGTGCTCACCGAGGGCGACAACCCGGTTGCCGAGAGCTACCAGCGTCTTAAGAACAGCCCTGTGGGCCATGCCTACGTGCGCCTGCGCGAGCTCATGCCGGGACCGGTCGCCATCGAGGATATCGGCCACGACCTGGCCGTCTCGTTCTCAGCCGCCCTCACCGCGCAGGAGCGGCGCGTGATGGACGCCTTCCCGCGCATGCGCGTGAATGCGCCGAGCATATCCGACCTACGCGACAAGCTCCTCGGACCCCATCAGAACTAAAATGGAACCTTTTCTTCCAGGAAAGAAATGTTCCATTTTGCAGAGTGGAACATTTTCTTCCAGGAAAGAAATGTTCCACTACAGACGCAGCAGCTCGAGCAGGGCATCGCGCGTATTGGGCACGCCGTCTTCCACCACGGCCGCAAGCAGTCCTTGGAGCACCACGCCTACGCCGGGTCCGGGTTCGAGCCCGCGCTCGCGGATGACGTCGGAGCCGTTCACGGCCAGGTCGCGCACCGAGAGCGGCACGTGCGCCGCCAGCTCGCGACGCAGCGCGGACGACACGCCGTCGAGCTCGGAGCAGTAGCTCCAGCAGTGGCTGGCCTTGCCGAGGTCGTCGGCGCGCTTGAGGTCGAGCAGTTCGAAGGCGACCGCCTCTCCCCTGCCCGGGCAGAGCTCCTCGCAGCGCAGGACCGTACGGCGCAGCGACCTGCCCGCCTCGGTCACGGGACGGTCGTGCAGGCGGATGAGCGCGCATGCCTCGCGCACGATCTCGCCGGGAACGGCCATGCGGCGCATGATCGACGACGCCATCTTGGCGCTGAGCTCGGGGTGTCCGAAGAAGTGGCCGCGGCCCGATTCGTCCTCGCTGTAGGTCGCCGGCTTGGCGACATCGTGCAGAAGCGCCGCCCAGCGCATCGCCGCGTTCGCGCAGCCCGCCGTCACGCACTCCATGCCACGCACCACGCGCACGGTGTGCTCGTAGGAGTCATAGGCATGGTAGGGGCTGTTCTGCGCGAAGCCCACCAGGGGCTTGAGCTCGGGGATCGCCTCGACCATGACGGCGCGCTCGCGTTCGAGCGCCCAGGCCATGCGGCCCGTTGCGAAGATGCCCGTCAGCTCCTGGCCGATGCGCTCCTGCGCGATCAGCGCGAGGCGCGGGGCGAATTCCGCAAGCGCCTCATGGGTGCGCTCCTCGACGTCGAAGCCGTAGCGCGCGGCGAAGCGGACCGCGCGGAGCACGCGCAGGGCATCCTCGTCGAAGCGCTCCCGAGCCTCGCCTACGGCGCGCACGAGGCCGGTGGCAAGGTCGTCTGTACCGCCGAACATATCGAGCAGACCGCGCTCGGGATGGTAGGCCATGGCGTTGATGGTGAAGTCGCGGCGCGCGAGGTCCTCGCGCACGTCGCGCACGAAGCGCACGCTGTCGGGATGGCGGGCGTCGGAATAGGCGCCGTCCACACGGTAGGTCGTGACCTCCACGGGTTTGCCCTCCGAGACGGCCGTCACCGTACCGTGCTGCGTCCCCGTGCGATGGACCGCGAGACCCGCCGCCAAGAGGGCGCGCTCGCTCTCCTGCCAGGGCGCCGCCGTGCATACGTCCACGTCATGCGAGGCGCTTCCGAGCAGCGCGTCGCGCACCCAGCCGCCCACGACCCACGCCTCGAACCCCGCGTCCTCGAGGGCGCGGAGCACGGCCGCGGCATAGGCGGGGAGCTCGGGCATTCGGCAGGCCATCTGATTCCTTCTCGTGGGACGTTCTCCGACGATAGCATCGAGTATACCGTGCTATGCTCGAATACGTTCGCACTTCAACCGAGATGGGAGAGAGCAGATGGATGAGAGCAGGAGCGTCACCTTCGACGACATCGCGGGCGCCCGCGAGGCCTTCCGCGAGAGCCGTGCCAGCATCATCGCCAAGAACGCCGTGACCGCGCAGGGCATCCGCAACGTCGCGCGCGTGCCCGAGGCGATGGCGGCCAACGCAATCGAGGCGTTCGACATCGAGGTCAAGCAGGGCGACCGCACCGACCAGAAGCACAGCGGCCGCTGCTGGATGTTCGCATCGCTCAACACCTTCCGCTACCGCATCATCAAGAAGTACAACCTCAAGTCCTTCGAGCTGAGCCAGTCCTATCCCCTTTTCTTCGACAAGCTCGAGAAGGCCAACTGGTTCCTCGAGAACATCCTCGACACCTTCGGCGAGCCGCTCAACGGCCGCCTGATGGCGTACCTGCTCAGCGACCCCGTGGCCGACGGCGGCCAGTGGGATATGTTCAAGGGCCTCGTCAAGAAGTACGGCGTGGTCCCCAAGGAGATCATGCCCGAGACCGCCTGCTCCCGGAACACCCGCGAGATGGACAAGTACCTCACGCGCTACCTGCGCGGCGCCGCGAAGCGCCTGCGCGAGAGCCACTTCGCCGGCGTGAGCTACGACGATCTGCGCGATATGAAGAAGGTCATGATGGAGGAGGTCTACAGCCTGCTCACCACCTGCCTGGGCGAGCCGCCGGCGAGCTTCGACGTGCGCCTGCGCGACAAGGACGACGAGCTCGTCCTCACGGGCACCTTCACCCCGCAGGAGTTCTTCGCCGAGACCGTGGGCATGGAGCTCGACGACTACATCTCGCTCATCTCCGCCCCCACCGCCGACAAGCCCTTCGACCGCACCTACACCGTGGGCCGTCTGGGCAACGTCCTCGAGGAGGGCACCGTCCGCTACCTCAACC
Source organism: uncultured Coriobacteriaceae bacterium (assembly GCA_902795065.1). Taxonomy (GTDB): domain Bacteria; phylum Actinomycetota; class Coriobacteriia; order Coriobacteriales; family Atopobiaceae; genus RUG721. The sequence continues at coordinate 10,190 of CADBJR010000005.1, forward strand.
TCGAGGTCTCCGAGCTCAAGCGCGTGGCGATCGCCCAGCTCAAGGATGGGCTGCCCGTGTGGTTCGGCTGCGACGTGGACCAGAGCTTCCTGCACGAAGAGGGCGTCATGGACCTCGCGACCCTCGATCTCGACGGTCTGTTCGGCTTCCCCGTCGAGACCTGCATGGACAAGGCGGAGCGCCTCGACTACGGCGAGAGCCTGATGACGCACGCCATGGTGCTCGAGGGCGTGAACCTCGACGCCGACGGCGACCCCGTCATGTGGAAGGTCGAGAACAGCTGGGGCAAGGACCATGGCCGCGGCGGCTTCGACACGCTCTCCGATCCGTGGTTCGACGAGTACGTCTACCAGGTGGTCGTCGACAAGAAGTACCTCACCGACGAGCAGCGCCGCATCTACGAGACCTCCGAACCGATCGAGCTCGCCCCGTGGGATCCGATGGGGTCGCTCGCGTAACACGCTCATGGGGACAGGTTGTTCGTTCCCTTTTGGCACAGAGGGACGGGGGCTTATAGGACAAAAAGTGTGTCTAATTCTGGGGCGCTGGCGCAGGTCAGCACCCCTTTTTCGTGTCTTTAAATTTGACCGAGGATTTTAAGCGCTCGGACAGAATGTGTGTCTGCGTGGGAACCGAACCTGCAGGTAGATAGCCAAAAATGGAGCCGTTAAATCTGCTTTTGAGAGGAGATGCGGATGAAGACGGTTCTCTGCCCGGCCTGCGGAACCAGGATGAAGAAGAACGGCTTCACGAAAGCCGGAAGGCAAAGGTGGAGATGCGTCGGATGCGGCGGCTCCCAGACGATCAGGTACGACGCCACGGCCGCCCGCCTCGAGGAGTTCCTGGGCTGGCTCCTGTCCAAGGACACCCAGGTCGAGATGGCCGGGCAGGGCAGGACGTTCAGGAGGAGGGCCGCCGGGTTCTGGCGCGTGTGGCCGATGCCATCCCGGACGGGGGAGCTGCACCGCGTGATCTACGTCGACGGGATATACCTCGCCCGGGACCTCGTGGTGCTGATCGCATCCACGGACACGCATATCCTCTCCTGGTACATGGCCCAGTCCGAGACCTCGCGCGCCTGGGAGGCGCTCCTCTCGCCGATACCGGCGCCGCAGGTCGTCGTCTCGGACGGGGGCCCGGGTTCCAGAAGGCCCAGAGAAGGGTCTGGCCCGGGACCAGGATCCAGCGCTGCGTGTTCCACGCGTTCTCGCAGGTGAGGCGCTACACGACGTCCAGACCGCGCCTGCAGGCGGGCATCGAGCTGTACGGCCTGGCCAAGGACCTCCTGCACGTCGAGACGCTGCACCAGGCCGAGCGGTGGTTCGAGCGCTACATGGACTGGTGCGGGTTCTGGGCGGACTTCCTCGAGGAGAGGAGCTGGCAGGACGGCAGGTACGCCTACACCCACGAGAGGATCAGGAAGGCCAGAGGCTCGCTTTCCCGCCTGGTCTCCCAGGGGACCCTGTTCACCTACCTCGACCCGGAGCTCACGCGCGAGGGCCCTCTCCCCGCCACCAACAACCGCATAGAGGGCGGGGTGAACGCGCAGCTGAGGGCCCTGCTCAGGAACCACAGGGGGATGTCTTTGATGCGACGCGTGAAGGCCGTGTTCTGGTGGTGCTATCTGCACACGGAAGAGCCTCTGCCGGCGAAGGAGGCCCTCGCCTCGATGCCTACGGACGACGACATCGACCTGCTCTACAGGACGTACTCAGCACAGCCCAAACGGGACGACGGAGGGCCCGAGTGGGGCGACAGGGCGGTGTGGGAGGAGCTCCACCACAAGGACCCGTACCCGTTCTGGCTGGATTAGCTCAGAGACACACTTTTTGTCCTATAGCCCGGGACGGGTTCGTAAGCCCGTCCCTCTGTGCCAAAAGGGAACGAACAACCTGTCCCCATGAGCGTGTCCCCATGAGCGGACTTAGAAGTCCGAGAAGCGGGGTTCACCGGCGCGGGCAAGCTCGTCGCCAGCCGCGAACTCACGGAGCGCAGCCATGAACGGGCCCTCGTCCCCCGCATGGAACGCGCAGGTCAGCTGCACATCCTCGGCAAAGAGCGAGTCCTTCACCTTGCCGCCCGCATCCGCGATCATGCGCGTCACACGGTCGTAGGCGGAATACGGGATCTGCACCACCACGGGCACCACGAGGCACTTCTCCACGACCAGGCCGTCGCGCCGGGCTGCGGCGACCGCCTCCTGCACGGCGGCGGTGTACGCGCGCACGAGCCCTCCCGGCCCCAGCAGCGTGCCGCCGAAGTAGCGCGTGACCACCACGCTCACGTCAGCAAGGCCCGCGCCGCGGAGCACCTCGAGGGCGGGCATGCCCGCCGTGCGCTGCGGCTCGCCATCGTCCGAGCAGCGCTCGCGGCCATCCGCGAGGATCCATGCGGGCACGTTGTGGCGCGCATCATGGTGCAGCGCGCGGATCTCCGCGAGATGCGCTGCGGCCTGCTCCTCGCCCTCCACATGGCGGAGGCTCGCGATGAAGCGGCTCCTGCGGTCCTCGAACTCGCCGATGGCCTCGGCACCTGCCGCGATGGTGTTGTACCTGCTTGCCGGCACGCGATGATCCTCTCCCCGGTATGTTTCATGCATGATTCTATCAGCCTTGCGAACGGGCGGGTGCCGAGCGGCACTGATAGCATACCGTCTCGGAATTTGGCCCCGTTTACGAAAGGCACGGCCCCACCATGTTCGCGAAGATCCTCATGATGGTCGTCTTCATCGCCGCAGTTGTGGCGATCGGACTCTCCACCCGCAAGCACTCCGGCAGCGTCGAGGGATTCGTCCTCGGCGGCCGCAACGTCGGTCCCTGGCTCTCCGCCTTCGCTTACGGCACGAGCTACTTCTCCGCCGTCATCTTCGTGGGCTATGCGGGCCAGTTCGGCTGGAAGTACGGCATGTCGGCCACCTGGATCGGCGTGGGCAACGCCTTCATCGGCAGCCTGCTCGCCTGGGTCGTGCTGGGCCAGCGCACCCGCCGCGTGACGCACCGCTTGGGCGCAGCCACCATGCCCCAGTTCTTCGGCACCCGCTACGGCAGCGAGGCGCTGCGCGTGGCGTCGGCCGCCATCATCTTCGTGTTCCTCATCCCCTACACCGCCTCCGTCTACAACGGCCTCTCGCGCCTCTTCGAGATGGCGTTCGGCATCGACTACACCGTCTGCATCATCGGCATGGCCATCGTCACCTGCATCTACGTGGTGCTCGGCGGATACATGGCCACCGTCGTGAACGACTTCGTGCAGGGCATGGTCATGCTCGTGGGCATCATCGCGATCATCGCCGCGGTCATCGGCGACAACGGCGGCTTCATGGCGGCCTACACCTCGCTCTCCCAGATCTCCATCGAGGGCTCCGAGATGTCCGGTCCGCTCGCCTCGTTCCTCGGACCCGACCCCCTCAACCTGCTCGGCGTCGTCATCCTCACCTCGCTCGGCACCTGGGGCCTCCCGCAGATGGTGGGCAAGTTCTACGCCATCAAGAACGACGAGGCGGTCAAGCAGGGCGCCATCATCTCCACGTTCTTCGCCGTCATCGTGGCCGGCGGAAGCTACTTTTTGGGCGGCTTCGGACGCCTCTACGCCGACCAGATCGCCTTCAACCCGACGACCGGCGCTCCCGTGTACGACTCGGTCGTGCCCTCGATGCTCTCCACCCTCCCCGACCTGCTCATCGGCCTCGTCATCGTGCTCGTCCTCTCTGCGAGCATGTCCACGCTCTCCTCGCTCGTGCTCACATCGTCGTCCACGATCACCATCGACCTCATCAAGGGCCGCCTGGTGAAGGACATGGACGAGAAGAAGCAGCTCCTCTGGATGCGCGCGCTGCTCGTGGTGTTCGTGGTGCTCTCTGCCGCGATCGCGCTCTGGCAGTACACCTCGCCGGTGAACTTCATCGCGCAGCTCATGGGCATCTCCTGGGGCGCGCTCGCCGGCGCGTTCCTCGGCCCGTTCATCTGGGGCCTCTACAGCAAGCGCATCTCCAAGGCAGCCGTGTGGGCGAGCTTCATCGTGGGCGTGGGCCTCACCACCGCCAACATGTTCATCGGCTTCATCGCCAGCCCTGTGAATGCTGGCGCCATCGCGATGCTGCTCTCGCTCGCCATCGTGCCGCTGGTGTCGCTCGTGACGCCGGCCGTTCCGTTCGAGCTTGTCGAGCCGTTCGAGCCGCGAGAGCTGTAACCGCCCCTCGACCGCCCACCACATATCCGTCCGTTTACCACATACCTGTCTCGATAAACGGATAAACAAACGTTTGACCTGCCGTTTTGCAAATCTGCCACATACCCCCTGGGAGGTATGTGGCAGATTCTTTTATGTATATCGGCCCTACACGTAGCGGCGGACGATCATGAGCGCCTCGTCGAGGAACCAACCCCCGAAGAGCACCGCATGAAGGAGCATCGGCGACAGCTGGTGCAACCCGACGCGCTCTCGCCATCCATCGGCGAGCGGCGACACCTCGTCGTACGCATCGAGGATGACCTGCAGGTACGGGCACCCGAACAGCGCGAGCATGGCGAGATCGGTCTCGGCATGGCCGCCATGCGCCATGGGGTCGATGAGCGCACCTCCCGTGGCGTTGGCGGAATCGGCGTCCCAGAGGAGGTTCCCCGCCCAGAGATCGCCGTGGAGCCGCGCCGCCGTGCATCCCGATTCCCGCACGAGGAACGGTTGCGGAGCGTCCCAGACGCCCTGGCAGAGCCTCTCCGCGGTCTTCTCGAACACCGCCGCCTCGCGCGGGACGCAGTCTCCGCGGTCGACGAGCAGCCGCACATAGGCCATCACGCGGTACTCGGCATAGAACGCGCCCCAGCTTGCGGGAGCATCGGCCTCCCCCACCGTGGACGTGGGGGTTCCGTCGATGAGATACGCGCCATCCCAACCTGCCGGAGGCGCACCCCACCAGGGAGCTCCCGCCGCATGCGTGACCGCGAGCGCGCGGCCGATCCGCTCGGCGGCGTCACGCGTGGGAAGGCAGGTCTTGATCCGCTCCTCCACCAGCTCGTCCGCTCGTGCGGAGACCACCCGCGCGACCCTTAGACCGCCTGCGGGCTCGGCATCCGCGAGCCAACGCAAGGCGGCCGCCTCGCCGAGAAGCGATTGGCGGCCGCCGAAGTCATGCTTTGAGAAAGACGTTATCACGCCTCGAGCATCTTGTGGACGCGCTGCGCATACTCCTCGTCGAGGCCGAGGTCCCAGAGCAGCTGGAGCATGGTCCAGCGGGTGCGCACGTCGCGGCCGGCGAGGATCGAGTCGCAGAAGAGGTCCGCGTCGATATCAACGTCGGAGGGTTTGGCAGGCGCGCCGAGCACCTGGTAGATGCGGCGGATCTCGTCGGGCGAGGGCAGCTCGTCGTGCATCATCTGCACCATGCGCGGCCACTCGCGCTCGAGCACGTCGAGGCGGGCGTTGCGGGCCTCGATGTTGTACTTGTCGACCTTGTCCTCGAGGGCCTCGATCTCGGGCGCGGCGATCTTGTAGACGCGGCGCGTGAACTCGACCCACTTGTCCTTGTCGAACGGCTTGGCGCGGGCGGCGTCCCAGTCGATCTGCTCCTCGGCGAGCATGCGGTACATCTCGAGGCAGTAGATGAGGTCGATGCCCACCTTGGCGCCGTGGAGCACGGCCTTCTTGCCGTCGATCTGCAGGCGCATCTCCATGACGTGCGACATGTGGTGCTCGCAGCCCGACGCCGGGCGGGAATTGCCGATCCATGCCATCGCGATGCCCGTGAGCAGCAGGCCCTCCATGACGGTGAGCACCGCCTCGGGCTCGCGGCTCGCGATGGCCTCGGCGTTGCTCGAGACCAGGTCGAGCGCCTTGCGGACGTTGTCCACGGTTGCATCGCACACGTACTCGCCGTTGACGATGCGCGAGAAGCGCCAATCGATGAGCGCCGTGTACTTGCCCAGCACATCGCCCACGCCGGCGTTGATCATCTTGGCGGGCGAGGCGGCGAGCACGGCGGGATCGGAGAACACGGCGAGCGGGCCGTGGGTATCGATCGTGACCTTCATGTGGTTGATGATGAGCGGCGCGCCGATGGAGACCCAGCCGTCCATGGACGGCGCGGTGGCGAACACCATGTAGTCGATCTTGGCGCGGTAGCTGATGAACTTGCAGGTGTCGTTCAGCGTGCCGGAGCCCGCGCACACGATGAGGTCCGTCTCCTGCGGCATGGCGCAGAAGATCTCGCCGATCACATGCTCGTCGGGGATGGGCTCGTCGTAGGGCAGCACGATGTGGGCGCACGCGATACCCGCGCCGCGCAGCGCTGCGTCGACGGCCTCGCCGGCCGCCTTCCAGGTGTTGAGGTCGGACACCACGAACGGGTGCGAGAAGCCCATCTCCTGGACGGTTGCCACCAGCACGTCGATGGCATCGGAACCCAGGTAGATCTTCTGCACGTCGGTGGAGTGCGTGCGCCCGCAGGTGCAGGGGATGTCGTGGCCGAGCATGCTGTCGAAGTCGAAATTGCCCATGGGTATCATCTCCCGGATCGTGGTCCCGTTCTTCCTACCCCACAGTCTACTCCCCCGCCGCGTAGAACGAGAACGGGGTGCCGGAAAAACCGACACCCCGCACAAGCGCAGCCCGCAGGAGAGATGAGCGGGCCGTGCCGGGAAGGTCTTAGAGCGCGAGCTGGACGGACTCGGGAGCGGTGAGCGGAGCGACCTTGGCGTAGGTTGCGACGCGCTCGTCGTCGATGACGCCCGACCAGTTGAGGCCGAAGCCGAAGTCGTAGGCGTTGCCCGCGGCATCGACATGGCACTCGAGGTCGCGCGGGACATCCTCGCAGTTGGCCTCGACGGTGTCCATGTTCGCGGGCTGCTGGAGCGGCAGCAGGCCGGAGGGCTCGACGGAGCCGGAGAGGATGTCGGCGAGCACGACGTCGGCGGCGCCGAAGTGCACCAGGATGCCCTGGACCTTGTCCTCGAACTCGGAGAAGACCATGGGGTTGGCCATGTTGATGACCACGACGACGGGCTTTCCGGCCATGAGCTCGACGGTATCGAGGATCATGTCGAGATCGCCCTCGTTGGCGGCGGTCCAGGACTGGCCCTTGTAGCCGCGGTCCTCCTTGGTGCCGTCATCGAGGATGGCGCCGGCGATGGAGTGCTCGCGCACGTTGGCGCCGTCGGCGGTGTAGGTGCGGTACTGCAGGGTCTTGGGCACGTAGGTCACGGTGCCGTCCTCGGCGGTCACGGCACCGTCGCCCGTCGCGGGGGAATCGACGAAGACCACGGCGAACTCGCAGTCGGCGACGTCGGCGGCGGTGGCGCGGGTGAGGTCGGAGTCCTGGTAGGTGGGCTGGCCGTTCTCGTCGGGGGCGCCGGAGGGATCGGCGATGGTGTCGGTCACGATGTCGAGCATGTCGGCGACCTTGGCGGCGTTGATGGGCACGTTCATCATCGCGCCGTGGGCGGCGTTGCCGGTGGCGCCGGCGGCCTGGGCGGGCGTGAACTTGACGGGCACGTAGACCTTGGGAGCGGCGGAGCGCTCGGCGATGACGTTGCCCTCGTTCTTGAGCATGACCACGCACTTGTCGGCAGCGGCACGGCCGTTGGCGGCAAGCTCCTCGCCCTCGAGCAGGTCGAGTGCGGCGCGGGCGCTGGTGTAGGGATTCTCGACGAGGCCCGGGAGCAAGTAGGTGGCAAGGATGTGGCGGGCAGCGGTACGGATCTTGGCGTCGGCCTCGTCCTGGCCATGCTCGGCGACGAGCTGCTCGTAGGCGAGCTTCAGGTTGTCGAGGTCTGCCCCGCCGCCGATCTGGTCCATGCGGGTGTTGATGATCTTCTGCATGCGCTCTGCGACGGTGAGCTTCTCGACGCCCCAGTTGGTCCACATGAACCCGCCCGGATCCTCGGTGACGGCCCAGTCGGAGCAGATCAGGCCGTCGTAGCCCATCTGGTCGCGCAGGATGGAGATCTTGTAATCGCTGTAAGCGGAGCCCACGAGCTCGCCGTACTCCTCGTCGTCGGAGTAGGCGATGGAGTAGCTGGTCATGACGCCGGACGCCTGCTTGGTGCTGTCGGCGAGGTTGATGCCGCCGTCGATGAAGTTGACGAGCGTGGCGGCGAAGTTATCGCCGGGATAGACGTTGTACTTGCCGGTGTCGTTATGGGACTCGCGGCCGCTCTCGCCCGCGCCGTCGCCCGGGAAGTGCTTCATCTGCGTGCCCACGGACTGGGCGCCCCAGCCGGTGTCCTTGCCGTCGACGTAGGTGGACTGGTAGCCGTCGATGGAGGCGCGGGTGAGGTCGCGCGAGAGCGCGGGATCCTCTCCGAAGGCGCCGGTGATGCGGCTCCAGCGCGGTTCGGCGCACATGTCGATCTGCGGCCCGAGCAGGCAGGTCACGCCCACAGCGCGGTAAGCGCGCGAAAGGTCGTCGGCAACGGACTTGGCGAGCGCGGGGTCGAAGCTCGCGGCAAGGGCGAGGTTGCCGGGATAGACGCCGATGTCGCGCGGGTTGGTCGAGAGGTTGAAGGGGATGCTGTTGGGCTTGGACTCGCAGTAGAGCTGGCAGGCGTTGTTCCAGTCGGACTGGCTCTTGCCGTCGCCTGCGGTCATGAAGTTGAGGACGGTGCGGATGCCCTTGTCGAACATCGCGGTCTGGCCGGAGGCCTCGAGGCCTGCGGCGTCCGCGGCGAACGTCGAGGCGTGGAGCATCAGGGGAAGCTCGTCGGCGACCTCGAGCTGGGCGGCCCAATCGGCAGCACGGTCTGCTGCAGGCTGACGCCAATCCTCGAAGAGGTCGAGCTTGCCGTTGCCGTTGAGGTCCTTGAACACATAGCCGTCGACCTGGATGAGGGCGAGGCCGCTCTCAGGGCTGTAGGACAGCGTGGCGCCGCCTTCCTGGGTCACGAGCTTATGCTTGTCGACATCCTCCTCGGTCCACTTGGGGGTGCCGCTGCCGAGCTCCTCGGGATCGATCGGATAGGTGACCTCGCCGGCATCCGCAGGCGCGTCATCGCCAGCGGGCGCGGGAGCCGCACCGTTGCATGCAGCGAGCATGCTGGCAGCGGCGGCGACTGCGCCGACCTTGAGGAAGTTCCTTCTCGTAAGCTTTGCCATATCTCTCTCCTTCTTCCCATGCCCCTGCGGGCATTCCTCCGGGAGCTTCCCGGCAATTCGGGATGAGCATATGCGCGGCATCCCGCGTATGCCGGAATTGGCGCAAACCGCGCGTTTTTGGCATCGAATTCCCTGCCGATGCCTGCGAGCGCCAACGGTCGAGAGCATGCCCTCCGCACGAATCGCCTCGTGTAGTATCTGAATGGGCACTTGTTTCGCGCAGGGGGTGTGCATGTACCGGATCGTCATCTACGAGGACACCGAGAGCGAGGCTCGGACGCTGCTCGGCCATATCGAACGTTACGGCGCCGAACACGGCGTGCAGTTCCAGACTACCTGGGAGCGCTCGGCCTTCGGCATCGGCATCGATTCGGAGCGGGCGGACCTCATCTTCATGGACATCGAGATGCCCGGCATGTCGGGCATGGACGCCGCGTCCCTGATGCGCACCTTCGATACCGAGACGCCCATCATCTTCGTCACCAACCTCGCCCAGTTCGCCGTGAACGGCTATGAGGTGGACGCGCTGGGCTTCATCGTGAAGCCCGTGAGCTACGCCGCCTTCTCCATGCGCATGGCGAAGGCGCTGCGCGTCATGCGCGAGAACCGTGAGAGCAGCATCACGGTCAAGACCCACGGCGGCATGAGGGTGCTCGGCGTCGAGGACATCACCTTCATCGAGGTCAGGGGCCACGAGCTCACCTACCATCTAGCTGACGGCGACACGGTATCCGCACGCGCCACCATCGCCGAGGCGGAGGAGCGCCTCGCGGATGTGCCCTTCGTCCGCATCTCCAAGAGCTTCCTCGTGAACATGCGCCACATCAAGGGGTTCACCAAGCAGGAGGTCGAGCTCTTCGATGGCACGCCGCTGCCCATCGGCCGCACCATGCGCGACGCGGCTATCGAGAGGATCGTAGGCTACCTCGGCGGGACGGCATAGCGATGGACGGAGCGCCGCTTTTCGCGCTGATCGGTCCCGCGCTGATGCTCGTGCAGATCACGGTGCCCGTCTTCGCGCTCGCTGCGAAGCTTCCGCGCCGCGGGCTTCCGCGCATCGTCGAGGGCATCGTGCCCATCGTCCTGATGCTCCCTGTCTGGCTCTTCCTCACGAGCAGATGGCAATACTTCGCTCCCACCGATGTACCTGGAACCCTCACGACCTTCTTCATCATCCTCGCGCTTCTGGTTGCGGCGGTCATGATCGTTCACCGCGCCTCTGCATGGTCGGCGCTCTTCTGCGCATCCGCGGGCTACACCATCCAGAACATCGCCTCGAGCACCTCGACGCTCAACGGCAACGTCGCCGATCTCATCGGCATGCATGAGGTGTACGCGGAGCATATCCTCATCTACGAGCAGGTGGTTCTCGTCATCGTCTATGCGCTCGCCTTCCTGCTGTTCGTGAAGCGCATCTGGAAGACGCGGCTCGAGCTGGTCGAGGACCGCCACATGGTCCTCGCATTCGTCGCCTGCCTCTTCGCCGTGATCGGCTTCGACGTGCTCATCAAGGGGGCTGTCACCGAGGGCGTGTCGCTCGAGCTCGGATGCGGCTTGCGTGCCGTCCACATCGCCTTCTGCATCTTCCTGCTCTACTTCGACTACCGCACGCTCTCACGCAACCGCATCGAGGCGGAGGCCGCCGTGAACCGCCACATCATCAAGGAGCGCGAGCGCCAGTACGAGGAGAGCCGCCTCACCATCGATGCAGTGAACCGGCGCATGCACGACATCTGCCATAGCGTGGCGGAGACCGCCGTGGAGATGGGCGCCACGGGCGATCCGCGCGTGGACGAGCTCATCTCGCAGGTGCTCGACGAGGTGCGCCATTACGACACCGTCATCAGCACGGGCGATGAGCCGCTCGACACCGTGCTCACCGAGAAGGGGCTTGTGTGCGAGCGCGAGGGCATGCGCCTCTCCCCCGTCGCCGACGGCTCCGCGCTTGCGCGTCTCGAGCCTGCGGAGAAATACGCGCTCGTGGGCGGGATCATCGATACGGCGATCGAGCTCGTACGCGGCGTAGACGATCCCGCACTGTGCGACATCTCCCTCACGATCCGCAGGCGCGGTGACATGGCGGTGATCAGCCTCGAGCACTACTTGCCCGAGAAGCACGCGTCTGCGCACCTCGGGCGCACGGCCCGGCTCATCGTGGAGCGGTATGGAGGGAACGCGATCGACCGCGAGGAGGACGGCATCCGCACCCTCACCGTCACGCTGCCCGCATAGCTGGGGACACGCTACCTGTCCAGATAGTTCATATTGAGCGGCTTGTTGGTGATGAAGAGCAGCTCCACGTCCTCGTTGCCCGCGCCGTGCTCCATCTCGACGCCCTCGTCCCACCAGATGAAGTCGCCGGCGGACAGCGTGCAGTCGTCGCACACGAGCGTGCCCTTGATGACGTAGATGCCGTGGGCGGCGTCATGCGTGTGCCAGGGGATCATGCAGCCGGCCGGGTAGACGAGCTTCTTCACGATCATGCCCGTATCGGGGTCGTCGATGTACATGCGCTGGAACATGAGCTTCTTGTTGCGCGAGTTCACGTGGCCGTACTGGGACATGTCCTCCTCTGCCGCGCGGAAGATGGTGACGCCGTCCTTTGCCATGGTCGATCCCCCCTCGGAGTGTGCACGATCCTCGTCCTGACAGCATAATAGATGCCTTCGAGGCGCTTAGGCCATGTTTTGCGCAAGATGGCCGCATAAGCACACAACGTGTCTTTGGTTGCCGATGCAGCGGAGCTACTAGCCTGCGTAGAGCTCCCGAAGAAGGGTCAGGGCATCGCTTGAGGACATCGCGGGAACAACAGCGTGTGCTAAGAGCGCTTTATCGTTTGTTACCAACAGGTCCGCCTCGCAGCGTTTCGCCGCAGCAAGCATCAGGTCATCCTCGAAATCAGGATGGATCCTGTGGCACTTCTCCGCAAACCATACGTCCTGCTCGTCGGCACCCACCAACCCCGCGAACTTGCGCACATTCTGCACGCAGCTCCAAGCGAACTGCCTCGCTACATATCCCGAAACGTCGTCGATCTCCTCACCACGTGCCCTGAGCTCCCGTTTCATGAGCGCCTCTGCCAGGTACGAAAGGTTCTGCATGACTCCCGACGAGCAGAAGATGGCGAGCTGGTTGCTCCGGAGAAGGCCGAGAAGGCCGCATGCTGTCTCGTGGCCGGGACGCGTGGGAAAGAAGAAGTCGAGCCAAACGCAGGTATCGATGAAGAAGCAGCGCGGAAGAGCGTTCATGCAAGGCCCTTCTCGTCAAGACGCTCGAGAAGCGCATCCTGCAAGAGCTCCTTATCGGATACTCCAGCATCCACGGGAGCTGCCTCGAGTCCAAGCTGCGAGAGTGCGGCAGCGTACAGGCTCTTGCCCTCCGAAAGCGGATCCCCCGCATCGAGAGCCTCAGCCCGAGGCGATGCTGCCGGAGCATCGGCCAGAAGCCTCTGCAAGGCAGCAAGATTCTGCGCACCGGATGAGGCAAGCTCCCAAAGCGCGCGAACAGCCTCCGATGCGGTGAGTCCGATGGATGCAAGGCCGGCATCGCCGCGCTCCTTAAGCGCCGCACCCATCCGCACGTTGAGCTGCGCCCCCAATGTCTCCATAGCTTCTCCCGTTTTGTATATACCGTATATACAATCAGTATAGCATTATGGAGGAACCATCTTTCCGAAACGTAACGGTTCGTCGGTCTTCCCGCCCGCTCCCCTATCATCACATTCGTAAAACAATCGCAAGATGGGAGAAGCCATGCTCGACGAGACCAACTCCATCGAAGAGGTGCGCGCGTTCTTCGGACGTGACCGCTTCGCGTCGGAAGCCTGCGGCTGCGAGGTGCTCGAGGCGTCGCACGGACACGCCGTCTGCGCCTTCACGATCGGCGCGCAGCATATGAACGCACAGGACCACGTGATGGGCGGCGCCATCTTCACGCTGGCCGACTTCGCGCTCGCCATTGCATGCAACATGGGCGAGAACCCCACCGTGGCCATCTCCAACACCATCGAGTACTATGCGCAGCCCAAGGGAAGCCGCCTCATCGCCACGGCGGATGCCGACAAGAGCGGTCGCTCCGTGGGCTTCTACACGGTGGATATAGCCGATGAGCTGGGGACCAAGGTCGCACGCATGACGGCGACGTGCTTCAGAAGGGCGTAGCGGGACCGTTCCCGCCTACAGCTTGACGATCTCGTCGAAGACGGCGATGTGCGGGTCGTCCACGTCCGAGTCGAAGTGCAGGTGGCCGTAGTACCAGCGCTTATAGGAAAACGCTCCCTCGACATGCTCCTCGAGCCAGTCTGTCCACTCGTCCGACGGTCCCCAGAAGCCCGACCAACGCGCCCGGTAGTGGTCGTACTGGCCCGTGGGTGGACAATGCGTGAGCACATAGTCCACCGCTACGACCGCCTCGGCCGCCTCGGCGATGTAGGCACGCTCCTCCTCGCCCGGGGCCTCCTGCTCCCACCACGTGACGTGCGGCGTGCGCCACTTCTCGTCGATCGAATGCGCACCGCCCACGCAGAAGAAGGTGCTTCCGCAGATCTCGAACGTCTCTCCGCGCATGAGATGGATCACGTGGGGTCGCACGGAATGCACGCGTCCGCCGTGCCAGCGCTCTACGGGCAGGGCTTCCAGCAGGTCGAAGTTCTCATGGTTGCCGTCGATGAACAGCGTGCTCCAGGGCTGCGCCTCGAACCAGGCGAGCAGCTCGACCTCGCGGTCGCTCGGCGGCTCGCGCCAGACCAGCCCGAAGTCGCCGAGGATGATGAGGAAGTCGTCGCGCGTGAGGCCGGCGCCCTCGCCCTCTGCGAAGGCGGGGATGCCGCCCATGTCCATGCCTCCGTGGATGTCGCCCGTCAGATAGACCGCCATGCCGCTCCCGATCAATCGCAAGCATCTTCATCCTCCGATGATAGCGGAAGGAAGCGGCCCGCACGTCAGCGCGCGGGCCGCAGGGAAGGAATCGCCTTTGCACCGGCAGAAGCTAGAACCCAGGACCGCCGAATCCGCCTCCGGGACCGCCCATGCCGCCACCGGGACCGCCCATGCCGCCACCGGGACCGCCCATCATCATCGACTCGGTGATCTCATAGACCTGCTCGCCGTTCACATACACGGTACCGCCGTTCAGCTCCGCGCCGTAATCGAAGTCGAAGGCGAACTGCGCGCTGATGTCGACCGTGCCGCCGTTGATGTAGAGATAGCCGTTGGAATCGAGCGCGTCAGTGTCACCCTGAGCCATGGAGATGGCGATGGTGCCGCCGTTGATCTCAATCACGGGCACGCCCAGGCTGTTGCTTTTATACGAGGCGTTGATGCCGTCATCGGTGGCATAGATGTCGATGTCGCCGCCGTTGATCTGCACGATGGTGCCCTCGATGGCCTCCGCGGCGCTGATGTCGATCGTACCCCCATCGATCTGGACGTAGGTGGTGGCGTGGATGGCGTCATCCCCCGCCTCGATGTCGAGCGAGCCGCCGCAGATGTAGACGTAGCCCACCGAGTCGTCCTCGTCATTCTCCGCGTGGATGCCGTCCTTGGGCGTGGTGATGGTGATGTCGCCGCCCGCAATGCGCACGGAGTCGTTTGCCTCCAAGCCGTCGGAAGCGCAGTCGATGACGATGGTGCCGCCCGTGATCTTGAGGTCGTCCTTGCAGCTCACGCCGTTGTCGGTGGAGCTGATGTTGAGCGTTCCCAGGCCGTTCAGCACGAGGTCGTCGCGCGAGAAGATCACGGCATCGGTGTTGGTGTCACCATCTGCCGAGAAGGTCCCGGTGACGGAGAGCGTGTTGGTGCTGCCCTCGGTCGTGGTGACGAAGACCTTGTCTGCGGACTTCACGTAGATGCAGGGGGAATCGTCGTTGGTGATGGTTGCACCGTCCAGCACGATCTGCACTTTGTCGGTGTCGGGAGCTTCGACGGTGATGGTGACGTTGCTTGCGGTGCCCGAGATCACGTAGACGCCCTCGGACGTGATGGCGATGTCCTGTCCGTCCTCGAGCGTGTAGTAGACGGCGCTTGAGAGGTCGGCGTTCTGCGTGAGGTCGCGCTCGGTGAAGAGGTCGGCTGCCGAGAGGATGCCCCCGGTCGCACCGGCAAGCTCGGTCACCTGCGCGGTGTAGGTCGATGAGGCAGGCGTCACGACGACGGTTTCAGCTTCCTGGTCCTGCCCTGTAGCCTCATCTACAACCACGACCGCATTATCGGTCTTCACCGTTTCCGCATCGGTCGTGCTTGTCTCTGCAGTCCCCGAGCATCCCGCAAGGGCAAGAGCGATCCCGAGGCCCGCGATGGTTGCTTTCAGCATGTTCTTGGTCATGTCGTTCATCTCCTTTTCCCATGACGTTGATTGAGATGATGCAACATGAACCTAAAGCGAACCGAAAGCACCCGCGGACGCGATGCGTGGTATCGTCTTGAAGCGAGGAGGTCGCCCATGTCCATAACGCCGCAGCAGTTGCTCGAGAGCGCGCTTACGCGCCATCGCGGCGTGCTGAGCTGCGACATCGTCTTTGGAGATGATGCAGGGGCGTCTGTCGGCCATGATGACCGCGAGGCCCCGTTCGTGCCCGACGATGGAGATGGCGAGGAGCCGGGTTTCCTGATCAGCATCACCGACGAGGATCCCGAGCGCCTGTGCGCCGTCGTGCGCGTGGCGGAGGATTCGGATGTGCTGGGCGTCGGCATCGACCTTGCCTCGACCGAGGACTGGACCCAGGACGAGCGCGGGGAGCGCTTCGCGGAGCTGCTGTTCACGGAACACGAGAAGGCGCTCATCTCCGCTGCGGACGGATCGGTCCCCCTGCTGCGCGCGAAGGTCTTCTCCGCGAAGGAAGCCGCCTTCAAATCGACCGCCACGGTGCTCCGCCGCTGGTACGAGTCGCACGACGAGGAGCTCTACTTCGAGGCGCGCGACTTCGAGCTCGTCTCGTGGAGCGAGTCCCGTGGCGCAGGCCGCAGGGATCGCGCCGCCATCTCCTGCGCGAAGCTGGGCATCTCCCGCATCGAGATCTCGTTCACCGAGTACGCGGACATGGCGTTCTGCGTGGCGATCGCCTGCTGACGTGCGCCCATCGGCCCGTCTCGGTATGCATGTTCGGACACGGATGCGCCCGTTATTGTCGCAAGATGCATACCGGAACCGGCCGGCATCACTCCCTACCCCAAGAACAGCGACTGCGCGATGAGGATCTGCCCGATGTAGTAGAGCGTGAGGTTGAGCATGCGGCGCTTGAACTGCGGGTTCCCGCCGAACGTGTTGAGGATGAGGACGATGTCGCTCACGAGGAAGAACGCCGTGCCCAGCAGGAACACGAGCGACTGCGCCCCGAGGTTGTTGAAGAGCGCCGAGAGGGCCAGGAAGTTCAGCACCACGACGATGCCCACGTAGAACACGCCGATCGCCTTGAGCGCGCCCGGCGCGTCGATCTTGGAGAAGATCCAGCGCATGATGAAGAACGTCGCGACCGCGCCGATGATCACGAAGAGCCACGGGATCGCGGCGCGCGGCCACACGGCGATCGAGTAGAGCACGTGCCCCACGAGGAAGACCAGGGTGCCTGCCGCGAAGATGAGCTTGTCCCACTTCTTGTAGACGTAGCGCAGGTTGAGCAGCACGTCCGCCACGGCGCCCACCGCGAGGCCCGCGACCACGAATCCTGCGAAGCGGGTGTCCGCCGCGCCGCGGCTCCCGAGGATGCCCAGGATCACGAAACAGAGCGACGCCGCGCCCTTGAGGGCGACGCCGGCGACCCACTTCTCACGGTACTCGGCGATGATGAACGCAGCCATGAGGACGAGGCAGAGAACGGCAAGCCAGAGATGGGACATCGTTTCACGCTCCCTTGCTGCAGGTTTCAAACCCTGCGTTCAGTGTAGCGTGTTAACGACCGGCGGAAAGTCCGTCTCGGCGAATGCACGCCCACGTGCTACAATCGTCTGCGCGAAGCGGGCCGGACGACCGCGGGTGCTTCGGCACATGAGGAAAGTCCGGGCTCCACAGGGCAGGAAGCTGGCTAACGACCAGGCGGGGCGACCCGACGGAAAGCGCCGCAGAAAAGAAGACTCCCGCTGCCCGCGCGAGCGGGTGAGAGAAAAGCTGAAACGGTGGTGTAAGAGACCACCAGCATCCTGGCGACAGGGTGGCTTGGCAAGCCCCTTCCGGAGCAAACGCAAATAGGAGCGCCATGGTGTGGCCCGCACTGCGCTCGGGTTGCGCGCTCGAGGCCTGCGGCAACGCAGGTCCTAGATAAATGGCCGTCCACGACAGAACCCGGCTTACAGGCCCGCTTCGCACCTTTTTTCATCGGGAAACGTTTCCATCCTGCATGCATCCCTAAAATCAAATTCGAAACATGGTATCTTTTCCGTATCGACCGCGCGGCCTCAGGGGGTGCATATGGCGTTCCTCGGCGTCGACATCGGAAGCTCCACCACCAGGGCGGCCCTCATCGACGAGGACTTCCATATGCTCGCGCTGGCCAACGGCCCCACCCACATCGATGACAACTTCCAGACCACGGTCGACGACGTCTACGCTGCCTCGCGCAAGGCGCTCGACCAGGTCGGATTCCGCTTCGGGGCCATCGATGCCATCTGCATCAGCGTCTCGGGCGTGGCCGACGACAAGACCGGCCGCGTCTTCTCCCCCGTCCTCCACTGGATCGACCCCATGCCCGTGCGCACCATCGTGCACAGGTACGTCTCGGTTCCCGTCTTCGTATCCAACGACGCGACGGCCGCGGCCATCGGCGAGGCCCATTACGGCTCGGGCATGTCCTACGGGCGCTTCGCGCTCCTCCGCATGGGCACGCTCATCGAAATCGCCATGGCCTCCGACGGCGCGCCGTTCGAGAGCGACCTCCTGCCCGCCCAGGTCGCGACCGAGGGCGAGTTCCTCCTCGAGGCGCACGAGCTGCGCGCGCATGAGGAGGGCGAGGACGGCATCGACCTCTCGGGCATCGACCTCTCGGGCATCGGCCTGGGCATGATCCGCTCGTCGCAGGTCACCGAGGAGGCGCGCCGCGGGAACCCCATCGCCATCGCCGCCATGGACTGGCTCGCCGAGCGCATCACCGAGGGGCTCGTCGAGACGTGCTGCGACGCCTGCCCCGAGGCTGCGATCATCTCCGGCGCCACCCAACGCGACCAGCTGAGCCTGGGCAAGCTCATCACGCGCAAGCTCGCCGAGACGCGCTCCGCCATCGCGGGCATCCCCATCGAGTGCTCCGTGCTGGGCAACGACGCCAAGGCGTTCGGCGCGGCGATCATCGCGCTGCAGCGCTCGTAGGCGCAGCTTCCTCCGACCGATTCAGAAATATAGAACACTTGTTCTTGTCCACCGCTTGGCCTATAGTTGCAATCGAACACGTATTCGGTTGCAGGGAGGCCGGCCATGGACGGAGATGCCGTACTCGCCATTGCGGACGAGCGAGATATCAGGGGCAGGATCTACATGCTGCGCGGACGGCAGGTCATGCTCGATTCCGATCTCGCGGAGATCTACGGCTACACCACAAAAGCCTTCAACCAGCAGGTCAGGCGCAACATCGAGAAGTTTCCCGACGACTTCATGTTCCAGCTGACGGAAGACGAGCTTTCAATCCTGTCTTCAAGGTCACAAATTGTGACCTTGAATTCCTCGGGAAATAAGCGGGGCGCGAACATCAAGTACCTCCCCCACGCATTCACCGAGCAGGGCGTCTACATGCTTATGACCGTGCTCAAAGGCGATCTGGCAACGCGTCAGAGCATGGCGCTCATACGCCTTTTCAAGAACATGAAGGACTGTTTGGCGGACAGCCAGGCTTTTCTCAGCTCGCAGGGCTATCAGACGATAGTCGAGAAGCTCGAACATCATGAGCAGGTACTCGACGAGCATGGGAAAAGGCTGCTGGAACTCGAGGGCACCTTCGACGGGACCGAGGCGCGTGGCGAGCTCCTTCTGCTTCGCAACGAGCGCTTCACGGCGGATCTGGCTTTCCAGAGGATCTATGGACAGGCGCGCTCGAGCATCATCCTCATCGATGACTACATCTCATCGAAAACGCTCCAGCATCTGGCTCATGCCACGGCAGGAATACCCGTGAGCATCATCAGCGACAACAGGGGTGCCGATAAACTGCGTCTCCTCGAGTTCCAAGACTTCTCGGCAGAGTATCCGGGACGAAGGGTCTCCTTTGCAAAATCATGCGGCATGGTGCATGACCGCTACATCGTCCTCGATTTCGGCACCGATGCGATGCGCGTGTTCCATTGCGGAACCAGCAGCAAGGATGCTGGAAGCCGCATGACGAGCATAACCGAGCTTCGCGACACCGCAATCTATGCGGAGGCCGTTTCCAACCTGCTCGCCAATCCCCCGCTTACCTTGAGATGAGGCCGGCCATGGACACCTACACCAAGCTGGGCATCCTCGCCGATGCCGCCAAGTACGACGTGGCGTGCACGTCCTCGGGCGTCGAGCGCGGACCGCAGGCGGGCAAGCTCGGGGTCGCCTCGGCGGCCGGCTGCTGCCACGCCTTCACCGCCGACGGCCGCTGCATCACGCTGCTCAAGGTGCTCCTCTCCAACGCCTGCAGCTACGATTGCGCCTACTGCGTCAACCGCCGCTCGGCCTCCGTGCAGCGCGCCACCTTCGAGCCGCGCGAGCTCGCCGAGCTCACGGTCGGCTTCTACAAGCGCAACCTCATCGAGGGGCTGTTCCTCTCCTCGGGCGTCCTCGGCACGCCCGACGCCACCTGCGAGCGCATGGCCGAATGCCTGCGGATCCTGCGGCAGGAGCTGCGCTTCAACGGCTATGTCCACGCCAAGGTCATCCCCGGCGCCTCCCCCGAGCTCATCGATACGCTGGGCCGTCTCGCCGACCGCCTCTCCGTCAACCTCGAGCTCCCCAGCCGGGGCTCGCTCGCCCTCCTCTGCCCCGACAAGGACCCCGCGCAGATCGCCCGTCCCATGGCGCAGATACGCGCGGTGCGCGACGAGGAGGCCGCCCGGCTGCTCCCCGCGGGAACGGAGGCCGCCCGAAAGGCGTTGGAACGCCCCCAGAGGGCCTACGACGGCTCCGCTCCCCTGTCGCCCGGCATGCGCGGCCAGACGCTCACCCTGCGCCCGCGCGCGGCTGTGAGGGCTTCCAAGCGCGCCTTCGCCCCCGCGGGCCAATCCACACAGCTCATCATCGGCGCCACGCCCGAGGACGATAACCACATCCTCCAGCTCTCGCGCGCCCTCTACGAGCGCTACGACCTCAAGCGCGTGTTCTTCTCGGCCTACATCCCGATGATGGATGACCCGAATCTGCCCGATAGCGTCACGCCCGTGCCCCTGCGGCGCGAGCACCGCCTCTACCAGGCCGATTGGCTCATGCGCTACTACGCCTTCTCGCCCGACGAGCTCGCAACGCCCGAAGCGCCCTGGCTCGACCTCGAGGTCGATCCCAAGCTGGCATGGGCGCTCGCCCATATCGACCGCTTCCCCGTGGAGGTGATGGACGCTCCGCTCGAGCTGCTGCTGCGCGTGCCCGGCATCGGGCCCGTGGGGGCTCGGCGCATCATACGTGCGCGCCGGGCGGGGCGCATCACGTTCGACGACCTCAAGGCGCTCAACATCACGCTCAAGCGCGCGCGGCACTTCCTCACGTGCGCCGGGAAGCGCGACCCCGCAAGCCCGCTCGACCCCGAGCTCATCAGGCGGAAGGTGGTGGAGGATGCCCAGGCCAGCGCCTACAACAGCGCGCGAAGGCGCATCGAGGCGGCACAGCCCCGCCTCTTCTGACGCCGCGCTCGCGGCCGCCATCCTCCCCGACGGCCCCGACACGGTCGACGCCGCCGTCGCCTCCCTGCGCCGCGCATGCATGAACGGCCGCAGCGCCCTGCTCGCCTGCACCTCCACGCTCGAGGGGGTGCTCGCCGCCATTGGCATCGCCTACCTCGCCCATGTGGACGAGGAGCACGTGCGGCTCGTGGACGCCGCCTGCGCGCAGCCGCGCCTCGACGAGAACGTCGTGGGTCCCTTCCCCCTCGACGACCGCACGCTTGCGCTCGCGGGGCGCGTATGGCGCGGCCTCAGCCTCCATGTCGCGACGGGCTGCCCCCGCTCGCGGGAGAACCGCTGCCCCGGCACCTGCGCCGGCTCGTGCGTCTCCAAGGTCGCCTACGCCTGCGCGGCCGACGACCCGTCGGTACCCGAGGCGGTGCACCGCTACGTGCGGCTCGCATTCAAGGAGGGGCCCGCGATCGCCAACATGATGTCCAACCCGGCGGTCGTGAGGCTCGACAGCCTCGCGCGCCTCGTGCTCAACGAATGCGAGCGCACACGGCAGTTCGCGCGTTTCTCTCACCTGGCCGACGGATCGTACCTCGCGTCGTTCCGACCCGCGGCGGACACCGTGCCGTTCGTGGCGGGCCATTTCGCTCAGCGCATGGGCCCCGAGCGCTTCTGCCTCGTCGACCCGGTGCACTGCGTCGCGGCCGTCCACGAGGCCGGGCAGAAGCGTTGCAGGATCATCCGCCTCGACCAGACCCTCGCCGACGAGCTCGCCGCACGCGACGACTTCGCCGCCGACGAGCAGTACGTGCGGGCCATGTGGAAGCGCCTCTACGACGGGCTCGCGCTCGACGGGCGCGGCAAGGAGGAGCGGGGCTACGACCTGCGCGCCAGCTGGATGCCCAAGCGCTTCTGGGGCGACCTGCCCGAGCTCGACCCGCGCAACGGCAATCCAGGCGCCCATGTGCCGAAACGGTATCAGGGCGCCCGCAAGGACGCCCTGAAGGATGGGTCCTGATGGTGCCCGGGAAACGAAACGTGCGGTTTCAGCGGTACGTTTCGCGAAACGTGCGGGAGAAAGGAACACGCTTCGTGAAACGTGCGCACGTTTCACGAAGCGCGCTGATGGAGATGCAAACCTGCGACGACGCTACTCGCTGCTCATCCAGAGCAGGCGCTCGCCCACGGTATCGGTCGTGGCCAGCGTCATGTTGTTGATGAAGATGACGTCGTTCACGCCGTGCTCGCGCACGAACTGCGGGATGTTGTAGTCGGAGTAGCGGCAGTCGAAGACGTAGACCGTCGAGTAATCGTCCACGAGGCACGGCACGAAGGCGCAGCCGTAGGACTCCTTGATGACGAGGCAGACCGGGCCGTCGGGGTTCGCCGGGTTGTTGATGATGGTGAGGGGCTTGTCGCCGGCAATGAACGTGGCGTACTTGGACGAGGTCGCCCAGTCGCTCACGTCGGTGATGACCTGCCAGTCGTAATGGTTGCCCTCCTCATCCCAGAACTCGAGGTCGTTGGTGCCCGATGGGATGTAGGCGTCCACGTAGTCGGGGTTGGCCTCCATCTCCCAGAGGCCGAGCGTGTCGTAGAACGAGCCCAGGAACGGCTCGAAGCGCATGTGCTCCCAATGCAGCACATCCGCCGGCTCGGTGCCCTTGACCTTGCAGAACTCAACATACGCGTAGTAGGCGCCGAGCTGCGTCCAGTGGTGGTCGGTGCGGAAGTAGAGGTACTCGTCGTTGTGCTCGCGCAGCGTGTCGTAGATGAACACGGGGTGCACGTTCTCGTCGAAGAGGCTGTTGAAGTAGCGGATAGCCTCACGCGGGTCGGTGCCGCCGAGGCCGGCGAGCTCCTCCTCCGAGAGCATGGCGCCCGAGTTGTTGGGCACGAGGATCGAGTAGACCGTTGCCTCGCCCTTGAGGTTGTCGGCGCAGGTGTTGATGGCGCGGCAGTAGGTCTCGACCGCGGACTGCACGAAGTAGTACACGCTGTAGGCTGCGCCGTCCTTCACGTAGAGGCCGCTCATGATGGAGGCCTGGATGTCCTCCTGCATGGTCTGGGCGGTCGGCACCTCGACGGGACCGTCATCCTTACCGGGAACGCTCTGCTGAGCTGCGGTTTCTTCCTCGGGTTCGGCCGAAGTCTCACCCTCGACCGGAAGGTCATCCGCGACCACGTTGCCGCCCACCATCTGCGTGGAGGGCTGGATGCCGTGGAGGTTGTTGAGGGCGAGGCCCGCGGCGACGAGCGGCTCGCGCAGCGGGTAGGTGTCGGAGTACCACAGGCCCAGCTCCGAGGTGAACGTACCGTCGAGGAAGCGCTCGAGGGTGAATTCGGGGAACTTGGCGAGCTCGCGCTTCTCCACCTGCGACGTGGTGGGCCGGAAGAAGAACAGCATGCCGATGACGGTGAAGATCGCGAGCAGGCCGGAGAAGCCCAGGATGGAGTAGAGGCGCATGTCCATGAGCTTGCGATGGCGTGCGCGCAGCTGGTCGGCGGGCGCGGTGCGCTTCGTGCGGGTGCGGGTGTTCTCTGCCATGGCGTGCCTCCCCTCCTAGAACTGGAAGTAGATGAACGGGTTGTAGCTCGCACCGGCGAGCGAGATGAGCGAGACGAGCAGCAGAAGCGGCGGCATGATCATCTCGAGCACGCCGAAGATGGTCAGGACGAGGTCGTTGGAACCCGCAGCAGACGACAGGCGCCCGCGCAGCCAGGAGCCGAAGCCCGTGCATGCGAGGATCGAGAAGGCCAGCAGGAAGATGTTCTGCAGGAAGACCGTGTGGATCGTGAGGTTGGTGAGGCCCGCGCCGTTGCCGCCGACCATGCCCGCGAGCACGCTGCCGAGATCGCCGAAGTCCTCGAACTTGAAGAGCACCCAGCCGAAGTAGACCACGAGCAGGGCGCACACGTGGCCGAGCAGCCTGGGCATGCGGTCCTTGATGACGAAGCGCTCGAGCAGCAGGAATCCGAGGAAGTAGAGGCCCCAGAGGATGTAATTCCAGCTCGCGCCGTGCCACATGCCCGTGAGGAACCACACGACGGCCATGTTGCGGATGATCTCGACGTCGCTGCAACGGCTGCCGCCCAGCGGGATGTAGACGTAATCGCGGAAGAAGCTCGAGAGCGAGATGTGCCAGCGCCGCCAGAAGTCCTGGACCGACGAGCACTGGTAGGGATGGTCGAAGTTCTCGAGGTAGTGGAAGCCGATCATGCGGCCCATACCGATGGCCATGTCCGAGTACGCGGAGAAGTCGAGGTAGATCTGGAGCGCGTAGAACAGCATGCCCAGCCAGTAGCCGCTCATGACCTGCGTGGCGAGCGAGGGGCTGCCGATGGGCAGCACGCTGTCGCACACCGACGCGCAAGCGTTGGCGAGCACGCATTTCTTGGCGAGACCGATCGAGAAGCGGCGCACGCCCTCGTAGAGGTCGCGCTCGGAGGCGTGGCGGTGCTCGATCTCATGCGCGACCGTCTCGTAGCGGACGATGGGGCCGGCGATGCACTGGTGGAAGAGCGAGCAGTACAGCAGGAGCTTGCCGTAGTTGCGCTGCGCCGCGATGGTGCCGCGGTACACGTCGACCACGTAGCTGATGAGCTGGAACGTGTAGAACGAGATGCCGATGGGCAGCACGATCTGCGGGATGTCCGCCGGCGCGCCGAAGAGGTTGTGGGTGTTCGTGAGGATCCAGGTCCAGTACTTGAAGTAGCCGAGCAGGCCCAGCAGGCACACGAGTTCGCCGATGAGCCAGACACGGCGCATCGTGCCCTCGGAGGACTCGATGCGAAGTGCGAAGAACCAGCTGGCGAGCGCCTCGAAGCAGATGAGGAGCACGTAGCGCGGACCGCCCCACGCGTAGAAGATGAGCGAGGAGGCGAGGAGCACCGGGTTCTTGAACTTCTCCGGGACGAGCAGGTAGGCTGCGAGATGCACCGGGAAGAAGATGAGCAGGAAGGCAAAGCTCGAGAAAACCATGAAGCGCCCTCCCCTTTCCATGTTTCAGCTGCATACGAGAACCATCATACCATTCGAGAGTCGCGGAAACGGCACGGGGAAGGCATGCTCGGGCGCCTATCTTCGGGCCTTTCTCGTCGAGATGACACATTTGGGATAAAAGCTCGGCGAGAAACTGTCCCAAACGTGTCATCTCGAGAAAGAGGGTGCTGGAAAACCGGCCGGAAAACGGGAACGGCCCCGCGGAAGCGGGGCCGTCGTTGTCGCGGTGTGCGAAGGAGCCTAGTCGAGATCGCCGAAATCGCTCAGGTCGGAAACCGCGACGGGAGCGGCTGCGGGAGCCTCGTAGCGCGGGGTCTCGCGGACGGGCGCTGCGACCTTGGCGGGCTTGGACATCTGCGGGAAGACGGCGTCGGCGTCGTCGATGAAGTGCTGGAGCAGGTTCTTGTACTCGGCGCGGAACTCCTCGCGGGAGGCCTTCAGGCGATCGATCTCGTCGATCTCGACCTGCTTCTCGGCAAGGGCCTGGCGGACGATCTCGCGGGCCTTGGCGTCGGCGTCGTTGCGGATGCGCTCGGCGTTCTCGCGGGCATCGGAGACGAGACGGTCGGCGGCCTGCTGGGCCACGATGAGGGCCTGGGAGATCTGGCGCTCGGAGGCACCGTACTCGGGCGCGGCGGGAGCCACGACGGTCTCGGTGCGGCGCTCGGAGAGCTGGGCCTGCGCGGCGGCCAGCTGATCCTCGGTGTTGTTGAGGCGCGTCTTCAGATCGGCGATCTTGTTGAGCATCGCGTCGACCTCGCCGGCGAGGAGCTCCAGGAAGTCGTCGACCTCCTCGGTGTTGTATCCCTGCTTCGCAGCGGAGAAGGCCTGCTGCTCGATGTCCTGCGGTGTGATAGCCATGTTCGTCCCTTTCGTGTTTCGTGTGCCGTTTTAAGCGGAAGACGGCATCAACATGCCCAAATCTAGAGTATATACAGAAAAACGCGCTGTACCAGCCGCAACACGACGATTGCAACAATCGGCGAGAAATCGATGCCGCTCATCGGGGGGATGAAACGCCTGAACAGCGCGAGGTAGGGCTCGACGACCATCCCGAGCGCCTCGCGGATGCGCTCGAGGACCTCGACGCCGCGGGGGAACCACGACATGATGCACCACGCGATGATCAGGAGCTCGTAGAAGTCGAAGATGCGGTACAGGGTGATGGCGAGCATGCGCGCCTACTTCCCCGCCAGCTCGCGCGTGCGCTCGAGCGCGGCGTCGACCGCATCGGTGATCGCGTAGAAGACGTCGCCCTCCATCGCGCGCAGCGCGGCGATGGTGGTGCCGCCCGGCGAGGAGACGCGCTCCATGTAGATGCGCGGATGCTCGCCGGAATCGAGCAGCTGCTGGGCGGTTCCGCGCATGGTGGCCTCGACCATCTCGCGGCAGTCGGCGGCGGGAAGGCCCGCCTCGATGCCGGCGCGCGTGAGGCAGTCGACGAAGAACGCGAAGAACGCGGGCGAGGAGCCCGAGACCACGCCGGCAACGTCGAGCTGGTCCTCGCGCATGGGCTTGACCACGGCGACCGACGACAGCAGGTCCGCCACGAAGGCGGCATCCTCGTCGGATACGCCGACGCCGGCGGCGAGCGCGATGGCGCCGAGACCCGCCGCGACGGGCAGGTTGGGCATCAGGCGGACGATGCGCTCGGTGGCGCAGAGGCCGTAGAGCTTCTCAAGGGGAACGCCGGCCATGATCGAGACGACGAGCCTGCCGGAGAGCGCGACGGCGAGCGGTGCGATGACCGCGGCGGCCACCTGGGGCTTCACGGCGAGCAGCACCACGTCGGGGTCGAAGGCGGCGAGCATCTCGGAGGCATCGGGGAAGGCCGCGATGCCCATCTCGGAGAAGGAGGCGCGGGTCTGCGGCGCGGGATCGGCGACGGCGATGCGGGAGGCGTCGACGCCGCCGGAGGTGCAGATGCCGCGGGCGATGGCGCCGCCCATGGCGCCTGCGCCCACGAAGGCGATCCTGACGTTCGCGGCATCCATGGCGCTACCTGATGATCTCGCCGTCGGCGACGAGCTTGTCGAGGTCGGTCTGGGAGAGGGTGATGCCATGCGGGAGCACGGCGAACACGCGGTCGCCCAGCTCGGAGATCTCGCCGTCGATGCCGAAGGACAGGCCGTAGCAGAAGTCGAGCACGCGCTTGGCGATGTCGATGTTGGTGTGGCGGAAGTTCAGCACGACCGCCTGGTTGGTGCGCACGCGGCGGACGACGGTCTGCACATCCTCGTAGGACGCGGGGCGCAGCACGTAGGGCGGCAGGTTGCCGGACGGCATGCGGAAGCCGCCGGTGGGCGTGGTGTAGGTCGAGTTGCCCACGTAGGTCGTCGCGGGCACGTAGGTGGGGTTGGGCGCGGGCTGCGTCTGGACGCCGTTGCCGGAGAGCTGGCGGCCGCTGCGCGTGTAGACCGAGACGCTCTCGGCCTCGGGGCGCGGCGTGTTGCCGAGCAGGCCCCTGCGCTCCTCGCGCGGACGCTCCTCGTAGTAGCCGTCCTCATCGCCCTCGCTGTAGTAATCGTCGTAGTAGTCGTCGTCTCCGCCGCCTGCGAAACGCTCACGGATCGTATCGAGCAAACCCATCGATGACACGCCCTTCCCATCACGGCGCGGGAGCACCCGCGCGACCGAACCTTTCCAACTCTTTATTGTAGGACGTACGCGGGATCGAACACCGTTCGTCCCAGCCTAATTATTGTAGAGCCCTCCTCGATGGCGAGGGTGAAATCGTCGCTCATGCCGCACGAGAGTTCACGCAGCGGTAACCCCGACGCGGCTGCGAGCGCATCGCGCAGCGCGCGCAGACCCGAGAAGGCGCGGCGGGCGGCCTCGGGATCGTGCGCCGGCGCCATGCCCATGAGGCCCGCGAGGTCGAGGTGCCCGAGCGATGCGATGGCATCGAGCCCCTCGCGCGCGGATGCGGGATCGAAGCCCGACTTGCTCTCCTCGCCCGCGATGTTGACCTCCATGAGGACGGGCATGCGGATGCCGAGCTTGGCCGCCTGCGCGTCGATGGCCTGCGCCAGATGCACCGTGTCGACCGAGTGGATGAGCGCCACGCGGCCGACGACATCCTTCACCTTGTTGGTCTGGAGATGCCCGATCATGTCCCAGCGCGCATCGGCGAGGACGGGGTGGTCGGCGGCGCCGGCGAGCTTGCGCTTGAGCTCCTGCGGGCGGTTCTCGGCGAAGGCGGCATATCCCGCCTCGCGCGCAGCGGCGACCTCCTCGATGCCGACGGTCTTCGAGACCGCCACAAGCAGGATCTCATCGGGCGTGCGCCCGCTCGCCGCGCATGCCGCCGCGATGCGCTCTTCGATCTCGGCGCGCCGCGCGCGCTGGAATGCAACGTAATCCATGTTGGTCAGGCCTCCATGATCGCGAGCGCGCCATGGCGCCCGCAGGCACCGCCGCTCGCACGGTAGCTGAAGAACCGGTCGGTGTCGGTGGTCGAGAGATGCTCGTCCACGATCGCATCGGGGGCGAGGCCGGCATCGACGAGGGCGGAGGAGATGCAGAACGCAAGGTCGAGGTTGCGCTCGCCCACGATCGCATCGGCGCCGAAGGCGTCGGCGAACCGGGATGCGAGCTCCGCATCGACCTCGTACGCGTCCGCCGTGATGTGCGGGCCGATGTAGGCGCGCATCGTCTCGGGCGCGGCGCCGGTGATACGGGAGAGCTCCGCGACGACAGCTGCGGAGATGCGGGCATAGGTGCCCTTCCACCCCGAGTGGGCCACCGCGAAGCCGCCGTCGGCAACGACGACCACGGGGACGCAGTCGGCGAAGCACAGCAGCACGGGGACGCCCGGGACCGCGACCGCCACGGCATCGGCTCCGGCGCGGGCTGCAGAGCGGG
Organism: uncultured Coriobacteriaceae bacterium; assembly: GCA_902795065.1. GTDB lineage: Bacteria > Actinomycetota > Coriobacteriia > Coriobacteriales > Atopobiaceae > RUG721. The sequence continues at coordinate 38,906 of CADBJR010000005.1, forward strand.
CCTCCGCGATGGATTGGTCATCGGAGGCGGTCACGGAGACGACCGTGGCGCCATGGACCTGGCGCGGATTGATGAGCTTCGCGGAATCGGCGGAGGGCGAGAGGGCAGCGAGCGCGCGGAGGCGGTTCTCCCCCACGGATGCGGGGTCGTCGCCGCAGGAATCGCCGAGGTTCAGCGAGGCGAACGGGCCGGCGGAGACGCCTCCCGTGCGCTCGGTGAATGCGAACGTGACCCCGCCGGGACGCGTTGCGTCGCCGAGCAGGGTCACGGTGCCGACGGTATGTCTCGTCAGCGGGGCCATCTCATCCTAGAGACGGCTGCGCTTGAGGAAATCGGGGATGTCGAACTCGCGGTCATTGCTGGTCATCGGGTTGCGCGCAGGTGCGGGGGCGGGAGCCGGCGCGGGCTGCGGCTGGGTGTAGGACGGCGCATAGGAGGGCGTGTAGCTGCTGCGGCGCGGCTCGGGCGCGGGGGCCTTCTTGGGCTCGGGGCGCTCGATCGTGAAGGTCGGGAGCATCTGCTGGGCATTGCCCTCGTTGAAGCCGGCGGCGATGACCGTGACGCGGACCTGGTCGCCCAGGCTCTCGTCGACGACGGTGCCGAAGATGATGTTGGCGTCGGGGTCGACGTTGGAGGCCACGAGGTCGGCGGCGTCGTTGATCTCCTGGATGCCCAGGTCCTTGTTGCCGGCGATCGAGAGCAGCACGCGGTTGGCGCCATCGATGGAGGTCTCGAGCAGGCGGCTGGAGATCGCCTCGGTGGCCGCGTCGACGGCGCGGTTATCGCCGGAGGCGGTGCCGATGCCCATCATCGCGGTGCCGGCACCCTTCATGATGGTGCAGACGTCGGCGAAGTCGAGGTTGATGAGGCCCGGGACGGTGATGAGGTCGGTGATGCCCTGGGTGCCCTGGCACAGCACGTCGTCGGCCATGCGGAAGGCCTCGAGCATGGTGGTCTTCTTCTCGGAGAGGTCGAGCAGGCGGTCGTTGGGGATCACGATGAGGGTGTCGACGTTGTCGGAGAGCTCGCCGATGCCGTCGGTCGCGGAGCGGTAGCGCTTGCGGCCCTCGAAGGAGAACGGCTTGGTGACGACGCCCACGGTGAGGGCGCCCACGTCGTTCTTGGCGATGTCTGCGACGACGGGAGCAGCGCCGGTGCCGGTGCCGCCGCCCTCGCCCGCGGTAATGAAGACCATGTCGGCGCCGGCGAGCGCGCGCTTGATCTCGTCACGGCTCTCCTCGGCTGCCTCGCGGCCGACGGACGGGTTGGCGCCTGCGCCGAGGCCCTTGGTGATGTCGGTGCCGATGTGGACCTTGATGTCGGCATCGGAGATGGCGAGCGCCTGCGCGTCGGTGTTGATGGCAACGAACTCGACGCCGCGGATGCCCTCCTCGATCATGCGGTTCACGGCGTTGGTGCCGCCGCCGCCCACGCCGACGACCTTGATGACTGCGAGATAGTTGTTCGGAACGTCGAAAGTGCCCATGGTCTGTTTCCTCCTTTGTAGGTGCGGCAAACTCTCAAGTTCAAGTTAAACTCGATGTCTGACGAAAAGCGCAGTATATTTGCACAAAGTCAACGAATCCGTCAAACATTTTCACCGAGCGTACATATCCGCAGGTAAAACGCATAGGCGAACGGTTATGAAAGTCTAAAGCTAAACTTTAGAATAATGTTTTACGCATACGTGCCGACTGCGCGGAACAGCCTTCTCCAACCCTTCCAGAGCGCGTCCTAGGCCCCGGATCCGGGCTGAACGGTACCGGAATCGATGCGCCGATACGCGGGCGTGGAGGGTTCGCGCACGTTCACGTAGGTGATCTCGCCGGGATACTGGTCGAGGATCTGCGTGAGCACGGCAGCCTTCTGCTCGATCTGCGTGGGGTTGCCGAGCGACACCTCGACACCGCTCGTGAGGACGCAGGAGATGCCCTCGAGGCTCGAGGCGGAGAAGTACACGACCTGCGAGCTGATCGCCTCGGGAAGCTCCCTGCGGTAGGTATCGATGGCGAGCAGGACTTCGTCGGTCACCTCTCCGCCCGCCTGGGGATTGACGGTCGCAGGGACGTCGACGATGAAGGTCGCGCCCTTCTCGATCGCGAGGGCCTGCGCCGCATCCTTGGCGGTCTGGCCGTCGGCGATGTCGAACGTCGCGGGCTCGAGCCACACGTTGCCCTCCCCTATATACCACGCGAAGGCGCTCGTGCTCATGAGGACGAGCGAGTCGACGGAGCGCTCGCGCACCTCGATGCCGAGCTTGTCGGGGAACTTGCGGTGCACGTGCACCTCTGCGACCCACGGGTTGCGCATGAGGTTCTGCTCGATGACCTCCTCGTCGACCGAGAGCAGCGTCGTGCCTTCGACCACGCCCGCGAGGTTGGCGATATCCTGCTCCGAGAGGTGCTCGGTCGCCTCGGTATCGATGGAGGAGATCGTGAAGACCGGGAGGGTGCGCAGGACGCTCAGCGCGATGGCCGCCACGATGGCGAGGATGAGGGCGGCGACGGCGAGGCGGCCGATAAGCCCGATGACCTGGCCCGGGCTCACGCGCTGCGACCTGCGCGCGCGGGCGGCATCCGGTTCCGCGAGCACGACCCGCTTGCCCCTCCCCTTGCCCGAGGAGGTGCCCTTGAGGCCCTGGGAGCCCCTCTGGGACCCCGGAAGGCCGGTCGATGTCTTCGTGGACGTGCGCGGCGTCGCGCGGCGGGAATCGTCTTTGGCCATCGCTATGCCCCGAATCCCAGGAAGCGCACCTCGGGCTCGAGGGCGATGCCGTGCGTCTTGAGGACCCTGTCATGCATCTCCTGCATGAGCGTGCAGACGTCGTCTGCCGTGGCGCCGGCCTCGTTGACGATAAAGTTGGCGTGCACCGTCGAGATGCGCGCGCCGCCCGCGGAACGGCCCTTGAGGCCGCAGCCGTCGATCAGCGAGCCTACGGAGGCGTTGCGCGGGTTCTTGAAGACCGATCCGCACGTGGGGACGCCCACGGGCTGGGTGAGGCGGCGGCGCTTGAGCAGCGCCTCCATGCGGCGGGCGATCTTGTCCTTCTCGCCGGGAACGAGGTCGAAGGTCGCCTCGAGGATGATGTCATCGGGTGCGAAGGACGCGTGGCGGTAGCCCCACTCGATGTCGGAGGCGGACAGGCGTGCGAGCCCCGTCCCGGGACGCGCCACGACCACGTCGCGCACGGCAGAGCCGATCCACTCGTCGCGGGAACCGGCGTTCATGGCGAGCGCACCGCCCACGGTGCCGGGAATGCCGCAGAGGGCCTCGAGACCCGAGAGCTCCGAGGTGAGGGCGAGGTTGACGAGCTTGGAGGTGAGCACCGCGCCGCCGCTCGTGATGGAGGTGCCCTCCACCGTGAGGCGCGCGAACTCGCGGCCGAGGCAGATGACGCAGCCGCGGAAGCCGCGGTCGGCGACGAGCATGTTGGAGCCCTTGCCGAGCACGACCCAGGGCACGCGCTCGTGCGCGAGCACGTCGAGCGTGTGGGCGAGCGCGGTGTAGCTGTGGGCGACCACGAGCAGGTCCGCCGGACCGCCGATGCGCAGGGTCGTGCGCCGGCTCAGGGGCTCGTCGCGGTACACGTCGGCGTCGATGGCGCCCGAAAGCTGCATGTAGGCGTTGAACACGCTCACCGAACCGTTACTCCCCCGCCTGCTGCTTGGCCTCGATGAAACGCGGGCCGATCTGGGTGATGTCGCCGGCGCCCTGCGTGATGAGCATGTCGCCGGGCTTGCAGGTGTCGACGAGCAGGTCGACCAGCGTGCGCACGTTGGGGACGTAGGCCACGTGCTTGCAGCCGCCCGCGCGCTTGACGGAGTTCACGACGGTCTTGCCCGAGACGCCCGGGATGGGCATCTCGCCGGCGGAGAACACGTCGGTGACGAGCAGGATGTCCGCCTTGTCGAAGGCGTGCGCCCACTGCTTCTCGAGCGCCTGCGTGCGCGAGTAGCGGTGCGGCTGGAAGACGCACACGATGCGGTTGAAGTCGAGCTTGGACGCCGCCTCGAGCGTCGCGGCGATCTCGGTGGGATGGTGGCCGTAGTCGTCGATGACGGTGATGCCGTCGACGTCGCCCACGTGCGTGAAGCGGCGGCGGGCGCCCTTGAACTTCGAGAGCGCCTCGGCGGCGCGCTCGACGTCGGTCCCGAGCACGTCGGCGACGGCGATCGCGGCGGTGGCGTTGGCGAGGTTGTGCTCGCCGGGGTTGGCCTGGATCGTGAACGAGACGATCTTGCCGGACGGGACCTTGACGGTCGCCGCGCTCTGGATGCCGTGGCTCTGGCCGGGCGTGCAGCGGTAGTCGCAGCCCAGGTTGAAGCCGTAGGTCACGACGCGGCGGCCCGTGGAGCGCGCGAGCTCGACCAGATGGTCGGAGTCGCCGTACACCACGATGGTGCCGGCGTCGCCCACGAGGCCCATGAACTTGCAGAAGGTCTTCTCGATGTTGGCGAGGCTGCCGTAGTAGTCGAGATGATCCTCCTCGATGTTGGTGACCACGACGACGTCAGGGTCGAGGAAGAGGAAGGAGCCGTCGGACTCGTCCGCCTCGCAGACGAACAGACCGCCCGAGCCGTTGCGGCCGTTGGTGCCGTAGCCCTCGACGATGCCGCCGATGAGGAACGTGGGGTCGAGGCCCATGGTGTCGAGCATGGAGGCGACCATCGACGACGTGGTGGTCTTGCCGTGCGTTCCGGCGACGGCGACGGTCACGGTGTCGAGGGAGAGGTAGGAGAGCATCTTGGCGCGCGGCCAGATGGGGATGCCCAGCTCGCGGGCGCGGATCAGCTCGGGGTTGGTCTCGGGGATGGCCGTCGAGATGACGACGACCTCGGGTGCGACGGCATCGATCGTGGGCGCCTCGTGGCCGATATGGACCTCGATGCCCGCATCCTCGAGCTTGCGCACGTAGTTGGAGGATTTGAGGTCGGAACCCGTGACCTTGCAGCCGCGCTCGTGGAGGACGAGGGCGATGCCGCTCATGCCGGCGCCGCCGATGCCGATGAAGTGAGCGCTTCTGATCTCTTTGACGTTGTCCATAGTCCCTCTCCATGACGAGATGCGCGCTCTCGCGCGTGACTATACTACTCTACCCGAAAACGGTGCCCGCGGCTTCGTCCGCGGGCACTTCTCGGCATCTCCGTATGGGCTGTGGCACAGGGTCGCCGCCCTCCACCGCCCATGCACGACACCGCGCATCGGGAGTCCTCTGGCACGGGGGCTGTTCTGATACGATGGCTACAGGTTGGGCACGCCCGGCGGAGGGAGCACCGATGGCACGCAGGATGAAGGCGTTCGCGATGGGAGCCCTGCTCGTGGCGATGCTCCTCTCCACCACCATCCCGCTGGCGGGCTGCGGGAGCACGCCCGACGAGTCCCGGGAGCAGCCCGAGGCCGCCGACGTCGCGCAGGAGGCGCCCTATGCCTTCGAGACGGCCGGCTGCCGCATCATGCCCGAGCGGCTCGTCACCCTGGGGCCGCTCCCCGACGACCCCAATGAACCGACGAGCTGCGCCCTGAGCGTCCTCATCGTGGAATCGGAGATCCCCGTCTACGTCACGCCGTTCGGAGCGGTGAGCGGCTTCCGCATCTCCCTCGGAAACGGCCGCGATTCCTCGAGCGCATCCATGGTGAGGTTCGAGCCGCTCGACGGGTCGGAGGGCTACGGCGCCCGCGCGACGTTCTACTTCGATTCCAATGTCCGCACCGACGAAGGGGGCAAGCCCGACGAGCTCTACTATGGCACGCCGCAATCGGGCACCATGGACACCTTCTTCCTCTTCGCGCTCGAAGGCGGGGGGCTGCCCTTCTCGGTGGGCGGGGCCGACTGGCCCGACGGCATCTCCACGCTGGAGGGTCTGGATGACGGTCAGCAGACGATCGCCCTCGACGGGGAGCTGGTGCTGCCGTCCGACATCTACGCGCTCCACCGCTTGATGGGCCTCCAGGTGGAGGAGCTGTTCGACGACTGCCGCAGCAAGCTGATCTCGTCCGGCGCCCTGGAAGCCCCGGGCGACGGGAGCCCCAACGGCCTCTTCGTGTTCGATGACGAGTTCAACGTGCGCTTCCTCGATGGAGAGGTGGCAGAGAGGCTCACGGCTGAGCCTGCCGCAGGGCTCGATGGCGTCATCTTCTACGAGGGCGACGACGTGGGCAACCCCGGAGGTGGCGTCCTCCTGAATCCGTTCACGGACGAGGAGTTCCTGCAGTATCCGTGCTTCTATCCCGCCTCGTACCTGATGGATACCGACACCGGCGCGTTCGATGTGCCTCCCGAGCTGGCGGACAGGTTCGCCGATTCGCAGGACGGGTGCCGCTATGTGGTGGCCTACCTGGGGGTCATCTCGCGCGTGGACGAGGCGTACTACATGGGCGGGGCCGACCGCAGGTCCGTGACGACGCTCGTGGTGGTCATGGACCTGCGGACGCGCGAGTTCGTGCATATCCACGTCGTCGGCACCGATATCCCCGAGCCGGTGACGGAGGTGCCGGTCGGTTCCACGATGGACGCCGAGGCGCGCGCATACATGCTCGGGCTGCTCGGCTGAGGGACCTCCCCTACCTGCGCCCAGCCTCCGCCTGCAGGATGCGGGCGACCTGCCCCTCGTCGCCGGAGAGGATCACGCGGCAGTGCCCGTCGTTCCAGTCGTAGGCGAAGACCGCGTCGGAGGCCTCCTCCATCTGCTTGCAGAGGAACGCGGAGAGGGCGTCGCCCTCCTTGCGCGTGGCGGGGCGGTCGATGATCGCGCACATCCTGGCCTCGTCCGGACTCTTCTGTGCAAGGTAGTCGTAGACGATGCCGAAGCGCTTGATGCGCAGCCCCTCCTTCACGAAGGGCTCGTTGAAGAACCGGTCGAGCTCCTCGGGCGTGAAGCGCCACACCCCTCCGACCTTCTCGCCGTGGAGCAGGCCCTGCTTGAGATAGGTGCGCAGCGTGCGCGTGGTGAAGCCCGTCATCTGCGCGAGCTCGTTCAGATCGTAGGTCCTCTCGTCCATGGTCTCCTCCTGTCATCGGACGATCCGCTCTGCCAGCTTCCATGTAAGCAGGAGCGGTGGGGGGAGCGCAATTTGAAAGGCGGCGGCTTTTTCACGTCGGGTAGGCAAGCCCGGATCGTCCGGCCCGGGCCTACCCGCGCGCGGCTGCCTCGACCTCGTCGGCAAGGGCCTGGGCGGCGTTCGCAGCCCCGAGCGAGCGGGCGGCGTCGCGCATGAGGGCGCGCTTCGAGGCGTCGTCGACGAGCGCGAGGAGCAGCTCGGCGAAATCGGGCGCGTCGAGCATGGAGTCGCCCAGCATGTCAGCAGCCCCGGCATCGACGAGCAGATGCGCGTTCACGGTCTGGTGGTCGGCCGTCGCGAAGGGGTACGGGATGAGCAGCGACGGGACCGAGCGCGCCGCGATCTCGGCGACGGAGGAGGCTCCGGCGCGCGAGAGCACGCAGTCGGCAGCCGCGAGGGCGTCGCCCATGTTGTCGATGTAGGGCGCGACGGTCCAGCGCTCCCGCTGCTCGGGAGTGAGCGCGAGCGCCTCGACCACGGAGGCATGCTCGTCCTTGCCGGTGGAATGCAGGATGCGCAGGTGCGGGCGCGAGAGCAGCTCGTCCTTCAAGCCGCAGACCGCCTGGTTGATGTGGCGCGCGCCGAGGCTGCCGCCGAACACGAGCAGCAGCACATCGTCATCCGAGAGGCCCATGGCGGCGCGGGCGTCTGCGCGGGATGCCTCGATGACGCTCGAGCGGACGGGGTTGCCCGTGACCGCGATACGCTTCGCCTTGCCCGCGAAGGCGGCCTCCGCCTGCGGGAACGCGATGCAGACGGTGTGCGCCTTCTTGGCGGACACCTTGTTGGCGAGTCCGGCGACGGAGTTCTGCTCGTGGAGCAGGTAGGGCACGCCCTTCTTGGCGCACCAGCGCAGGAGCGGGAGCTCGACGTAGGCGCCGAATCCGATGGCGACGTCGGGCCTGCCCTCCTCGGCGAAATGGCGTTCGAGCGCCTTCTCGGCCGCGGCGATCTGTCGCACGGCCGTGATGAGGGTCCAGGGGTGCGAGCGGTCGAAGCCTGAGACCTCGATCGGCACGAGCGGGAAGCCCGCCTCGGGGACGAGCGTCGCCTCGAGGCGGCGCGTCTGGCCGAAGAACACGACCTCGTCGCCACGTGCGCGGAGCTCCTCGGCGAGCGCGAGGGCGGGATTGATGTGCCCGGCGGTGCCGCCGGCGGCGATTGCGACCTTCATCGGCGCTTCTTCCCCCTTTCCTTCGAGCCACCGCGCAGGCGCTCGGTGGCGCTCGGGCCGAGGTCGATGCGCGACCTGCCCGACGGCTGAGAATCCGATGCACCGCGCGAGCGCCCGGCTCCGCCCTCGACGACCCTGAACGGGCTCTGGGCGAGGTCGGTGGAATGGGCGTCGAACGCGGTCTGGGTACGTGCGCTGCGCGGCGTCGGATCGGAGACGAACGTCTCCTCCCCATGCGTGCCGCCGAAGCCCTCGACGGCGTCGAAGGCGCGGCCATCCCCCTGCTCCCGCTCGTCCACGTTCCAGCGGCCGCGGGCCTGGTCGTAGACCGTCTCGGGCAGGCGCGAGGCGCGCGAGACCGAGACCGTGAGGCCCGAGAGCAGCATGCACGTGACGATCGTGGAGCCGCCGTAGGAGATGAACGGGACGGGCTTGCCCGTGAGCGGGATCATGCCGAGCACGCCGCACACGTTGACGAGCAGCTGGATGATGATGAGCCCCGTGCAACCCGAGGCGATGAGGCGCCCGGCGAGGTCGGGGGCGTTCTTGGCGATGCGCGCGCCGGCCCAGCCGAGCAGCGCGAAGACCGCGAGCATGCCGAGCGTGCCCACCAGCCCCAGCTCCTCGCCGATCACGGCGAAGATGAAGTCGTTGTGCGCCATCGGCAGATACGAGTACTTCTGGCGCGAGAATCCCAGGCCCACGCCGAACAGGCCGCCCGAGCCGAAGGCGTAGAAGCCCTGGATGAGCTGGTATCCGTCACCGTAGTAGTCGCGCCAGGGGTTGAACATGGTGACGATGCGGGCACGCGAGTAGTCGTCGCGCAGCGACAGGATCAGGAATCCCACGATGCCCACGCCCGCGATGCCCAGGATGAGGTTGCGCGGCAGGCCGGCGAGGTAGCCCATCACGAGCAGCGTCGCCGCGAGCACCATCGTCGTGCCCTTGTCGGGCTGCGCGAGGATGAGGATCAGCGGGATGCCCACGCCGGCGCCCATGAGCTTGACGAAGCGGTCGAAGTCGATGGTGGCATCGTCGAAATAGCGTTGCGCGAGGTTCGCGGCCGTGAGCACGACCGTCACCTTGGCGAACTCCGACGGTTGCAGCGAGAAGGAACCGATGCCGATCCAGCGCGAGGCGCCGTACGCGCCCTGGCCCATGCTCGACGCGAAGATCGCGAGCAGCATGACGACCGTGAGGACCCAGACGCCCGTGAGGATCGAGCCCGACCACGTATGGTAGTCGATCGACGCGAGCACGAGCGCTGCGACCGTGCCCGCCGCGAGGAAGATGGCCTGGCGCTTGACGTAGTAGGCAGGGTCGAAGTTGGTGTCCGCCGAGATGAGCGAGGTCACCGATGAGGCGGAGTAGATCATGAGCAGGCCGAAGAGCGAGAGCACGACCACGCACACGCAGAAGATCAGGCGCGGCGACATGAAGCGCGCCGGTACGCCGAAGACCTCGTGCTCGCGTTTCTGAGCCTTGGTACGTGCCATGGATGCCCGCGCTCCCCCGTCCTAGCCCAGCTGGAAGTACAGGGCGAAGCCCGCTGCGGCGAAGGCGGCGGAGACGATCCAGAAGCGGATGACGACCTTGGTCTCGCTCCAACCGAGCTTCTCGAAGTGGTGGTGGAGCGGCGCCATGAGGAAGACGCGCTTGCCCGTGCTCTTGAAGCTCACGACCTGGATGATGACCGAGAGGGCCTCGGTGATGAACAGGCCGCCCATGACGAGGGAGGTCACCTCGGTCTTGGTGAGCACGGCCAGCGCGGCGAACGCGGCGCCGAGCGCGAGCGATCCCGTGTCGCCCATGAAGATGGTCGCGGGATAGCAGTTGTACCAGAGGAAGCCGAGGCACGCGCCGCCGAACGCGGCGGCGAAGATCGCGAGGCCGAGCTGGCCGAAGCGGAACGCGACCATGGCCATGACGAGCATGACCACCATCGAGCAGCCGCCCGCGAGGCCGTCGAGGCCGTCGGTGAGGTTCACGGCGTTCGAGAGGCCGGCCATGAGCAAGAACACGAAGATGAGGTAGAGCCAGGGGATCTTGAGGAGATGCACTCCGATGGGGATCTCGGTCGTGAGCACGCCCAGATCGATCGAGAACCCGCCCGGGAAGGAGATCGTCGGCGCGATATGGCAGACGTTCACCGCGTAGAGGCAGAAGCCCACCGAGATGGCGATGAGGCCCGCCATCTTCTGGGAGGGCGTGAGGCCGAGCGAGCGCGCGTGGGCGACCGACTCGATGTCGTCGAGCAGGCCCAGGGCGCCCGTGAGCATCGTCGCCACGACGGCGAGGATGAGCTGGGGCGTCCAATCGGCGAGGATGGCGCAGGTCACGAGCACCGAGAGCAGGATGATGAGGCCGCCCATCGTGGGCGTGCCCTGCTTGGTGAGATGGCGCTGGGGGCCGTCCGCGCGGATCTGCTGGCCGACGCCCTCGCGCTTCATCAGACGGATGAAGAGCGGCATGAGGACGATCGAGAAGACGCCTGCGAGGCCGATGGCCACGAAGACCGTGTAGGTAGGATATGTCGGGCTGCCGATCATGCGAGGACTCCCTTGACGAAGGCATCGAGGCCGCTGGCACGCGATGCCTTGGCGAGCACCACGTCGCCCTCACATAGTACGGGAACGAGCGCCGTAAGGGCGTCAGATACCGAATCGAACACCAAAAGCGCGTCCTCCGAGAAGCCCACGGTGCGGGCTCCCTCGGCGATGGCGCGGGCGAGCGGGCCTCCGACGCACACGATCATGTCGAGGTCGAGCGCAGCCGCGAAGGCTCCGACGCAGGCGTGCATCTGCACCTCGTCCTCCCCCAGCTCGAGCATCTCGCCCAGGATGGCGTAGCGACGCCCCGTGCAACCCATGGAGGCGAGGACGGAGAGCGAGGAGGCCATCGAGGCGGGGCTCGCGTTGTACGTATCGTCGATCACGCGCACGCCGGACGGCGAGGTGCGCACGTCGAGGCGCATCGCGGTCAGCTCCATCGAGGAGAGGGCTTCCGCTGCTGCGGCGGCATCGACGCCGGCGAGGCGGGCGACGCTGAGCGCGAGCATGGCGTCGAGGACGGCGCTCGTGCCGGGGATGGGCAGGTCGAGCGAGACCGTCCCGCCGTCGATGAAGGCGAGCTCGGCGTGCGTGCGCGCATCGTGGTGGATGACCAGGTCGGTCTGGCGCACGTCGTCGGAGGGACGCGTCCCCACGGTGAGGGGCATGACGTTCGCGGGGATCGCGAACTTCCTGACGATGTAGTCGGTGTAGTCGTTCGCACTCGTGAGCACGAGCGCGGGCCCGACCGAGCCCCATGCCTCCATGCCCTCGATGATCTCCGCCTTGGCGCAGGCGATGCCCTCGCGCGTGCCCAGATACACGAGATGGCTCACACCGACGTTCGTGATGACGGCGAGCGCGGGGCGCGCGGCGCGGGACATGCGGCTGATCTGGCCGAGGCCGTCCATGCCCATCTCGAGGACGAGCGCCTCGGTGCCCTCGGGTGCGTTGAGGAGCGTGAGCGGCATGCCGATGAGGTTGTTGTAGTTGCCCTTCGTGGCGTGGGTGCGGAACGAGGGCGAGAGGGCGGCGGCGAGCATGTCCTTGGTGGTGGTCTTGCCCACCGAGCCGGTCACGCCCACCACGAGCCACTCGGGATGGCGGTCGCGCTCCCAGGCGGAGAGGTCGATCAGGAAGGACTCGCAGTCGTCGTCCGCGGCGCGCAGGAGCGCCGCTCCCCGATCCTCCGCATATGCGGAGAGCCCCTCCTCGGGGGCGTCGGAGAGCACCACGGCCGAGGCGCCCGCGTCGATGGCGGCACGCGCATAGCGGTTGCCGTCGCTGCGCTCGCCCTTGAAGGCGACGAAGAGCGCACCGGGCTCGACCTCGCGCGAATCGATGACCGTCTTTCCGGACACACGGCCGGAACCTGCGGCGATGATCTGCGCCGCTGTTGCCTGGGCAAGGTCCTTGATCGTGATGTCGAGCATTTCGGCTACCTCGTGATTCAGTAGACGGGCTGCACGCCGATGTCGTTGACAGCCTCTTCCATTATGGTTGCGAACAGGTAGGACGAGGAGGCGCTCGCAAGGTAGCGGACGCCGTTGAGACCGACATAGACGAGGATCTCGGGGTCGTCCGCGTTCGCGAAACCGCAGAGCGACGCCGTGTAGTGGTAATCGGTGTATCCCTCGCCGGAGACGGACTGCTCGCCCGTGCCGGTCTTGCCGGCGATGTCGTAGCCGTAGACCTGGCCGTGGACGCCGGTGCCCTCGGTCATGACCGCGCGCATGCAGTCGATCGTCATATGGGCCGCCTCGGGCGAGATGGCGGCCTCGCCCTGCCCCCAGTCGACCGTCTCGCCGCCCTTGGCGACGAGGAAGTGCGGGGTCGTGAGCACGCCGTCGTTGGCGATGGCGCCGAATGCGCGGACGAGCTGCACCATCGGGAACGCGACGCTCTGGCCGAACGACATGAAGCCGCAGGTGGAGCCGTCGTAATCGCGGTAGCGCGTCACGATGCCCTCCGCCTCGCCGGGGAAGTCGATGCCGGTTGTGTGGCCGATGCCGAAGCGGTCGACGCCCGCTGCGAAGCGCTCGTCGCCGATGATCGATTGGGCGATAAGGGCGGTGCCCGTGTTGTAGGACTGCGCGATGATGTCGCGCACGGTGATCGTCACGTCGTAGTCGCGGTCGATGTGCTCGGAGACGTAGTCGTCGCCGACCAGGATCGTGGGCGGGACCGTGAGCACCGTCGAGGGCGTCACGAGGCCGTTGTCGATGGCGATCGCGATGGTGAGGACCTTGAAGACCGAGCCCGGCTCGTAGGAGTCGGTCACGAGCTTGAGGTTGAGAGCCTCCGCCGAGGTGTGCTCGAGGTCGTCGACGTTGGCGAGCGGCGTGGAGCACGCGCAGTAGATCTCGCCGGTGCGCGGGTTGGTGACCATGATGGAGCCCGATTCGGACTCGTAGGTCTTGACCGCATCGGCAAGCGCCGCCTCAGCCTTCTCCTGGAGGTTGATGTCGAGGGAGATGATGATGTCGGTGCCGTTGCGCGCCTCGGTGATCTGGGATGCGCCGCCGGCGATCGGGACGCCGCCGATGCCCTGCTCGACGATCATCTGGCCGTCCTCGCCGCGCAGGATGTCGTCATAGTAGTACTCGAGGCCCGTGAGGCCGTCGCCGTCGATGCCCACCACGCCGAGGATCTGGCCTGCGGTCGCGCCGTACGGGTAGACGCGCTTGGTATCCTCGAGGAAGTAGACGCCCGTCAGGTCCTCGTCGCCAAGCTCCTTCTCGATGAGGTCGGCGACCTCCATGTCGACCTTGTGCCTGATGTAGACGAACGTGGTGTCGGCCGTAAGGTCGGAAATATAGTCGTTGGGCGTTCCGCCGAGCCTGGATGCGAGGATCTGCGCGATGCGCGCGGGATTCTCGATATCCTGGGGGTTTGCGTAGATGGTCCTGCACTCGACGCTCATCGCGAGCACGTTGCCGTTGCGGTCGTAGATGGTGCCCCGGCGCGCATGGAGGGTCACGACGTTGGTGCGGCGGTCCTCGGCAGCCTGCGAGAGCTCGCGCGCCTGGAAGACCTGCAGCCACACGAGGCGCAGCGCCACGAACGCGAAGAGCGTCAGGAAGAGCACCTGGATGACGGAGATGCCGTGGTCGAAGCCGCCCGAGCCGGAACCGCCCGCGCGGGCGGCGCGACGGCGGTAACGCGCACGCGAGGCCTCGTCGTACGAGGCCTCGGCCATGTTCCGATTGCTTCGGTAGCTGTCGCCCTTACGCGCCACGATTCCGGGACCGCCCCGACCTACAGGCCGGCGGCCAGGAGCCCCGCATCTACGACGGGCGTCGACTCGGCATCCTCGACCGCCTCATCGCCGATGGCGTCCTCGGCGGGAGCCTCCGCCTCGGGTGCAACCTCGGCCTCAGACTCGACCTCAGCCTCAGCTTCGGCCTCCTCGCCGTTGTCGATGACGATGACATCGAAGGACGCGGCGGGGACCATGCCGTAGTTCTGGGTCGCGATGCGGTCGATGCGCGTGGCGCTCGACATGAGGGAGCGCTCCACGCGGAGGTTGTTGTTGGTGGTCTCGAAATCCTCGATCTGCTCGCGCACCTCGACGTTCGAGCTGAGCTGGGCCACGGTGGCCGAGGTGAGCGCGACGCGGAAGGTGCCGAGGATGAAGAGCATCACGGCAGCGGCGACGACCATCTTCACACGCGCAAGGAACTCGGATGAGACACCTGCGCGGACGTGGGCGTCGAGCCCACCGCCCTCTACGACCTCGAACCGGGGCTCTGCACCGAGTTCCCGCTCGGGGCGGGACTCGAGCATCTCCTCGAGCTCGAAGGCTTGTGCGTTTGCGGTCCTCATCGTCGTTCCTTGTCCGTGTGTCGTCCGTTGGTGCTTCGTCGATGGTGCGTTTATGGTGCGTTTCTGGTTCGTTCGTGCTGCGTTGGTGCTCGCGTGACGGGGCCTCCCCCGTTTTCGCCTGGTTCGGGTGCGCGGCCTAGAGCTTCTCGGCCACGCGCATGAGGGCGCTCCTCGCCCTCGGGTTGGCCTCCACCTCGTCCGCGCCGGCCACGAGGGCCTTGCGCGTGCGTACGTGGAGTATCGGCACGTTCCCGCACACGCACACCGGGAAGTCCGGCGGGCATGTGCACCCCCTGCTCATCTCCGAGAAGACATGGGAGACGATGCGGTCCTCGAGCGAGTGGTACGAGATGACGCAGATGCGCCCTCCCGGATTCGCCCAGCGTACCGCGGCGGTGAGTCCCTCCTCGAGCGCCTCGAGCTCATGGTTGACCTCGATGCGCAGCGCCTGGAACGTCCTCCTCGCCGGGTGCCCTCCGCGGCGCCTCGCTGCGGCGGGGATGGCGGACTTGACCAGCTCCGCCAGCTGCAGGGTGGACGTGATGGGCGCTTTGCTCCGCGCGGATACGATTCTGGCTGCGATGCGCGGAGCATGGCGCTCATCTCCATACATGCGTAGGATCCGGACGAGGTCTGCTTCGTTGTAGTGGTTTATGACCTCAGCTGCGGTTAGGGTGTTGTTATCCGGGTCCATCCGCATGTCGAGCGGGGCGTCCTCGTTGTACGAGAAGCCCCTTTCCGGGATATCGAGTTGCGGCGACGAGACGCCCAGGTCGAAGAGGAAGCAATCGACTCCGGGGATCTCCGCCGTGGTGAGAAGGTCGTCCATCTGGGAGAAGTTCCCCTTGAGGACGAGCACCTCCGCCCCCGGCACCTCGGACGCGAGGCGCGCGGTGGCCGCTTCGAGGGCCATGTCATCCTGATCGATACCGACGAGGAGACCCTCGGGCGCGATCCTTCTCGCCAGCTCCACCGAGTGCCCGGCCCCTCCGAGGGTGCAGTCGCAGACGACCTCCCCCACCTTGGGATCGAGCTCGGCGAGCACCTGGGAAAGCATCACGGGTACGTGCCGATATTCAGCTGTCAAGTTCCCCACGAGGACCTACTCGTTGAACAGGAGGGCTGCGAAGTCCTCGTCCGTGAGGGCGTCCTGCTTCTCATCCCACGTGGTCGCGTTCCAGACCTCGAAGTGGTCCGTGTTGCCCACGACGACCACATCGCGTCCGAGCATGGCGTGGACCTTCTCGCTCATCTTGGACAGGCTGACACGGCCGGCCGAGTCGACATCGGTCATGACGGTCTGCGCGTTGATGGCGCGACGGAGCTCGTCCTGCTTGCGATTGCGGGGATCGAAGCCACCGGGGAACAGGGAATCGACGTAATTCCTGTGCTCCTCGGGCGTGAAGCCGTACACGCAATCAAGCACCTTGACGAGATAGACGGTTCCGTCGATCTGACGGCGGAAGTCGGCGGGAAGGGTGAGACGCTGCTTGGCATCCAGGGTGTGACGATAGGTGCCGGTCAGGTACATCCTCTTCCTCCTTCCGCGTCCATAGCTCTCCCAAGGGCAAAATCGCTTGCCATCTACTATAGCGGTTTTGTCCGACATTTCGCGACATTTTTCCCCATTTCCCAACTTTTTTGGCGAATTGCGCTGGTCGACGGCGCATGGTATCCGTTGGCATACCAGATGTAGCGGGTACGGGTGTTCGCACCACAAGAGCACTGCACGCGAACGTCACAATCGATCGTCGGCGAGCGGTTCTGCGCCCGTTTCGGTATGCATCTTCGGACGCGAATCGAGCGAATCGTGTCGCAACATGCATACCGGAACGGGCCGAGCGGCAGGTGGCGGTGCTGAGCAGATGGTCTACGAGAGGTGCGCGCGCGGGTGAGCGGCGAGGTAGGCCATGCGCACGTGGGTGCGGTCGACGTGGGTGTAGAGCTGCGTGGTCGCGATGTTGGCATGGCCGAGGATCTCCTGGACGATGCGCAGGTCCGCACCGCCCTCGAGCATGTGCGTGGCGAAGCTGTGGCGCAGCGTGTGGGGATGCAGCCCTTCGATGCCGGCGAGCCTGCCGTACCGCTCGCAGATGGCGTGCACCGACTGGCGCGAGATGCGCCCGCCCCGTACGTTCAGGAACACCGCGCCCGAGAGCCGCTTGCCCACGAGCTGCGGACGCCAGCGCACGAGGTAGTCGCCGAGCGCTGCTGCAGCGCTGCCCATGATGGGCACCACGCGTTCCTTCGACCCCTTGCCGAACACGCGCAGCATCTCGTCATCGAGGTAGACCTCGCGCTGGTCGAGGCCGCACAGCTCCGACACGCGCAGGCCGCACCCGTAGAGCACCTCGAGGATCGCACGGTCCCGCTGATCGAGGGGCGTCTCGCGGAAGGTCTGCTCGAGCAGGGCACGTGCCTGCTCGATGGAGAGCACATCGGGCAGATGCTTGGGCTTTGCGGGAAGGGGCAGGTCGGCTGTGGGATGGTTCTCGGTGATCTGGTCTGCCACCATGAAGCGGTGGAAGCCCTTGATCGCCGAGACCGCGCGCTCGACCGACGTGGGCGCGAGCCCCACGCCCGTGAGCGCGGCGATGTGGTCCTCGATAGCGGCGCGCGTGACGTCCTCGGGACGCGCGATCCCGGCGTCGGAGAGGAACGCGAGATAGCGGTCGAGATCGCGCCCGTAGGCCTCGACGGTGTTGGACGACGAGCCCCGCTCGATGGCGAGGTAGTCCAGATACTCCCGCTTCGCCCGCGCCAGATCCACCGGCCGCTCCTAGCTCTCCACCTTCTCCGGCCCCACGCCGGCATCAGAGAGGACCGGGACGCCCACGACGTGCAGATCGCGCCTGTCGCGACCCTCATGGCGGGCGATCGCCGCACGCACGAACTCGCGGAAGAGCGGTGCCGGCTCGTTGGGCCGGCTCTTGAACTCCGGATGCGCCTGCGTGGCCACGAACCAGGGGTGGTCCTCCTCAGCCAACTCTACCACCTCGACGAGCGACCCGTCGGGAGAAGTGCCGCTCACCTTGAGGCCCGCTGCCTCGAGCACCGTGCGGTAGTCGTTGTTGAACTCGTAGCGATGGCGATGGCGCTCCGAGATGCACATCGTGCCGTAGGCCTCTGCCGCGAGCGTGCCCTCGGCCAGCACGCACGGATACGCGCCGAGCCTCATGGTCGCGCCCTTGTCGGCGATGCCGCGCTGCTCGGGCATGAGGTCGATCACGGGATAGGCGCAGTCGGGCTCGAACTCGGTGGACGTGGCGCCCTCCATGCCGCAGACGCCGCGCGCGAACTCTGCGACGGCGACCTGCATGCCGAGGCAGACGCCCAGATAGGGAACCTTGCGCGTGCGGGCGAAGCCGGCTGCGGCGATCTTGCCCTCGATGCCGCGGATGCCGAATCCGCCGGGAACGAGGATGCCATCGTAGCGTCCGAGCACCTCCCCCACCTGCGCGGGATCGAGGTTCTCGCCGTCGACGAGCTCGACCTCCACGTGGCGGCCGTAGTAGACGCCCGAGTGATGGAGCGCCTCGATGACCGAGAGGTACGCATCGGGCAGGGCGGTGTACTTGCCCACGACGCCGATGCGCGTGATGTCGGTGAGCGCGTTCGCCTCGTGGAGCGCGCCGGTGAACGAGTACCACGGGCTCATGTCGCGCGTGCGCGGCTCGAGGCCGAGCAGCTCGCATACCTTGAGGTCGAAACCCTGGTCGGCCAGATGGCGCGGCACGTCGTAGATGGACGGGCAGTCGAGGTTCTGGAACACGCAGCTCTCGTCGACATCGCAGAAGCTCGCGAGCTTGGCGCGAACGGCAGGCTCGACCTCATGGTCGCTGCGGCAGACGATGATCTCGGGCTGGATGCCCATGGAACGCAGCTCCTTCACGGAGTGCTGGGTGGGTTTGGTCTTGATCTCGTGCGCGGCGGCGATGTAGGGCACGAGGCTCACGTGGATGGCGATGGTCTCGCCCGGGCCCTTCTCCTTGCGGAACTGCCGCATGGCCTCGATGAAGGGCTGCCCCTCGATGTCGCCCACCGTGCCGCCGATCTCGGTGATCACCACGTCGGCGCCGCTCGTCTCCTCCACCGCGGCGAAGCGCGCCTTGATCTCGTTCGTGACGTGCGGGATCACCTGGACGGTACCGCCGAGGAAGTCGCCCGCGCGCTCACGCGAGATGAGCGTCTGGTAGATGAGGCCGCTCGTGAAGTTGGAATCGGCGTTGAGGCTCTCGTTGATGAAGCGCTCGTAATGGCCCAGGTCGAGGTCGGTCTCCTTGCCGTCGTCGGTCACGAAGACCTCACCGTGCTGGAAGGGGCTCATGGTGCCGGGGTCGACGTTGAGATAGGGGTCGGCCTTCTGCATCAT
>CADBJR010000006.1 GCA_902795065.1 uncultured Coriobacteriaceae bacterium
TTCCTCGTCGAGGACAAGGGCCGCATCCTGTTCGTCGGCGACGAGCTGCCGCGCGAATATGCCGGACAGCCGCGCATCAGCCTCGGCCAGCGCGTCCTCGCCCCCAGCTTCGTGGACACCCACGAGCACTTCGCGAGCTTCGCGATGTTCAACGAGGGCCTCAACGTCATGGACGCCCGCTCCAACACCGAGATCATGGAGATGGTCGCGGACTTCGTGAAGCGCACCAAGGCCAAGATCCCCATCGCGTTCGGCGCATCGCCCTACTCGGTGGAGGAGGGCCGTCTGCTCTCGCGCGAGGAGCTCGACTCCGTGTGCCCCGACAAGCCCTTCATGATGGGCAAGTACGACGGCCACGCGTGCGTCGTCAACTCCAAGCTGCTCGCCCTCATCGACGAGAAGGTCAAGGACCTGCGCGGATACCATCCCGAGACCGGCGAGATGAACCAGGAGGCGTTCTTCGCGGTCTCCGACTTCATCTCGGGATCGCTGTCGCTGCCCGAGCTCGTCGCCAGCATGCTCAAGGCCATGGACTACCTGGCTGCGCGCGGCATCGGCATGGTGCACACGGTCTCCGGCATCGGCTTCGCCGGCGATCTCGACATCACGCTCGAGAAGATTGTGGGCAAGAGCGCCCAGCACGGCTTCCAGGTGCGCGTCTTCCCGCAGTCCATGGACGTGAAGGTCGCGACCTCGCGCAAGATCCCGCGCATCGGCGGCTGCTTCGCGTGCGCCCTCGACGGGTGCTTCGGCTCCGCGGACGCCGCCCTCGTCGAGCCCTACATCGGCAGCGACGACAAGGGCGTCCTCTACTACACCGACGAGCAGGTCATCGAGTTCTGCAAGCAGGCCAACGACCTCGGCCTGCAGATCGAGATGCACGCCATCGGCGACGCCGCCTTCGATCAGGCCACGCGCTGCCTCAAGGCCGCCCTCGACGCCAATCCGCGCAAGGACCACCGCCACGGCATCATCCACGACTGCCTGCCCACGCCCGAGGGCATCGAGATCTGCGCGGAGTACGGCATCCAGATGCCCATGCAGACCTCCTTCATCAACTGGCCGCAGGAGCCCGACGCCTACCTCCAGGAGCTGCTCGGGCCCGAGCGCGCCGGACGCCTGAACCCGATCCGCACCTTCTGGGACAAGGGCGTCGTCATCTCCGCCGGCTCCGACGCCCCCTGCACCGACCCCGACCCCATCATGTGGATGGACAAGGCCGTCAACAACACCGACGAGACGCAGCGCCTCACGCGTCAGGAGGCCCTGCGCATGTGCACCTACAACGGTGCCTGGACGACCTTCGACGAGGGTGAGCGCGGCTCGCTCGAGCCCGGCAAGTTCGCCGATATGGTCATGCTCTCGGCCAATCCCTACGAGGTTCCCGCCGATGAGCTCGGTGCCATCAAGGTCGAGCGCCTGATCCTCGCCGGCGAGACGTACCGTCCGCAGTCCAAGAACGTGCTCGGTGCGGTCATCCGCGGCCTCGCGAGCAAGGCGAAGATCTAGATGGGAGCCCGCGCGATCATCCTCGCCGCCGGCGTGGGCAAACGTATGGCGCCGCTCTCCTATGAGCTGCCCAAGGCGCTGCTCACCGTGCGCGGAGAGGTGCTCATCGAGCGCCTCATCCGCCAGCTCCGCGAGGCGGGGGTCGAGGACGTCACGGTCGTGACGGGGTACATGAAGGAGGCCTTCTTCTATCTGGAGGACCTGCTCGGCGTGCGGATCGCGGTCAACCCCAACTACGTCTGGCACGGCAACGCGTCGAGCCTGCTCACCGTATCCGGCCTGCTTCCCGGCTCGTTCGTCTGCGCATCCGACCAGTACTTCGAGGACAACCCCTTCCTCTGCGACCTCGAGGGCTCATCATGCTGCTGCGTCTCCGACAGTCCCGAACGCCAGGGTTGGCGCGTGTCGGTCTCCCGCGGCGGCTTCATCTCCTCGCTCAGGAGGGGGGTGGGGGACAGCCCGCGCGTCAGGACGCCGCTGTTCCTCTCCGAGGAGGACGGCGCCGCGTACGCCGGGGCGCTCGCGCGCGAGTCTGCCCAGGCCGGATTCGCCGACCTGAATTGGGACGATATGCTGTCCCGGCACCTTGGCGAGATCCGCATCAAGGCCCGCTCGCTGAGGGTCGGATCGGTCCACGAGTTCAAGAGCTTCGAGGACCTGATCTCCTTCGACCAGGCCTTCGTCGACAACGTCGACTCCTCGATCCTCGACAACATCTGCTCGGTCCTCGGCTGCGACCGTCATGCCATCTCGGGCATCGAGCCTATCAGCCAGGGCCTTACGAACCTCTCGTTCAAGTTCTCGGTGGACGGGAAGTCGTACGTTTACCGCCATCCGGGCAAGGGCACCGACGAGATCATCAACCGTGCCGCCGAAGCCCATGCGCTCGGCATCGCCAAGCATCTGGGACTCGACGAGACGTTCATCTACGAGGATCCCGTCTCGGGTTGGAAGATCTCGCGGTTCATCGAGGGCTGCGTCCCCTTCGACTATCGGAATACCGACCATGTCGCACGTGGCCTCTCGCTTGTGCGCAAGCTCCATGACAGCGGGGAGACCTCGCCTTGGTCGTTCGATTTCTGGGATGAGGCCGTGAAGATCGAGCGGATCCTGCGCAAGATGTCCTATCCGCTTCCCCGCGACTTCGGGTCGGTCTTCGAGCGGGCTGCCACAACGACTTCTACGGTCCCAACTTCCTCGTCCACGATGACGACATGTGGCTCATCGACTGGGAATATGCCGCCATGGGCGACCCCGCCTGCGACCTCGGCAACTTCGTCGCACAGGGTTCGGGCTACACGGTCGAGGAGACCATCTCGATCCTTCCCCTCTACTACGGCCGCGAGCCGAGCAAAGAGGAGGTAGGCCACTGCCTGGGAGCCGTGGGCGTGGTGGGCTACTACTGGTACGTTTGGGCGATCTTCAAGGAGGCGCAGGGCAATCCCGTGGGCGAGTGGCTCTACATCTGGTACAAGGCCGCCCGCGACTATTGCGCCTCCGCGCTCAAGCTGTATGAACCTGCGGGAGGCACGGATGCCTGATCTGACCAGGGAGAAGTTCGACGAGCTCGTGGCGCGCGCCGCTGCGGGCATCGCAACCGAAGAGGAGCTCGAGGCGCTCGAGCCGTACCGCGCCAAGCGGGCGGTCATGCTCGCCTCGGGCTTCGGCTCTCGCATGATGCCGGTCACGGCGACCCGCCCCAAGCCGCTCGTGCGCGTGAACGGCGTGCGCATCATCGATACCCTGCTCGACGCCCTCGTCGCCGCGGGTGTGGAGGAGATCTGGCTCGTCCGCGGCTACCGCGCGCAGGACTTCGACGAGCTGCTCGAGAAGTATCCGCAGATCCGGTTCATCGAGAACCCGGACTATGCCGCGACGAACAACATCTCCTCGGCCGTTCTCGCCGCTGACCACTTCGAGAACGCCTATGCCTTCGAGAGCGACCTCTATCTCAGGAACCCCGCGCTCATCTCCCGCTACCAGTGGCAGTCGAACTACCTGGGCGTTCCCGTAGACCACACCGACGACTGGTGCTTCTTCACCGAGGGCGGCCGCATCGTCGACCTCAGGAAGGGCGGCGATTCCTGCCACCATATGTTCGGCATCTCGTACTGGAGCGCCGAGGACGGCCGCAAGCTCGCCGCCGACCTGCCGCGCGAGTTCGCGGCGTGCGATGAGACCAAGCAGCGGTTCTGGGACGATGTGCCGTGCGTCATCTGCAACGGGAACTACGACATCGCCGTCCGCGCATGCAGCTTCGACGACATCGATGAGATCGACTCCTACGCGGAGCTCTGCGAGATCGACCCGAGCTATCGGGATTGGAAGCGTTTTCCCGCCTAGAGCTGCAGATTGGCACGTGGATGAGATTGTCGAACGTAGAAGACGAGAGTTCTTAAGTGAAGAGATACGGTGAATTGAATGAAGATCGGTCTCTATTCCTTGCATGGGTGAACGAGAATGGTGTTTGCTGAGCCTATGTTACGATGCAGTTCGGTTTTTTGATAAGGAGCCTGTGTGATTACACGCAAAGTCGAGAGGCTCATATTGATGGCTGCTGGGTTCGGGAGCCGGATGGTGCCCGTGACACTGTACACGCCGAAGCCGCTTGTAAGGGTCAATGGAAGACGAATCATAGATACCGTGATCGATGCCGCGCTTGCGGCATCGATAGATGACATTGTTATTGTGAGGGGATATAAGGGCGATGCGTTCGACGAGCTTCTTGATTCGTATCCAATGATCAGGTTCGTTGACAATCCACTCTATGATAAGGCGAACAACATTTCATCTGTTTTAGCTGTCGCAGACCTGCTATCGAACTCATATCTTGCTGAAGCCGATCTCTTTCTGCGGAATCCCGCCCTCATCGAACCGTATCAATGGCAATCAAACTATCTGGGCGTTCCCTGTTCCCATACCGATGACTGGGCATTTGGATGCAAACAGACCGAACGCGGGAAACTTATCAGCAAGCTATTCCCCACAGGAGGAGATGATGTGTGCCATATGTTCGGAATATCCTATTGGACGTCTGAAGACGCATCTCTCCTCAGGGAAGAGCTTCAAGAGGCGTTTTCATCGGAGGGCGGGTGCAACCTCTACTTCGAGCAGGTTCCGCTTGAAAGATACGCGGAAAACCATAGGGTGTACGTACGGGAATGCTCATTCGAAGATATTTGCGAGATTGATTCGTTCGATGAACTCTGCGTGCTCGATCCGTCATATCGTTCGTATGCAGGATAGGAGGAGACCATGGATGCGACTCATCTTGTCGACCGAGTCGAGGAGCGGCTCCACGTTGACTTCTGGGCAGGTGTGCCCGACTCTCTTTTGAGGCCACTTTGCGATGAGCTTATTGAGCGATATGGGTTGTCTTCCCGCCATGTCGTGGCGGCAGACGAAGGCGGTGCTGTTGCCCTCGCATCGGGGCACTTCCTCTCTACCGGGCATCCTGGAGCAGTTTATATGCAGAACAGTGGCATTGGAAATGCAATTAACCCCATATGCTCACTGATCGATAAGAGGGTCTATGCAATACCGACTCTGTTTATTGTGGGATGGCGCGGCGAACCTGGTGTGCACGACGAACCCCAGCATGTGTTCCAAGGCATGATTTCAGAGGACCTTCTGAAATGCGTCGGCCTCGAAGTGATGGTATTCTCGGATACCATCGATGAGGCTGAGCTCGATGAGTTTTTCGCTAGGACTCTCGATCGATTCTCCCGCGGAGAGAGCTCGGCAATACTTGTGAAAAAGGGTGCGCTTACGAGATCTGTGAAACATGCGTACGAATCGTATGAGGACGCGACGCTTACGCGAGAGCGCGCGGTCGACTTGATAACCTCTGCGTTGCCCAAGGATACTGCCGTGGTGTCGACCACCGGAAAGCTCTCGAGAGAGCTTTTCGAGCTACGCGAAGCACGCTTCGAATCCCATGCTTCTGACTTCCTCACGGTCGGATCCATGGGTCATTCCGCTATGATTGGACTGGGCGTCGCCCTTGGACAGCCTTGGCGCAAGACAGTGGTCCTCGACGGCGACGGTGCGACGATTATGCATACGGGCGCCTTGGCAATCATCGGTCAGAAACAGCCGTCAAACTTCGTGCATGTGGTTATCAACAACGGCGCACATGAGACAGTGGGCGGCATGCCGAACGCATCAGGAATTATCGATTACGCTGCGCTTGCGATCTCGATGGGATACAGGAATACATTCAGCGCGAAGGATGAAGATGAGCTTACCGTCGTAATTCCTCGCGTGCTTGCTGCAGAGGGTCCGGTCCTTCTCGAAGTGAGAACCGCCTTGGGAGCACGTTCCAACTTGGGGCGCCCAACTACCAGTGCTTATTCGAATGGCAGGGAGTTCATGGATTTCTTAATTGAGAGGGTGCTGTAAATGGCAAAGACGGTATTCCTGAGCATCAATGCAGATGTAATCCATAGCGGTCACATCCGCATTATTCAGCGTGCGGCTGAGCTTGGTGACGTAATCGTTGGCGTGCTTTCCGATGAGGCGGAAAACGAGTTCAACGACTATCCTTCTGTGTCCTATGAGGATCGGGCATCGATAGTGCGTTCGATCAAGGGCGTCGTGGAAGTGATTCCGGTTTCAACGATGGACTGCCGCGAAGAGCTTCTTTCACTGCGTCCAGACATTGTCGTGCATGGCGACAACTGGAAATCAGGGGTGTTCGCGCCGGTGCGCCGCAAGGTTATCGAGACCCTCTCCATGTATGGCGGGAGGCTCGTGGAGTTTCCGTATTCGCATAACTCTTGCCTTGACGAGATTGAAAACGCCTCTCGTCGAGAGCTGGCCATGCCCGAGCGCCGTCGCCCCCGCCTCAAGCAGCTTCTGGGCATGAGAAGACCCGTGCGTGTTATGGAGGCGCACAATGGCCTTACAGGGCTAATCGTCGAATCAACCCAGGTCGAGGGTCCCGACGGAATTAGGCAGTTCGATGCGATGTGGATCTCTAGTCTCACCGATTCAACGGCGAAGGGGAAACCCGATACCGAGCTTGTTGATACAACCTCCCGCATCAACACCATCGAACAAATCATGGAAGTCACCACTAAACCAATCATCTTGGATGGCGATAGCGGTGGTCTCATCGAGCACTTTCAGTTTTTTGTTTCTACGCTTGAGCGCATAGGAGTTTCTGCAGTAATCATCGAAGATAAGGTCGGTCTCAAGAGAAACTCGCTTTTCGGTGCTTCTGGCGGACAGGGGCAGGATACGATCGAACATTTCTGCGCCAAGATCCGAGCTGGGAAGAACAGCGTTCGTACGCCCGATTTCATGATCATCGCCCGAATCGAGAGCCTCATTCTGGAGAAAGGTGTCGATGACGCTTTGGATCGCGCCCGCGCATATGTTGCAGCTGGTGCGGACGGTATCATGATTCATTCCAAGAGCAAAACTCCGGATGAGGTCTATGAGTTCTGTGACCGGTTCCGTTCCGAGGACTCATCTACACCGCTCGTTGTAGTCCCCACTTCGTATAACACGGAGACTGAGGAACAGCTCGGCTCGCATGGAGCAAATATCGTAATCTATGCGAATCATCTCATCCGTGCTGCCTTTCCGGCAATGGAGAAGGTTGCACGGACGATTCTCAGGAATGGACGGAGCAAGGAGGTCGATGACCTCTGCATGCCGATTAAAGAGGTTATCACGCTCATTCCTGCATCGAACCAGTAACCTGTAAAGAATGAAGGGGAGATACGATATGCAGATTCCCGAAATCAAGCGAAATATCCTGCTCAATCCAGGACCCGCAACCACTACTGACACGGTGAAGCTCGCTCAGGTGGTTCCAGATATCTGTCCTCGTGAGCGTGAGTTTGGCAATCTCATGCGCTCCATCAGCTTCGATCTGGTGAGGATTGTCCATGGTGAGGATACTCATGAGGCGGTCTTGTTCTGCGGAAGCGGAACAATCTGCATCGACGCTGCGCTGAGCTCGTTTCTTCCCGAGGGGAAGAAAGCGCTCATCGTCAACAATGGCGCATACTCTTCCCGTGCTGTCGATGTGTGCAAGTATTATGGCCTTGACCATATTAATCTGAGCATGCCCGTTGACAGGCCTGTCGATCTTGCTCTCGTCGAGAAGACGCTCGACGAGAATCCCGATATCGCCCTTGTCTATACGACTCACCATGAGACGGGGACTGGCGTGCTCAACCCAATAAAAGCTATTGGCGAAGTGGCGCATAAGCATGGGGCGATTTTCGTGACCGACACCACGTCGAGCTATGCGATGATTCCAATCGATATAAACGAAATGAATATCGATGTCTGCATGGCAAGTGCTCAGAAGGGCATTCAGGGGATGACGGGCCTCTCGTTCATCATCGCGCGAAGCGAGGTGCTCGAACAATCTGCAAACTATCCTAAAAGGTCGTACTACTGCAACGTCTACCGTCAGTGGGAGTTCTTCAAACGTACGGGCGAGATGCATTTCACGCCGCCTGTGCAGGTCGCATATGCGGCACGCGTTGCTCTTGATGAGTATTTCAAAGAGGGCGAGCAGGCAAAGTGGGAGCGACATCAAGCGCTTGCCCGTGTTCTGCACGAGGGACTTATCCACCTCGGGCTTGTCGAGGTGATTGCACCCGAGTATCAGAGCCAACTGGTGATTTCTGTCGCATACCCCGATATCCCTGGCTGGAGCTTCGAGTCTATGCACGATTATTGCTACGAGAGAGGCTTTACCATCTATCCTGGAAAGATTTCGAACACCGAGTCTTTCAGGCTCTGTACTCTCGGTGCTCTTGTCCCGCAGGATATGAGAGCCTTCCTTTTGGTGCTCGAATCCTATTTCGATGGATTGAATGATTGTAAGGAAACAGCAGAATAGATACTGATGGTGATACGTAATTACGTAACTATGCTCTGGACTCCTCTTTGCTTCTAACTAAGGAGGAGTCCAGCTGCCGATGGGTCGTATTACAGTATGCTGAACAGCAGTAGAACCAGGATGTCGAACGACAAGCGTGCGAGCGTCGCGAACAGCGAGGTCGATCCGAGCAACGGGATGCCGATTGAATCCCAAGAGAGGTAGAAGTCGAAGCAGTGTATGAGGTAGAGCTTCATGCACATCCTTCCAACCCATTCCCCAGACGATAAGATGCGTTTCGGGATGGAACGGTCTGGCTGCTCTCCGAAAACCGCCTCGATGGAATGACAGGCCTTGATGAGCAGGAAGCTTGCGCAGATCGCTCCGAAGACCGCCAGGGGGAACGCGTTGTAGGTCCTTCCGAGCATGCTGAGCGGCTGGTTCCATCCAGGAAGCCCCGTGGCGATCTCGCCCGCCCAGATCGCGAAAGGGATGATTAGGAGCAGCGGATTCATCTTCCGCTCGACGATGCCGGTCTGCCGCATAGCGTAGCCGCTCCACATGAAAAAGACGCCCATGAGCGCGATGTCGAGGGCCATCGGCAGCCAGATTGTGAACACGCCTCCGAGCACGTAGCTGAGAGTTGCGACGGCACCGCAGACGATTCCCTGGACCAAAGTCGACGCATCGTGCTTCTCGAGCACAAGGAGCAGCGCGTTGAAGATAATCCTTGAGAAAAACAACGCGACAAGGAACCAGAACGCTCCGGTCGATTCAATTACGTGTCCATCTCCCGTCGTGTAGACAAACGATTTGAGTAGCGAAATGAGCTTCGCGAACCGCCTCTCCTGGGTCCAAATTAGGACGCTAGGAATAACCGTAACGGTCGTGTATGCCAAGGCGTAGGGGAGGAGAAGCCTCTTCGCGGAAGTGACGACCGCTGTCTTCTGGGACTTCGTTCTGAACGTGTACCCTGCGAGTATGAAGAACAGCGGCATGTGGAACGAGTAGATAATCGCACGAAGGCGGCTCCCAGGCACGAACGTGTGTCCGCAGACCACCATCATGAAGGCAATCGCTTTTGCAAGATCGATGAACCCCAGTCGCTTCTTCTCTGGCATGCATCCTCCGTCTATCCTGAGTAAACAATACTCATGCTACATCATCTGAAGCCTCTATCCGATTGGAACAGTTCTCTCATCCACTCCCTACGTTTTCTAGTATCATAGGTGTGTTCTACACCCCCGATTCGAGGAGATGCGCATGTCCGGACACTCTAAGTGGGCAACCACCAAGCACAAGAAGGCAGCCCAAGCTTTCCCGCAACATCACCGTCGCTGCCAAGGTCGGCGGCGACCCCAACCCCGATAACAACGCCTCGCTGGCCGCTGCCGTCGCGCGCGCCCGCATGGTCTCCATGCCCAACGCCAAGATCAAGGCCGCCATCGACAAGGCCTTCGGCGCCGGCGCCACCGCCGTCAGCTACGAGGAGATCACCTACGAGGGCTATGGCCCCGCAGGCGTCGCCTTCTACGTCGAGTGCCTCACCGACAACAAGAACCGCACCGCCGCCGATGTCCGCTCCGCCTTCACGCACTCCGGCGGCAACCTCGGCACCTCAGGCTCCGTCGCGTTCCAGTTCGAGCGCAAGGGCACCATCGCCGTCGACAAGGTCATCAAGAGCGATGACAAGAAGGTTCCCGACCGTCCCAATGCCGAGGACGAGGACGAGTTCATGATGGCCGTGGCCGAGGCCGGCGGCGACGATTACGAGGATGCCGGCGACGAGTGGATCGTCTGGACCCAGTACGACAACATGCAGGAGGTCCAGAAGGCCCTCGAGGCCCAGGGCATCGAGGTCAAGGGCGCCGAGCTCACCCGCGTCCCCACCACCCCCACGACGGTCTCCGTCTCCGACGCCAAGAAGGTCCAGCGCCTCGCCGACAAGCTCGACGAGCTCGAGGATGTCCAGAACGTCTACAACACCATGGACGTCACCGACGAGATCGCCGCCGCGCTCGACGAGGACTAGCCCCGAGCATCCCATAGCACGATCCGACGGCGGCCCGCGGGCCGCCGTTCTTCATTTCGTCGCTTCATCCGCCCGCACATCGATAATCGCTTCCGCATACCCGATACCGTTGCACCGTTGGGGTATCCTTATGGAGAGTCGCAGCCCCATGCGGCGGTGTTGTCATGACTAAGGAGTGTCAATGAACGGATTCAAGCGCTTCTGCCTCATCGTCTTCTCGCTCGCGGGACTGCTCACCCTCACCGCGCTCGCGCTTCCCTGGGTCGGTCCTTGGACGGCGCAGGCCAAGGGGCTGCTCGCCAACGGCATCTATTTCACGGCCCTCGAGGTGCTCTTCTGCATCACCGCGCTCGGGCTGGTCATCCTGCTCTTCCGCGCCATCCTCGCCCGCAAGAACAAGAAGAACATCCTCGTGACCTCCGTCGACGGCGGCCAGATCACCGTCTCGCGCGATGCCATCGCATCCCAGGCCGCCCACATCATCGAGGAGGACGGCACCTTCACGGCTGTCCGCGTCGATGTCGACGCACGCAAGCGCTCCAAGATCAAGGTTCACGCCCGCGTCCTCCCGAGCACCTCGATCGACGTCACGGCGAAGGGAAACGAACTGCACGAGCGCCTCGCCAAGGGGCTCGCAGCCGTCTGCGGCGACAACATCTCCTCGATCAGCCTCGAGTTCGAGGAGCCCGAGGAGATCACCTCCCCGGTGACCTTCGAGCCCGCCGCATACGATTCGGTCTTCGACACCGCCCAGGCGGCGCTGCCCCATGCAGCCATCGTGTCCACCGCCGCGCCGGAGCCCGAGGCAAACAGCGAGATCACGCTCGATATGACGACCTTCCACGCGCCCGAGGCCGGCAAGGAGGAGTAGCACCATGGCAGACGAGTACAAGGCACCCCAGACCACGGTCGAGCAAGATGCGCAGGAGAGTCCCGCCCCCGCCCCGGCTCCTGCGCAGGAGCCCTTCTCGGTCGGCAAATCCGTGGGCAAGGTGGGCGCATGGTTCAAGTGCACGTTCCCCGGCCATGAGAACGCGGTCATCTTCGGCCTGATCGGCCTCATCGCGGCGATCCTCATCTTCATCGTGGGCATCTGGCGCGCCCTCATCATCGCCCTGTTCGTGGTGGTGGGCGTCGCGCTCGGCCAGGTCGTCGACGGCGACCCCAAGATCCTGCGCGCGGTACGCCGCTTCATCTCCGACCGTCGCGACTGACGGCCAGCATCCGAGTTTTGGAAAGGAACGCACCATGGCAGAAGACAACGAGCGCGAAGTCTCCGAGATCGTCGAGGTGGGAGGGGCGGCCGAGGTTCCCACGACCATCGAGACTGGCCCCGAGGACGTTCCCGCCGCGCCCGAGGAGAGCGATATCTCCCGGACCGAGCTCGTGAAGCCCGAGGAGCCCGGGGAGCCCGAGGAGCCCGCGAGCGATGACTCGCTCACGTTCTCGAACGGCGTGATCGAGAAGATCGTCGCGATCTCCATGCGCGAGGTGCCCGGCGTGCTCGGCATGAAGGGGAGCTGGTTCAACCGCTTCCAGAGCACCTTCGGCGTCGACGACGCCACCAAGGGTGTCACGGTCGAGGTCACTCCCGAGAACTCCGTCAAGGTGAACATCTCGGTCCTCATCGAGTACGGCGCCTACGCGCCGCAGGTCTTCGAGGACACCAAGCGCGTGGTCGTGGAGAGAATCCTCTCCATGACCGGCCTTTCCGTCGCGGGCGTCAACCTGCGCATCGAGGACGTCCTCACGGCGGAGGAGTACGAGCGTTACCGTGCGCGTCGCGAGGCCGAGGCCCGCGCACGCCGCGGAGTTGATGAGAGGCAGAAGGAAACGGCACAGAAGGGAGAGGAATAAATGTCGAAGGTCATCGTGTTCGGTTCGCTCAACGCGGACCTGTCCATCGAATGCGATCGCATCCCCCGCGCGAGCGAGACGATCCAAGGCCGCAAGTTCTTCATCACCCCCGGCGGCAAGGGCGGCAACCAGGCCGTCGCCGCAGCGCGTATGGGCGCGGAGACCCTCATGCTCGGCTGCGTCGGCCCCGACGCCTTCGGCCGCGACCTCGTCTCCTCGCTCGTCCGCTTCGGCGTGTCCTGCGAGGACGTGAGCGTCTCGCGCCACTATCCCACCGGCACCGCCATCATCATGCGCTCCGACAACGACAAGCGCATCATCATCAACCAGGGCGCAAACCTGCGCATGAACTTCGATACCGTGCGCACCACGCTGCGCGGCCTCGCCTCGAAGGGCGACGTCTTCCTGACGCAGCTCGAATGCGACTTCGAGACCACCATCGAATCCGTGATCTTCGCCCACGGGATGGGCCTCGTGACGGTCATGAACGCGTCTCCCGCCGCCGAGCTCCCCGACGAGCTCTACGCTTCGCTCGATATCCTGTGCATCAACGAGGCGGAATGCGAGGAGCTCTGCGGCATCAACCCGACGGAGGATCCCGCGAGCATGCGCCGCGCGCTCGACTTCTTCGCCGAGCGCGGCGTCGGCCACACCATCATCACGCTCGGCTCCAAGGGCTCCGCGACCCTCGTCGACGACCAGGTCCACACGGTGCCGTCCTTCGATGTGACGGTCGAGGACACCACGGGCGCGGGCGACGCCTATCTGGGCGCGCTCGTCACCGAGTTCGCCGCCGAGCGCCCCCTCGAGGAGGCCATGATCGTCGCCTCTGCTGCCGGCGCGCTCGCGACCACCAAGCCGGGCGCCCAGAAGGCCATGCCCGGATACCATGAGGTTATCGACTTCCTCTCCGAGAACGGCGAGGAGATCACCTGGAACGACTGACGCACTGCCCATCTGCCATGACCGTACGACCAACCGGAGGTGTCACATGATCCACACCGTAACGTTCAACCCCGCGCTCGACTACATCGTCCGCCTCGAGGACCTGAAGCTCGGCGAGGTCAACCGCGTGAACTACGAGCAGATCCTGCCCGGCGGCAAGGGCGTGAACGTCTCGATCGTCCTCGGAAACCTCGGCCACGCCAACCGCGCCCTGGGCTTCTCCGCGGGCTTCACCGGCATCGCGCTCGAGGGCATGCTCGAGGAGTTCGGCGTCACCTGCGACTTCGTCAAGGTCGCGAAGGGCATGACCCGCATCAACCTCAAGGCCAAGGCCAAGGAGGAGACCGAGGTCAACGGCATCGGTCCCGACATCCAGCCCGAGGACATCGAAACCCTCTATGCCAAGCTCGACGAGCTCCAGCCCGGCGATATCCTCGTCATCTCCGGCTCCATCCCCTCGACGCTTCCCGACGATATGTACGAGCGCATCATGGCCCGCATGGAGGGCCGCGGCGTCGACATCGTGGTGGATGCCACGCGCGACCTGCTCATGAAGGTCCTCCCGTACAAGCCGCTGTTCGTCAAGCCCAACAACCATGAGCTGGGCGAGATCTACGGCGTCACGCTCAAGACGCGCGAGGAGGTCATCCCCTACGCCAAGAAGATGCAGGAGCTCGGAGCGCGCAACGTGCTCGTCTCCATGGCGGGGGAGGGCGCCGTGCTCGTCGCCGAGGACGGCTCCGTCCACGAGGGGCCTGCGCCCGAGGGCACGCTCGTCAACTCCGTCGGCGCCGGCGACTCCATGGTCGCGGGCTTCATCGCTGGTCTCATCGAGTCCGACGGCGACTACGCCACCGCGTTCCGCATGGGCTGCTGCACCGGTTCCGCGAGCGCCTTCTCGCCCAACCTGGCCACCCGTGCCGAGGTCGAGGACCTGCTCGCCCGCTACGCGGGATAACGCCTCGAGCACATCCGCATCCCAGCTCGTGAAAGGCGCCGGCATCTCTGCCGGCGCCTTCTTCCATCGATGCAGTCTTGGGTTCCTATTCGGGCTTGCGGTCAGCGGGTGCCTTCCCGTAGTAGCGCTTGACGAACTTCGAGACGTTCTTGCGGTCGTTGCCGACCATGCGGAAGTGGCGGACGCCGGGCATGCCGTTGATGCGGTACATGAGGGCGAGGCTGTTATCGCGCGTGCTCTGGAACCAGATGTCCTTGATGCGCTCCCACTCGGTGGTGAAGCCGCCTCCGCCCACGATGCCCTTCTCCGTGAGCCCGCCTCCGCCGATGGCGAAGAAGATGAAGAAGACGAGCGCGATCAGAAGGACGCCCACCGCCTCGGCCGTGCGGGTGGTGGCGAAGTACCACACGCCGTAGCCGACCATCACGAGCGGTGGGAGCAGCATAAGCACGTTGAGGTCGCCCTTGAACGCCATCTCCTTGCGCGTGACGAGCAGGTAGTAGGCGACCCAGAGGATGATGCCGGTCGCGATGATGATGTCGCCGATGACGATGGGGGTCAGAAAAGACATGATGGGAGGAACCTTCCTCGATGCGTTGGCGGATTTGCACGTCCCACATTATGCCTTATCGGGTGGGGGATTGCGAGGGCTTCCGCACAGGGGCATTTTCTGCCACATCGCCCATACGCGGGCATCGCGGCGGCTCCATGGGGTACACTTATCGTTGATGCGGCAGACGATGTGCCGATAAACCTGATCGTCGGGGCGTTCCCCGAAGAGAGGATAGACCATGAGCGATTTCATGCAGGCATCCCACGTGTTCCTTGACAACCCCGCGACCACCGTCGAGGAGGCCCTCACCTTCCTCTCCGAGAAGGCCGTCGAGCTCGGCATCGCCGATGACGCCGCTTCCGTCCTCGATGCTTACCACAAGCGCGAGGAGGAGGGCTCCACGGGCATGGTCAACGGCTTCTCCATCCCGCACGCCAAGTCCACCGCCATCAACAAGGCCGCCGTCATCGTCGTGAAGTACGCCGGCGAGATCGAGGACTGGGAGACCATGGACGAGGAGAAGATCTCCTGCGCCATCTCCCTGCTCGTTCCCGGCGCCGAGGCCGGCACCACCCACCTCAAGCTCCTCTCCAAGGTCGCCGTCATGCTCATGCAGGAGGACTTCCGCGAGACCGTCAAGGCGTCCTCCGATGCCGAGGAGATCGCCGCCCTCATCAACGCGAACCTCGAGGACGACGAGGACGAGCTCTAAGCCCTGCAGCCGATTTCGGTACGAACGCGGCCCGGCACCCTATGCCGGGCCGCTTCCTTTCGTTGAAAACCTATGCAGACGATGCTCGTGCCATCGAATTGACACTTTTGGGACATTTTCATCGCGAGGTTTTATCCCAAATGTGTCAATTCGAGGACAGTGTCCGTGAATGAGCTGGAAACGAAAGGCAAATCATCGATACATGCTTTCGATTCGCTGCTATACTGGCCTTAACATAAGCTAATCGAAGGTGGTAGAGCCATGTTCGCCGATGACGAGAAGGACATCCCGCGCGTGTTCCGCGTGGAGGAGCGTCGTGCCGAGATCGCGCGCATCCTCGAGAAGGAGGGCTCGATCACCGTCGACCGCATCTGCGAGCAGTTCGAGGTCTCGGCCGTCACCGCGCGCGGGGATCTCAACGAGCTCGAGCGCCGTGGACGCCTCCAGCGCGTGCACGGCGGCGCGCTGCCCGTCGACCATACCCTCGTCGTCGCCGACATCAACGACCGTATGAACGTGAACGTGGTCGCGAAGCGCAGGATCGGCCGCGCGGCAGCCGGCATGGTCCGCGACGGCGACTCCATCCTCGTCGATTCCGGCTCGACCACTTTCGAGTTCGTGGCGCAGCTCGAGGGCAAGGAGGGCATCACCATCGTCACGCATGACCTCGCCATCGCGAACCTGGTCAACACGCGCCTCCCGCACGCCACGCTCGTCCTGCTCGGCGGGGCGCTGCGCTACAACCACCACTACATGAGCGGACTCTTCGCGCTCGAGACCCTTCAGAAGGTCTTCGTCGACAAGGCGTTCCTCGCAGCGAACAGCTTCTCTGCGGAGCAGGGGTTCATGACCGAGAGCGAGGCAGCTGCCCAGATCAAGTCGGAGCTGCTGCGCCATGCGCGCATCCGCACCATGCTCATGGACTATTCCAAGGTCGGCCTCCACAACTTCGTGCGCTTCGCGACGCTCTCCGATCTCGACCGCATCATCGTCGATCGCGACCCCGAAGGTATCATTCAGAAGGCTGTTTCCAAGCTCGAAAACGGACCGCAACTTGTTCTTGCATAAAGCGTAAGTAAAACGAAAGACTATTTTTCCAATTGAGGCGTTTTTGACCAAATTAGCCCCTACTTAACCTTGTGTATTGCTTGCGTGTGACTTACACTATCTTTCGATATGGTGTAAATAGTGTTTAGATAACGCTATTCCCGTTCTCCGTTTCACCTATAGAAGCTTGTAGTACCGGTTGGTTTGAAGCAGTGTTGGAAGGAGAAGCATCGTGAGGAAATTCAAGTTCGGCGTCGATACGTTCATCTGGGCAGAGGACTTCACCGAGAAGGACCTCTGGATCGTCGAGAAGGCCGCAGAGCTCGGCTTCGAGGTCATCGACTTCGCCGTCGCGCATCCCGATACCTTCCCCGTCGACCAGGTCAAGGAACTCCTCGACAAGACCGGCCTCATCCCCGTCACCACCACCACCCTCGGCCTCGAGACCAACCCGATCTCGCCCGATCCCGAGATCCGCGCTGCAGCCCTCGAGCACATGAAGAAGATGGTCGACATCTCCAAGAAGCTCGGCGCCAGGTTCTCCGGCGGCGTCAACTACGCCGGCTGGGGCTACATCACCCGCAAGATGAAGACCAAGCAGGAGTGGGCGTGGGGCGTCGAGAACATGCGCCAGGTCTGCGAGTACGCCAAGGAGACCTACCCCGAGCTCACCATGGTCGTCGAGTGCGTCAACCGCTTCGAGACCCACTTCCTCAACACCGGCCTCGAGGCCAAGGAGTTCTGCAAGGCCGTCGGCATGGATAACATCAAGGTCCACCTCGACTGCTTCCACATGAGCCATGAGGAGAACAACTTCCGCGATCCCGTCGTCCTGTGCGGCAAGGAGTACCTGGGCTACGTCCACGTCAACGAGAACCAGCGCGGCATCCCCGGCACCGGCATGGTCAACTTCCATGAGTTCTTCAACGCCCTCGAGGACATCGACTACGACGGCTACTGCGTCATCGAGTCGTTCGATCCCAACTTCGAGGAGCTCGCGGGCAACTGCGCCATCTGGCGCCGCTTCTGCGAGACCGGCGAGGAGCTCGCCGTCCGCGGCCTCGCCAACCTCAAGCGCATCGCCGACGAGGTCGACGCCCGCCGCGACAGCGGCATGGGCCTCCAGCTCGCCGACTAGCGTTCCAACCACGGTTTCTATTGTCTTCGTAAGAAGAAAAGGAGAGCAACATGCTTGCAAACATGCGTCAGATGCTCAAGGACGCCGAGGACGGCGGTTACTGCATCGGTTGCATCAACACCCCTAACCTCGAGACGGTCCGCGGTGTCATCGCCGCCGCCGAGGAGGTCAACGTCCCCATCATCATCGACCACGCCCAGGTCCACGATGAGAACGGCATCAAGGTCGAGGTCATCGGCCCCCTGATGGTCGAGTACGCCAAGAAGGCCAAGGTTCCCGTGTGCGTCCACGTCGACCACGGTGCGGACTTCACCTTCGTCCTCCGCTGCATCAAGGCCGGCTTCAGCTCCGTCATGTACGACCTGTCCCGTCTTCCCTACGAGGAGAACCTTTCCAAGGTCAAGGAGTTCACCGAGTTCGCGCACCGCATGGACGTCACCGTCGAGGCCGAGCTGGGCATCATGACGCTCGCCATGGGCGAGGGCTGGACCCGCGAGACCATCAAGACCACCTTCACCGATCCCGCCGAGGCCGCCGACTTCGCCGAGCGCTCCGGCGTCGACGCCCTCGCCGTGTGCTTCGGCACCGCCCACGGCATCTATGCCGAGCCGCCCGAGCTCGACATCCAGCGCGTCCGCGACATCCGCGCCGCCATGCCCGACACCTGCCGCGTCGTCATGCACGGCGGCTCCGGCGTCGACGAGGACCAGATCCGCGCCGCCATCACCGCCGGCGTCTCCAAGCTCAACTACTACAGCTACATGGGCCAGGCTGCTACCCAGAACATGAAGCAGCTGCTCGCGGGCGAGTATGGCAACAAGCAGTGGCACGACGTCCAGGAGGCTCAGGTCGACTTCATCAAGGAGTACGCAAAGGGCGTCCTCACCCTCTTCAAGAACGGCAAGTAATTGTGTATACTTTGTGGAGTTTCCCAGAGGAAGCTCCGGGCAACTCCACGGTACGCGACTCGTACTGACCTGTACTGACCACGCCGAGAACCTGCTACGAGGAGGTGAACCACATGAAGAAGCTTTCCGAGATCAAGGTCTGCGTAGGCGTCACCAGCTGCGCCACCGGCATCGCCCACACCTACATGGCGGCCGACGCCATCAAGAAGGCGTGCAAGAAGCGCGGCATCAAGGTCAAGGTCGAGNNNNCAAGAAGATCGAGCGCTTCGCGGGCAAGGACGACATCCTCTTCTCCTGCCGCCCCGGCGACGTCATCGCCAAGCCCGACCTGATCTTCAGCAAGTGCGAAGAGTAGCTCGCACCCGCTCTAGATACCAAGCATTTCTGTAAACACATCATTTGGAGGGGAAAAACTAAATGGACGAGAACAAGAGCATTGGTCGTCAGATTCAGGGCGCCCTTATGACCGGCGTGTCCTACATGCTTCCGTTCGTCGTTGCCGGCGGTATCTACATCGCCCTCGGCTTCCTGTTCGGCGGCTATGACATTCCGAGCACCGCTGTTCAGGGCGGCAACTTTGCTTCCACCACGTTCTGGATTGGCAAGATCGGCCTTGACACCTTCATGGTGCCCATCATGGCCGGCTTCGTCGCCTACGGCATCGCTGACAAGCCCGGCATCGCCCCCGGTATGTTCGGTGGCTGGCTTGCCCTCGATCCCTGGGGTGCTGCTTCCAACGGCCTCAACTACGGTCCTTCCGGCTTTATCGGCGGCATCGTCGCTGGCCTTCTCGCTGGCTACATCGTCAACCTGCTGAAGAAGATTCCGCTGTCCGGCATGCTCCGCTCCCTGCTCACCACGCTCATCATCCCGCTCGTGGGTGTCGGCGCTGTGTGCTACCTCATGTTCTATGTCGTCGGCGCTCCTCTTGCCGCTCTCAACGCTGCTCTCACCAACTTCCTCGCCGGCCTCGGCCAGGGCTCCAAGATCCTGCTCGGCATCGTCCAGGGCTGCATGCTTGCCTTCGACATGGGCGGCACCGTCAACAAGATCGCCTACGCCTTCGCAGTCGGCATGCTCTCCGGTGCTACCGATCCCGCCTCTGAGCTCTGCATGCCCATGGGCGCCAACTTCGTCGCTTGCTGCACGCCTCCTCTGGGCATCGCCCTCGCCGTCCTGATCGGCAACGCCCTTGGCAAGAAGAAGTTCACCGCTGAGGAGCGTTCGACCGGCTCCGTCGCTGGCTGCTTTGTCGGCGCTGCCTGCATGATCACCGAGTTCGCCATTCCGTACGCCGTTGCCGATCCGTTCCGCGTCATTCCGTCCCTCATGGTCGGCTCTGCACTCGGTGCCGTTCTTGCCTACATCATGAACGTTGGCATCATCGCCCCGCACGGTGGCGTCTTCGTCATCTTCTTCGCTTGCTCCAACATCATCGGTTACTTCATCGCCCTGCTCGCCGGCTCCGCTGCTACCGCTGCCTGCCTGCTCGCCCTCAAGAAGGACGTCGAGGACGAGGAGATCGAGGAGGACGAGGATGGTTGGGCGTAAGCCTTAACCGCTTCATCTCCGCCGGGCCGGCATCGCGCCGGTCCGGCTCCTGCACCACCCTGCACTGCCGAGTCGAGTCGCGCATCTGACGGAATCTTCGCGAAAGGAACCGCACCATGGCAAAGCTCATGGATATTCTCGAGCACTTCCCGTTCGACCCCGATAAGAAAGTCCCGATGCTGATCAGGAAGCAGGACTACTCCACGGCCCTGTATCCGCCCAACGATGCGTCCACGTCGGACAACACGTTCACGATCATCACCACCGATACTTTCATGCTGGGCATCTACGAGCTTGCTCCCGGTTCGTGCTTCATGCCGCTGGACATCCATCCCGGCGACGAGTCCTACTACATCCTCCAGGGCCCGGTGGTCCAGAGGAGCGGCAACGGCCAGTTCTGCTGGCTCGAGACCGGTGACGGCCTGGTCATGCCCATGGGTGCATGGCACTCCGGCCACAACTTCACCGATCACAAGTCCCGCATCCTCTACTTCATCGCCCCGAAGGCGTGGGACGAGCACATTCCGCCCGCGGTCATTCCGTCCGATGAGGAGACCAAGTACTACAAGGGTGCCAACAACGATACGCTGCCCAACATGCGCGGCGCCATCGAGACCGTCTCCCGCGAGCACTGCACCGACGACCTGGGCCACTTCCCGGTCGACGGCCCCGCGATGCGCGAGACCGGTGCCATCTATCCGGTTCGTCACCTCGACAAGCTGAACAACATCCATGGCACCAAGCACCCCATGCTGCTCCGCTTCATCACGTCCAACGACTTCGGCAACTTCGGCGAGATGATCCTTCCCGCCGGTGGGTTCGGCCCGCGCTACTCCGAGCCGGACAAGCACGAGGGTGACGGCGCCATCTACTGCGTCGACGGCCCCGTGACCATCAACCTCAACGAGCTCCAGGAGAGCTTCGTCCTCGAGCCGGGCGACACGTTCTTCCTACCCGCAGGCACCTCCTACCAGCTCGTCAACTTCGAGGCGAAGCCCATCAAGTGCGTCTTCGCCATCACGAAGCTCTAGAACGCAGGTTGTGCGAGAAGGGCGCCGGCGAAATCCGGCGCCCTTTCTTCTTACAGAAGGGAAGTGCTCATGAAAATCGCCATGGGAAGCGATGAGGCCGGTTTCGACCTCAAGAACCAGATCAAGGAATACATCGAGGCCAAGGGCCACGAGGTCGTGGACACGGGCTGCTACAGCAAGGATCCCGTGTTCTACCCCGAGATGGCCGAGGCCGCTTGCAAGAAGATCGTCGACGGGGAGTGCGAACGCGGCATCCTCGTCTGCGGCACCGGCATCGGCATGGCCATGACGGCCAACAAGATGCCCGGCATCCGCGCTGCGGTGGGCCACGACATCTTCAGCGTCGAGCGCGCCGTCCTTTCCAACAATGCACAGGTCATCTGCTTCGGCGCGCGCATCGTCGCGTTCCAGTACGTGACCAGGCTCGTGGATAAGTTCCTCGAGCTCTCCTACATCGACGGGCCTTCGACGCCCAAGATCGAGTGCATGATGAACATCGAAAACAAGTATGCGGGGCGATAGATATGCAGCGAATCATCAATGATCCCAACCTCGTCGTCGAGGATATGCTCAAGGGTTTCCTGAAGTGCCACAAGGATCGTCTCCACGCCGATCCCAAGAATCCGCGCACCATCGTCTCGAATTCATTTAACGAGAAGCCCAAGGTCGGCATCGTCACCGGCGGCGGCTCGGGCCACAAGCCCGCCTTCATCGGCTACTGCGGCCGCAACATGGTCGATGCCGTGGCCGTGGGCGAGATCTTCTCCAGCCCCACCGCCGAGGCGTTCGAGCAGTGCATCCGCGCCGTCGACCAGGGCCTCGGCGTGGCCGTGCTCTACGGCAACTACGCCGGTGACAACATGAACGTCAAGATGGCCAAGCGCGCCGTCGAGAAGGACGGCATCGCTGTCAGCCTCGTCGTCGCCAACGACGACGTTCCCTCCGACCCCGTCGACCGCTCCAAGCGCCGCGGCGTTGCCGGCGAGATCATGATGTGGAAGTGCGGCGGTGCCAAGGCCGCCATGGGCGGCAGCCTCGACGAGGTCATCGCCTGCGCCCAGAAGGCCATCGACAACACCCGCTCGGTGGGCATCGGCCTCGGCCCCTGCACCATCCCCGCCAACGGCAAGCCCAACTTCCACATCGAGCCGGGCACCATGGAGGTCGGCATCGGCCACCACGGCGAGCCGGGCGTCCGCGTCGAGCCGCTCAAGAGCGCCGACGAGATGGCCCAGGAGATGGTCGACATCGTCCTGCCCGACCTTCCCTTCGTCGCCGGCGACGAGGTCGTCGTGCTGGTCTCCGGCCTCGGCGCCACCCCCATCATGGAGCAGTACATCTTCTTCTCCAAGGTCTACGACCTCATCGAGGAGAAGGGCATCTCCATCTACAAGTCCTACGTGGGCGACTACTTCACCTCGCTCGAGATGAACGGCATCACCCTTACCGTCATGAAGCTCGACGACGAGCTCAAGGCCTGCATCGACATGCCCGTCGAGTGCGACGGCCTCACCCAGTTCGGCAGCATGCCCATCGCCGAGACCGTCGCCGCAGCCCCCGCCGCCGCCACCGTCAAGGCCGCAGAGGTCGTCGAGGACGCACCCGCCAAGGTCAAGGCCGCCCGCGAGCGCGTGGGCGCCACCATCGCCAATGCCGGCGGCGCCGCCATCGCGCTCGCCATCTGCGATGCCATCCACGAGAAGGCCGCGTACCTCTCCGAGGTCGACGGCGAGACCGGCGACGGCGACCATGGCATCAACATGAACAAGGGCTTCCTCATGGCCAAGGAGCGCATCTCCGATGACATGAGCCTCACCGAGGCGCTCGGCACCATCGGCGACACCCTCGTGAAGGACATCGGCGGCTCCATGGGCCCGATCTACGGTACCTTCTTCGAGACGCTGGCAGACGGCCTCAACGTCCCCGAGTTCGACGCCATCGACCTCAAGGAGACCTTCGGCAACGTCGTCGACGCCCTGAAGGACCTCGCGGGTGCCAAGGAGGGCGACAAGACCCTCATCGACACCGCCGCTCCCGCTGCCCGCGCCTTCGCGGCCGCCCTCGACGAGGGCAAGTCGCTCGGCGAGGCGCTCGATGCGCTGGCCACCGGCGCCGCAGACGGCCTTGAGAGCACGCGCGGCATGCAGGCCAAGATCGGCCGCGCCGCCCGCCTCGGCGAGCGCAGCATCGGCCACCTCGATGCCGGCGCCACGAGCTGCGACATCATCCTCGAGACGCTCGCCAAGAGCCTGGCTGACCTGCTGTAGGCTTTTCCCGCATTTCGTTCAGAAAAGGGCAAGGGAACCATCCCTTGCCCTTTTCTTCTGCGAGAATTGAACGGGAACGTTGAGGAAACCTCCATGAGGGGAGTATCCCCGGATGGAGGACGCATCAGGAAGGGACCGGCATGATCAAGCTCATCCTCACCGATATCGACGGCACCATCCTTCCCAAGGGCCAGAAGGTCGTCTCCGAGAAGATGCTCGCCGCCATCCATGCGGCAATCGACGCCGGCATCCCCGTGGGCGTCGCCACCGGCCGCGCCGTCTCCGGTGCGCTGCCGACCTTCGGGGGAGACACCGCCTGCGTCCAGACCGCGCTCGCCACCAACGGCATGCAGGTCTATCTCAACGGCGATCTCATCCACGAGGAGTACCTCGACCATGACGAGCTGCTGAAGGTTGCCGATGCGGTGCGCGCCATCCCCGGCGCAGGCCTCATCTGCTTCGGCGGACCCACGCTCAAGGAGGTCCATCTCGTGGTCGGCACGGTCGAGGGCTTGCGCAAGAGCTTCCCGTCCTACGCCGACCTCGCGATTCCCGCGGACGACGTTCCGTCGTTCCCCATCGTGAAGGCCAACGTCTACACGCCGACCGACCGCGAGACGACGCAGGAGGTCCTCGACACGCTCCGCGCGGCAGTCCCGGGCATCGGGTTCAACCTGCCCATGCCGGGCTTTTTGAACATCGTCCCGCTCGGTTACAGCAAGGCCGACGGCGTGCGTATCCTCTGCGAAGCCCTCGGAATCGGCACCGACGAGGTCGTGGTGTTCGGCGACGGCGGCAACGACCTCGAGATGCTCGGCGCCGTCGAGAACTCCGTCGCAGTCGCCAATGCGACCCCCGAGGTGCTCGCCGCAGCCCGCTGGCACATCGGCTCCTGCGCCGACGAGGCGGTTGCGGATGTCATGAGCGCGCTCGCAGCGGGCGAGTGGCCGTTCGAGGAGTAGGGGAGAGCGCTATGTTCGACGCGGTCATCTTCGACATGGACGGCCTGATGGTCGATACCGAGAAGGTTTGGGAGCACTCGAAGAAGGTCACCTGCGAGCGGCTCGGCATCCCCTTCTCGCATGAGTTCGACAGCCTGACCCGCGGCACATCGGGCGCCACCTTCGTGCGCTGCGTCGAGGAGCACTTCGCCTCCATCGGGTACCCCGACGTCGACGGGCAGGCGTTCCTCGACGAGATCTGGGGCCTTTCCGACCAGGCATTCGAGGAGGGCGGCGTGGACAAGAAGCCCGGCCTCGACGAGATCCTCGCGTGGCTTAAACAGCAGGGCATCCCCCGTGCCGTCGCATCCGGCAGCAAGCTCGTGCAGGTGCACCACCATCTCGCGCTCCTCGGCCTCGACGACAAGTTCACGATGGAGATCTCGGGCTTCGATATCGAGAACTCCAAGCCCGCCCCCGACATCTTCCTCAAGGCGGCGCGCGAGCTGGGTACCGATCCCGCACGGACGGTCGTGCTCGAGGACAGCTCGAACGGCATCCGGGCGGCCCACGCCGGCGGTTTCATCCCCATCATGGTGCCCGACCATGAGTCGCCCGAGGAGGCTCACGGCCTCTACCGCTACGTCTGCAAGGACCTCTTCGAGGTGCGCGACCTGCTCGCTTCCGGCGTGGTGTAGCTTCAGAGAAGAGAAGCGCCTTCCGGCGCCAAGGCAGCATCATAGGGAAACGCCTCCCCTGAGGGAGGCGTTTCCATGAATCTTCGTCGTCCGGGTGCTTGTGGGAGGGGTTTCCGAGCGACTGAAGAAGGAGGGGCTGCTAGTCGATCTTGCCGCCGTTCTTCTCATACTGGCTCTTCTTGAAGAGCACGAAGAGCAGGCCGCCGACGACGGCGCCTGCGAGGATGGCGAGAACCCACTGGAACGCGTTCGTCACGACGGGGAGCACGAGGAAGCCACCGTGAGGAGCGGGATCGTGCACGCCGAGGAGCAGCGAGCCGATGGCGCCGATCGAGGAGCCGAGCATCATGATGGGCATGACGGGCCAGATGTTCTTCGTCATGAAGGGGATGGCGCCCTCGGTGATGTGGGTGCAGCCCAGGACGAAGTTGACGAGACCGGCGTTGAAGTCGTCCTCGGAGAAGTACTTGCGGCCGACGGTGACGGCGAACGTGGTGATCAGCGGCGGGACGATGCAGGCGGCG
This sequence comes from uncultured Coriobacteriaceae bacterium, assembly GCA_902795065.1. GTDB lineage: Bacteria > Actinomycetota > Coriobacteriia > Coriobacteriales > Atopobiaceae > RUG721. The sequence goes on from CADBJR010000006.1 coordinate 25,516, forward strand.
GAGACGGCGGCCATGATGGCGGTGCCGGAACCGTCGGTGATGCCGGCGGCGACATCGGCGCCCATAAGGGCGGTGCCGGTGACGTAGGCAGCCTTGTTGACGGGGCCGCCCATGTCAAATGCGCACATGCAGCCGATGGCGAGGCCCAGGATGATGGGGCTGCCGCCGGCGAGGCCGTTCAGGAAGCCCATCATGGCCTGGTTGATGGCGACCATGGGGCCGGAGATGAGCAGCATCACGAGGCCGACGATGAAGGTCGAGCACAGCGGGTACAGGAAGATGGCCTTGAGGCCGTCGAGGCCGACGATGCCGCCGAGGAAGCCGAAGCCCGTGCCGGCGCCACCGGCGTCGATGAGGCCGGTCTGCGCGGAGACGGGAAGACCGGTGATGGCGATCATGCCTGCGATGAAGCCCGGGACGAGGGCGGGACGCTTGGCGATGGACTCGGCGATGTAGGCTGCGAGCACGGGAACCATGAGGTTCATGCCGATGCCGCCGATGATCTTGAGCATCGCGGCGAACGTGTTGTAGTCGGCGTTGGTGGAATCGAAGGAGTAGATGCCCCAGAGGAAGGACACTGCGGTGAGCACGCCGCCTGCGACCACGAACGGGAGCATGTGGCTGACGCCGTTCATAAGATGCTTGTAGATGATGTGGCCGACGGATTCCTTCTCATCACCTGCCGCGGGCTCGTCGGCCGCGACATCCGCCACGGTGCCCACGGGCTTCGCGGCGAGGGCACGGTCGATCAGTTCCTCGGCCGCTTCCTGGGAGAGGCACTTCGAGACGCCCGTGGAGACCATGGGCTTGCCGGCGAAGCGCTCGGCGTTGACGTCCTTGTCGGCGGCAACGACGACGGCCTTGGCCTGCCTGATTTCCTGCGGGGTGAGCTCGTTCTCAACACCCACCTGTCCGTGGGTCTCCACCTTGATGGTGAGCCCCTTGGCCTTAGCCGCCATTTGCAGCGCCTTCTTGGCCATGAACGTGTGCGCGATGCCCGTCGGGCATCCGGTTGCGGCAATAATGTCGTAAGCCATATCGCACCCCTTTCGTGTCGTGGCGACCCCTTCTAGGCACGCCAACTGCTGATATGCACACGGCTCCGCCCAGACTCCCTCCACGGGAGTTGTTTGAAACCGTTGTTGCCAATTCGAACGAGCTCTGAAGGCCCGTAAATCAGGCTACCTGTTCGATAACGACCCTTCCCTCAAGCTCATCGACCAGAGCGAAATCGCCCAGACCTGCACACATGGCGACATTCGCGCCGGTTGCCATGGCACGGCGCAGCGCCTGCTCTACGTTCTTGCGATCCGCGAACCAGCGGGAGAGGAACGCTGCAAGCGTGGCATCGCCGGCACATGTGGCTGAAAGCACATCGACTTTGACGGCGCTGGCGCGCCAAACCTTCTCGCCGTCCGTGAAGAAGGCGCCGTTGCCGCCCATGGTGAGCAGCACGTTCTTCGCGCCGCGTGCGCAGATCTCGCGCAGCGCGTCCGGGATCTCGGATTCGTCTGCGACATCGATGCCGAAGACCTGCCCCAGCTCCTCATCGTTGGGCTTGATGAGGAGGGGCCCACGCTCGATGAGGTGGGCGAGGCACGGATGGGAGATATCGAGCACGAATTCCGCGCCGCGCTCCTCGAGCACGTCGATGACCTCGTCGTAGAAGCTTGGGTCGATCTGGGGTGAGAGCGATCCCGAGATCACGAGCGCGTCGAGGTCGGGGAGGGTGCGCAGCAGCTCGAGCATCTCGACCTGCTGCTCGCGCGGGACCGGGCAGCCCGCATTGGGCAGCTTGTACTCATCCCCCGATCCGTCCGTGAGGGAGATGAACGTGTTGATGCGCGTGATCCCGTCGACCCAGATGGGCTTCACGTCGCAGCCCTTCTCATTCGCTCTGTCGACGATGTAGCGACCCGAGAAACCGCCGAAGAATCCCAAGATGGTGGATTCGACGCCGAAGTGATGCAAGGTGAAGCTCACGTTGAGCCCCTTGCCATTGGGCGTGTATACGGGATTCGCAGTGCGCGAGACCTTGTTCGGGACGAGGCGATCCGCGGTGACGTTCATGTCGACGGCGGGATTGGTGGTGAGCGTATAGATCATCGCCTGCTCCTAAGCCCGGTTCGTCGAACCGAGGTTGTCCATATGGCTGGCGACGACCGCTGCGATCTCATCCATAGCCCAGGCTGCAGGCTTCTTGGGATCGAAGCAGCTGGGGTTCTCCGTCATGAAGGCCATGAAGCCGCGGGTGTAGGCCTGACGGAGCTCGGTGGCGTAGTTCACCTTGCAGATTCCGTTCGCGATGGCCTCGGCGACCTGGTCGTCCGGCACACCGGAGGTGCCGTGCAGGACGAGGGGGATATCGACGCGAGCGCGGATGGCCTTGAGCACCTCCTGCTCGATATGGGGGACGCCCTTGTAGACTCCGTGCGCGGTTCCGACGCCCACGGCGAGCGAGGTGCATCCTGTGCGCGCAACGAACTCCTCTGCCTCATCGGGGTCGGTGTAAGGGCTCTCGCCCTCCACTGCGGGGCCATCGTCCTCCTTGCCGCCCACCTTCCCGAGCTCAGCCTCGACGGGGATGCCGATGGGGAGCGCGACCTTGGTGACGCTTGCGGTGAGGGCGATGTTGTCCTCGAAGGGGACATGGCTGCCGTCGATCATGACGCTGGTGTAGCCTGCGTGCATAGCTGCGATGCAGCGGTCGAAGCCATCTCCGTGGTCGAGATGCAGGGCGACGGGCACGTTCGCGGCATCGGCGGCTGCGCGGACCATGGCGGCGAAGTAGTCGAGGCTCGCGTACTTCACGGTACCGGGGGTGGTCTGCATGATCACGGGGCTGCGACGTTCCTCCGCGGCGCGGATGACCGCCATGACGAATTCGAGGTTCTCCACATTGAAGGCCCCAACGGCGTAATGGTTCGCCTGGGCGTCGAGCAACATGTCCCTGGTGGTGACGAGCATCGGCATCACATTCTTATCGCGGGAGGTGGAAGAAGCCCTGCAGACATACTGGGTTTCAGTATAGTTTGCGGCGCTTCCGACCATCGATGCGCCGGCCATCGGGCATCCGACAGGAATAGCGCGAAGCGAAGCGAAAGGAAAGCGCGTGATTCCGGACAACTGCCCGTTTCGTTCCATCGAATCTACACATAGGAAAAAAAGACGCAAAAAAGAAAGCGTTATTCTAACTTTTTGATAAGATAAGATAAACACATTTTCTCCATATATCTCTGAGAAGAGGAAGGAAACCCGATGACCGAACAGAAGCAGCTGCTTGTCGACGAGCGGCGCGCGGCAATCATGGCGATGCTCGATCGGGGCGGATCGGTGCAGGTAGCCGAGCTGTCGGACCTTCTGAAGACGTCGAAGGTCACCATCCGATCGGATCTCGACGCCCTCGATCATGCGGGGAAGCTGCGCCGCACGCATGGCGGGGCGGTCTCGCTCTCGCGGCATGTGACGGTTTCCTTTCAGGACAGGCGCGTCAATGTGAATGCCGCAGCGAAGCGAAGCATCGGGTCGCTTGCCGCTACCCTGGTTCCCGATGGGGCTTCGATCTTCGTGGACTCCGGAACCACCGCGCTCGAGCTGGTGAGGTCGCTTGAGATCCGCAATGACATCACCATCATCACGACGGATCTCACCATCGCAGATTATGTTGATAGGTCGTTGCCCCGCGCCGACGTCATCCTGCTCGGAGGGTTGCTCCGCAAAGCGCACCGCTACACCGCGGGGCCCATCGCGTTCCATGCGCTCGAGGGGCTCAGGCCGGACATCTCGTTCGTCTGCCCGACCGGATACGCCTTGGGCGTGGGCCTCATGACAAACTATCTCGAGATGGGGGAGATGAAGCGCAGGGCGATGCACTGCTCCCCGCTGACCTACGTGCTCTTCGATGCGAGCAAGATCAACGCATCCTGTCTCGTGAAGTTCGGCACGCTCGACGAGGCCGACGGGGTTGTGATGGATTGCGACCCCGGCGGTGTCATCGCAGCCGAGCTCGGCGATGATGCCGGCAAGCTCCTGCTGGCCTGAGCCCTCTTCCCGCCGTCGATGCCGGAGGACGGCTGCCCTGCATCGATTCATATCCGAACGGTTAAACCCGTCGAGCGGTGTGGCGGCGGGCGCCGGCAGCTGCTACAGTATCACAGGACTGTTTTGCCCTCTGGTAAAAGGAGATTCACGTATGGCTAAGATTGACGATATCGAGACGATGGGCTCTGCGGATGCGCCCGATGCGATCTACGATGCGACGACCCTCGGCGTGCCCAAGATGGTGCTCTTCGGCCTCCAGCACATGTTCGCCATGTTCGGCGCGACGGTGCTCGTGCCCGCTCTGACCGGCCTCTCGGTCCAGGCCACCCTGCTGTTCGCCGGCCTCGGCACGCTGCTGTTCCACTTCCTCGCCAAGGGCAAGGTTCCCGCATTCCTGGGCTCCTCGTTCGCCTTCATCGCCGGCTATGCGGCCATCGCCCCCAACGGCGAGCCCGAGCTGCTCCCCTATGCCTGCCTCGGCGTTGCGGCCGCCGGCTGCCTTTATCTGGTGCTCGCAGCCCTCTTCAGGGCCTTCGGCACCGAGCGTGTCATGAAGTACTTCCCGCCCGTGGTGACCGGCCCGATCGTCATCTGCATCGGCCTCATCCTCTCCAGCTCCGCCATCAACAACTGCGCGGCAGACTGGCGCGTCGCCATCGTGGCGATCGTCGTCATCATCCTCTGCAACATCTTCGGCAAGGGCATGGTCAAGGTCGTGCCCATCCTGCTCGGCGTCGTGGCCTCCTTCGTCCTGGCCGCCATCCTCGGCGACGTCGACTTCGCGGCCATCGCTGCGGCTCCCTGGGTCGGCCTTCCCGTCGTGTGGGACAACACCGCCCTCAGCCTCTTCACCAACGGCATGGACGGCGGCCTCGCCATCACCGCCATCATCACCATCATGCCCATCGCCTTCGCGACCATGATCGAGCACATCGGTGACATCTCCGCCATCAGCTCCACCTGCAACCGCAACTACCTCAAGGAGCCCGGCCTGCACCGCACCCTTCTCGGCGACGGCCTCGCCACCATCCTGGCATCGCTCTTCGGCGCACCCGCCAACACCACCTACGGCGAGAACACCGGCGTGCTCGCGCTCACCAAGGTCTTCGACCCGCGCGTCATCCGCATCGCTGCCGGCTTCGCCATCCTGTTCTCCTTCTGCCCCAAGTTCTCGGCCATCATCGGCGCCATGCCCGCCTCCGTCATCGGCGGCGTGTCGCTCGTCCTCTACGGCATGATCTCCGCCGTGGGCATCCGCAACCTCATCGAGAACCACGTGGACTTCACCATCACCCGCAACGTCCTCATCGCGGCCCTCATCCTCGTGCTCTCCATCGGCATCGCCAACAGCGCTACCGGCGCCATCGTCATCCCCGTCGGCTCCATCACGATCTCGCTCTCCGGCCTCGCCGTGGGCTCCATCGTGGGCATCGTCCTGAACGCCGTCCTTCCCGAGAAATAGCGCTCAGGCTGCAATCCCGCTGTGCAAGCGAAGCGGCTGCACCGAATCCGGTGCAGCCGCTTTTCACGTCCGTGGGTTGAGGCCCGCCCGATCAGTTCCCGAAACTGCGGAGCAGCTCGTTCGTCTTGCCGAGCACGAGCATCGTGCAGTCATCGGGAAGCACGGTGGCGGCGGAGATGTTCATATCGAGGCGTCCGTTGCGCTTGAGCGCCATGATGTTGATGCCGTTCGTGCGGCGGACATCGAGCGCCCCGATGGTCTTTCCCACCCACCGCGCGGGGATCTTGACCTCGAAGAAGGAATACTGGTTGTCGAGGGGGATGTAGTCGAGGATATGCTCGGAGCTGTAGCGGATCGCCGTCCAGCGCGCCATCTGCGCCTCGGGGAAGACCACCTGGTCGGCACCGTTGCGCAGCAGGATCCTCTGCTGGACGTCGCTCTCCGCGCGTGCGACCACGAGCTTGGCCCCCATGTCCTTCAGCAGCGTCGTCGTCTCGATCGAGCTCTGGAAGTCATGGGCGATGGCCACGATGCACACGTCGAAGTTGCCGACGCCGAGCGTCCTGAGGAAATCGGGGTTGGAGCTGTCTCCGATCTGGGCGTTGGTGACGATGGGCAGGATGCTCTCGACGCGCTCCTCGTTGCGGTCGACGGCCATGATCTCGTGCCCGAGCTCGTTGAGCTTTGCGGCGACGTTCTGTCCGAAGCGACCGAGTCCGATCAGCAGAATCGATTTCATGACTCCTCCTTATCCGACGGCGATGTCCTCGTGTGGGAGCCTGCCCACATTCCTGTGGAGGTCCTTGGTGGCGGCGTAGACGATCGTGAGTCCGCCCACGCGGCCGAGGAACATGAAGGACATCAAGATGATCCGCGAGAATGCGCCGAGGCCTGGCGTGATTCCGCAGGTGAGGCCCACGGTTCCGATGGCGGATGCGCATTCGAACAGGCATGAGAGGTAGGGGAGACCCTCGAAGAAGGAGATGGCAGCACCTCCGAGGAGCGTGAACCCCACATACATCATGAAGACGGCAGACGCCTGCTTGATGGTGTCGTCGACGATCCTTCGCCCGAAGAGGTTGGATTCCTCCCTGCGGAAGCAGACCGAGACGAAGTTGGCGAGCAGGACCGCAAGCGTGGTGGTCTTGATACCGCCTGCCGTCGAGCCAGGAGAGCCGCCGATGAGCATGAGGACGATGGTGAACGCCTTGCTCGGCTCGCTCATCGTCGCGACATCCTCGACATTGAAGCCTGCCGTCCTCGTCGTGACGGAGTGGAACAGCGATGCGAGGGCTCGCTCGGTTCCAGGCAGGTTCCCATACTCGAACACGAAGAACGACAGGGCGGGGACGGCGATCAGGATCGCGGTCGTGGTGAGGATGACCTTGCTCTGCATGGTGTAGCGCTTGACCTTGCCCCTGTTCGCGATGATGTCGTTCCACGTGATGAAACCGATGCCTCCGAGCACGATGAGGAGCGAGATGGTGATGCAGACGATGGGGTTGTCGGCATATGCGGTGAGGGAGGCGTAGGGGGTCTCCGCGGTCCCCAGGATGTCGAACCCTGCGTTGCAGAATGCGGAGATGGACAGGAACACAGCCATCCAGATGCCCCGCAACCCGTACTCGTTGCACATCACGGGCATCAGGGTGAATGCGCCCAAGAGCTCCGTGAAGAAGGTGACCTCGAGAATGAATATCGCCATCCGGGCCATCCCCTCCACGCGCGGCGCGGCGAAGGTCTCCTGCAGCATGCTCCGCTCCCTGAGGGAGATCCTCCTGCCCGAGAGGAGGGAGAACGAGGCGGAGGCGAGGACGACGCCGAGGCCGCCCATCTGGATCATGGCGATGATCACGATCTGGCCGAACATCGTCCATCCGGTGGCGGTGTCCTTGACGACGAGCCCTGTCACACAGGTCGCCGAGGTTGCGGTGAAGATGGCGTCGGAGAACGATGCGGGCGAGGCGGAGCGCGAGGAGATGGGGAGCATGAGCAGCGCCGTGCCGATCAGGATGATGGCGGCGAAGCCCAGGACGACGATCCTGAATGAAGAGAGCTTCTTGCGCGTGATGATCGACGCCACCGCACGCTCCTTCTCGAAACCATCCGAATTGACGGGGAGCCATATCGAACCAACATACGATACACCATTATCCCGAAGATGTTGTGGAGGAAAAACAGACCGCGATTAAAATCCGATAGGGCTATTTAGAAAGAGGTCGACTCGCTTCTTGCGGGTTTTATATGCGACGGATTTGCTCGCTATCGCTATATGCACGGCTGATGCCGAAATGCGGGAAGCGGTGCTTGCACGCTAGGCAAATGGAAGGCAGGCGCACCGCCTCCGATGCGCCTGCCGCCTGCACCATCAAAACAGAAATGGGGGAACCCTATGCGCGTGCTGCGCGCACGTCCTTGGCATCGACCTTGAAGCCGTGGGAACGCGCGAACTCGACGGTCGTATCGACGGCCTCGAGCTCGCCGGCCTCCGCCACGCGGGTGCGCAGCTTCTCTGCGAGCTGCGAATCCTCGGCGAGCGCCCTCATGAACTTATCGTAATCCCGCTTCGACACGATGGTACCTTTCTCTCGGGTGCACCCTCAGCTGGCATCTCAGACGGCCGGATGCATTGAACGTCTCTAACAATATTACCGTACGCAGGTCGGTCCGCTCGTGCGAGAATAGCGGGGAACGGCTGATGCGTCCTTCACGGAAAGGTGTCCCGAGATGTTCCTGAAGAAGTCGCCCAAGATATCGGTTTCTTTCGACCCCGAGACGCAGTACCCCGTCATCCGCGCCTCGATCTGCACGGGGGAGCGCGTCGCCGGCTTCAAGAACAAGTCGGATGGGCACTTCACCGAGGTGATGCTCCTCCGCTCCATGGAGGACGAGCAGGCATTCAAGGATGCCTGCGGGGTCGATGAGCTGAGGACGGTGTACTGAGCGGGGCAGTCCAACGTTACAGGGTGCCCCAAATCTCCTTGATATATGCCAGCGTGTCCTCGCGCAGCTGCGGATCCTCCGTCTGCGAGAAGATCTCGAGCGCCCGCTCCAAAGTCGTGCCCTTCAGCTTCAGCAGCGGAATCGCCTGATCCAGCACGTTCCGAACCTCGTCGGTCAACACGCCGCCGGTGATGCCCTCGAGCAGTTCATCGGGAAGCTCGATGCCCTCGAACAGGTTGTCTGCCATGATCGCTCCTTTCCCGGGAGAACGCTTTGAAATAGTTAAGCGCCTTCACTTGATGATACGCGATGCACTGAGCCGTCGTCTCACGACGGAGGCGTCTGCGCGCGGGCTACCCTTCCTTTTTGCCGCGAACGGAATCCAACTATGCGCACATAATTTTTCGACGGGGTCATGCCCAGCTCATGCGGGCATCCCGTTGTCCTGCTAGGAGGTGGAACGGTCGCGGCCCCATGACGCGATGCCATGGGGCCGCTTGTCGCCTGTCTGGGGCGGGGGATGCCGATCGTGCTAGTCGTCGATCTCGGCGCTGCGCTCGAGGATGGCGCCGGTCACCGGGTCGATGTCGTACTCGTACTCCATCTGGCTCACGTGGAAGTCAACCTCGTACTTGGTCACGCCGTCGTCGGTGTCAAGCTCGACCCTGAGGCGCGAGGTGTCCTGCTCGGCGACCCCGGCGTCATCGAAGGCGATGCGCTTGGCCGCGTCCTCGCCGATGAAGGGGGACTGCTGCTGGGTGGCCGCGGGGGCGCTGGCGGTAGCCTGCGTCTCGGTGGCGGTGGGCGCGCTGGTGGCAGCTGGCGCCTCGGTCGCGGCCGCCTCCTCCTGTGCCGTGGCCTCGGGGGCCTGCGTCTGAACGGTCTGCTCCTGGGCGGTGGGCTCGGCGGGAGCCGGTGCCGCCTGCTGAGCGCCACCGCAGCCACCCAAGACGACCATCATTGCCACTGCGCCTGCTGCGAAGATCCCTGCGATTGCCTTATTTATGAGGTGCTCCTTTCGTCTGGTGCGCCGCCCCGATGCCGTGGGCGCTTCCGATAACCACTTATTCATACGCACCAGATGACGAGCCGTCTCAAAAAAGAGAGATGCGGCGAAAGGTTATTCAGCGTGCTGTCTTGCGACGTCGTGTCGCGGCAACCTCTACTCCTGTCGGAGCCACCGTTCCGGATAGCACGTCTCGACGGCATCGCAGACCGAGCTGGCAAGATCGTCGTCCGCGCCGAACAGGGAGACGTATCCCTCGAGGTTCCTCGCCTTCTCCCGCAGCATGCCCCTCTTGTCGAGAACGAAGATGTGGCATTTGCGCTTCCCGTTCTTGGCATCCTGGATCATGTTCGCGCCGGAGGAGTTCCCATCGAGGGCGATGAGGACCGAGGGTCTGCGCTTGAAGACCTCGTAGGCAACGCTCTTGTAGATGCCCATGGGGCTGGGCTCGATGGAAACGCGAATGCGGACGCCGGCATGCTTCAGGCTCCTCGCCTCCTCCGGTCCGATCCGGGCCGGAACGAAGGCATAGATGTCGAACTTCCCCTGGTTCCGCTCGGCAAGGTACTGCTCGTAGCCCGAAAGGCTGTGGCCGATGACCAGGAACATCTTGCCAGGATCCCCCTTGGCGAGGACGTCGTCCAACAGGGCGCAGATGTCGCGGCGGCGCCTGGTCGCATGGCGATCGTTATTGAAGGATCCTCCTACGAGGATCACCGGCACCCGGTCGCTCGGCAGCTCCTCGATCCTGTCGGAGAAGACCGCGGCGCTGTCCGTGGTATCCGAGAGGTCCAGCAGGGCCTCCTCCGTCGGCTGCTGAGCCTGCACCCGCGAGGCGTAGAAGGCCTCGACATCTCCCGCACCAACCTCGTCGACAAAGACGCGCATCTTCTCCTCGAGGGCGGCAAGGCCGCGGCTTCGGACCGCGTCCTCCGCACGATGCATGGCGATAAGCTCCTCCTTCGAGAGGTTGAGCGTCTTCTCGAGCGCGAGCTGCTCGTCGATCGAATCCGTCCCATACACGGCACCGCCGTCGGTTCCCTGCACGCAGGGCACGCCAGCCGCCAGGTACTGGCGCAGGGGGTGGTGCTCCAGCTGGCTCAGGTTGTTCAGCCGGACGTTCGAGGTGATCTGGAACTCCAGGACGGCACCGCTGTCCTTGAGGTCCTCCAGCAGCTGCCGTCCCTTGGCCGAGGTGAGGTTCCTGGTGTAGAGTCCGTGGCCGATCCGGATGAGGGGCATGGGCTGCCCGGGCGCAAGCCCCTCGCGGATGCATCTGATCGCGTTGGCCACGTTGTCGCGCAGGCCGTCGTTCTCCCCGGCATGGACGCGGATCGTGAAGGAGGGGTGGTCTGCGGCGATCCGGTCGAGCTCCGCCAGCAGCGGGGCAAGGTCGCGGATGTCGTTGATCTCCTCGCCGACGATGTCGCTGCCCGCCACATAGGGATCTCCCGCTATCGCACGTATCGTCTGGAGGCTCCTGCGCATCGAATCGTCATACGCGATCCTGTCGCGCACGATCGTGAGCGGAGTCCGCCGGATCGCCGCCAGGAACCGCAGCGTGACCCTGGTTTCCCGCCTGATCGCCGGCATCACCGCATGGACTTCGGCAAGCATGCGCGGTGCATCCTCGGGCTTCGCCAGGGTCGTGTCGGAGATCTCCGCGTAGTCGATGCCGCATGCGGCGTAGCTCCGCGCGATCCACAGCAGCTTGTCCTGGAAGACGCTGTTGGCGGAGAACGCAGGGTTGCTGCGATCCATTTCCATCGCGGCAAGGGCTTGGACGATCTCGTGGTCGGGGATGCGCTCGATGCCGTCGATCCGGATCGGGTCGTCGGCGGGCACGCCCTTGCAGAAGACGTAGCGGTACAGATAGACCTTCTCGAGGTTGGTGAAGACGGCCTGCCCGTCTTTCATGATGGCCAGCGACGCCCTGATCCTGGGGATGTTCCACGCCGCGTTCTCCAGGTTCTCGAGAATGAGGGAGGCGAAGTTCAAAAACGTCCCGTCATCTATCCTGCGGTTCAGGTACTTGCCCTTGAGGGGTGAGCCGCGAAGCTGCGTCGCCGTCTGGGCACGCCGCGTCGCAAGGACCCGCTCCTGCGCGGGTGACAGCCGCAGCCCCAGCTTGCGGATGTAGTAGAGCGGGTAGCGGATCTGATGGTGGATACCGAGGGCGATGAGGATGTCGGGATCGAGGTTGGCGTTCATGTGGGTGTGCAGGTCGGTGCGGAACTTGCACTCGCGCAGGATGTAGGTCTTCACGACGGTCTTGCGGAAATCCTGCCGGTAGTCCTTGGTCTGGCTCATCAGGGTCTTCGCGATGGCGGGTATGGATGCCTTCCGCTCGATCCTGCCGTCCGGATAGATGTTGGCGACCTTCGTATCGAGCAGGCGGAACACGTAGACCATGCGGTTGCTGCCGTCGATGTAGCAGGGCAGCGTGCCCCGGATCACCTTGAGGCCGTCCTCATCCGTCTGAAGCTCCAGGTTGCACAGAGCGGCGAGGTTGGTGATGAGGTTGCCCGTTCCGTGGTTCGGCGTTCTGAGCACGTAGTGCAGCTCGTCCCGATCGCGGAAGAGGTCGACGACGAGGTCCTTCTCCTTGTCGAGGTAGAACTGTCCGAATGCCTCCATGCGCCTGCCCTTCAAGCTGACAGGGGTGACGGCTTTGCGCCCCCTCCTTTGCGTAACGATAGCACCAGTTACGGGGAGCTGGCACGTGGCTGACGAGAAGAGAGGCGGTGAGACGGCCATCCCTTTTCCCAGAGTCCCTTGCGCTTCCGCAGCAGCTCGGGACGAGCTGGCTGTCGGTCGGGGAGAAGTGCTACTATTACTGCCGAATAGGGGAGCTGGCGCACGCCGGCTGAGATTGGGCCCACCGCGGCCCTGACCCTCGAACCTGATCTGGGTAATGCGCATTACCCGACAATGTATTTCAGCCGCAGGTAGAGCGGCTGTTTTTGTGCGAAATCCAAGGCAGTCCCGAAAGGATGTCCCAGACGGTCACACGGGCGTCTCTCGTGTTGCTCCTGCCCACATGCCGAATCGGCGAGCGGTCAGTCGGGCATGAAGGCAGCCCTCGTTACGCATCGAGGTTTCCCTTGTCTAGGGCTAGAATTGGGCCAGCCTAGTGAGGAAAGGTGCGCAACATGCTGGTTGTGGTGAGGACGGTCGATGACGGCGTGGTCGAGAGGCTCTTCGGCGTGTACGCGGAGTCGATGGGCGATCTCTCGGTCAACTTCTCAAATGAGAGGGAGATGCGCTCGTTGTATCGCGAGTTTCTCGAGGGCTTCGTCTCCGATTCGGGGCACCTCGTGCTCGTCGAGGAGGACGACGGCGTTTGGAAGAGCGCCTTGCGTGCGGTCTCGTGCGGCGGAGGTTGCTGGTTCATCGAGGCGGCTGAGACCGACCCCGGCGCCAGGCGCCGGGCAACGGTCGGCTCCTGCTGTCGCACGCCACGGAGTACCTACGCTCGCTCGGCGCGCGCGAGGTGACCTGCGTCATCTACAGGGGCAACGAGGCATCCAGAAGGCTCCACGAGTCATGCGGATTCAAGGCGACGGACGAGGACCCGGTCGACCCCTGGGGAGATCGCGACGAGTGCGGCGTTCTCTATAGGTCTCGGTTGTGACGCGGACCCACTTGGTCGCAAAGCTATTTCGTAGTGAATTCATGCCGTACTTATAACAATATACTGTTACAATTGCAGCATGAAAGCATTAGATGCCTTGAACATAACGGATGGAATAGCTGCTTCGCAGCGGGGGCTCGTCACATCCGCGCAGGCGCTGGCCGCGGGGGTGGGGAGGATGGAGCTCTCGCGTCTTGCCGCGAACGGGCACCTCGAGCGCGTGGGCCGCGGCGTGTACCGGGCATCCGGCGCCCCGTCCATACGCGAGGAGGCGGTATGGGCTGCATGGCTCTCGCTCGAACCTGCGGTGCTTGCGCATTCGCGGGACCCGCTCGCATGCGCCGTCTCCCACAACACGGCTGCATGGCTCATGGGCTTGGGCGAGCTTGGCCCGGAGCCCCTGACCTTCACCTCGGCGGTGCGCAGGCAAGTGCAAAGGGGCGGCCTGCGCGTCGTGCGCGGAAGGCTCTCGACGGACGAAGTGCGCACTGTCGCTGGGCTTCCCTGCACAACCGCCACGCGGACCGTGTGCGATCTCGTCGCCGACGGCGAGGACCTGAGCCTGGTCTCGGCGGTGCTGCAAGACGCGCTCTCCGCCGGCATGATTGTCGACGAGGCGGCGCTGCGTCGAGATGTCGACGGGCTGGGGAAGAGGCGCGGGCTTGCCAGGGGGACCTCGCTCTACGAGATGCTGAGGAGGGGGTAGCGTGGCATACCAGAGTCCGACAGAGTTCGACCTCGCGCTCAAGAGGGCGGTGCGCGAGGCCGGCGGCGACCCGGGTGCGGGATACCGCCAGGCGCTGCGTGACCGGTTCCTCTGCCGCGTGTTCAGGGGAGGGCGCTCCGATCTCGTTCTCAAGGGTGGCAGCGGGATTCTCGCAAGGATCCCCGACGCGCGCGCGACGCGCGATGTCGACTTCGGGCTCGTCGTGCCCTTGGATGCCGACTCGGCCGTGGCCGACCTGGTCGAGCGGGCCTCGGTTGACCTCGGCGACTTCTGCCGCTTCGAGCTGACGAGGCGCGAGGAGCGCATGGACGAGAACGGCTATTCGAGGCTGCTCAAGCTGCGCTTCTCGACGTTCGTCGGCGCAGAGGAGAAGGACCCCGTGCTCATAGACCTGTCGCTCGACTGTGCTCCCACGGGCGTGCCCGTAGTCGCAGACCCAGTGAGGCGCATCCAGCTCGAGGGCGTCGAGTCCTCGCCCTACGTGCTCTACCCCGTTTGCGACCAGCTCGCGGACAAGCTCTGCGCGGCCATGGAGGTCCAGCCCGGCGGGTACCCCTCGTCCAGGATGAAGGACCTCGTGGACATCGTGCTCGTCGCGCGCACTCAGGAGCTGGATTGGGGGGACCTGAGGCTGGCCGTCGTCGCGGAGTGCGCAAGGAGGGGGATGGCTGTGCCCGGGTGCTTCGAGGCCCCGGCATTCTGGCGTGCCGGGTTCGAAAGGTTCGCGCGCAGGCAGGGGGTAGACGTCACGTTCGACGGGGCCTGCGAGGTCGCGGGAGCCCTCTTCGACCCCGTCCTCGGCGACGTCGCCTGTGGCACATGGCACCCGGAAGGCCTGCGGTGGGACCGTTGCTGACGAAAAGTCTCGGGATCCTCTTGGCCGATTGCGGTCACGAAGGGGTGCGCTCGCCCCTCAAGTGTGTGTTTCGTATGACTCGGCCCCTTAGGGCCGCTTAGGGCCACTTGGCGTGACGTGCCGAGGACGCTTGCCGTTCGTTTGCGGCAATATCGTTTCCGTCACGCAAGCGCGGTCGCGGCAGAGGGGATGAGTGCTACCATTACAACTCGATAGGGGAGCTGGCGCACGCCGGCTGAGATTGGGTCCATCGCGGCCCTGACCCTCCAACCTGATCTGGGTAATGCCAGCGTAGGGAGACTGAATGCGCCTGCCCTCCAAACAGAAGACCGTGCCCGCCATCGCGGTTGCCGCCGTGCTCGCCGTATGGCAGGCTGCCTGCTCGCTCGGTCTCATCCCGGCGTTCATGCTGCCGAGCCCCATCGCCGTGGTCTCCGCGCTGGTGAGCGACTTCCCGCTCATCTGGTCGCATACGGTGACGACGCTTCTCGAGGCGGGGCTCGGACTCGCCATCGGCGTGGTGCTCGGCTTCATCCTCGCCGTCCTCATGGACCGTTATCAGACGTTCCGTCTCGCCATCCAGCCCCTCATCACGCTCTCGCAGACCGTGCCCACCATCGCCATCGCCCCGCTCCTGGTGCTGTGGCTCGGCTATGGCATCCTCCCCAAGGTCGTCCTCATCGTGCTCACGACGTTCTTCCCCGTGGCCGTGTCGCTCGCCGACGGCTTCGCCTCGGTTGACCGCGACATCATCGACCTCATGCGCACGATGAACGCCTCCAACCTGCAGATCTTCGTCTACGCGAAGCTCCCCGCAGCCGCCGAGCAGTTCTTCAGCGGCCTCAAGATCAGCGCCACCTACGCCATCGTCTCCGCAGTCATCGCCGAGTGGCTCGGCGGCATGAGCGGCCTGGGCGTGTATATGACGCGCGTCCGCAAGTCGTTCTCCTACGACAAGATGTTCGCGTCGATCCTGGTCATCTCCGCGCTTTCGCTGGGCCTGATGCGCCTCATCGGCCTGCTCGAGCGCGTATGCCTGCCTTGGAAACAGATCGAAAGGAAAGAACATGGAAAGATTATCGCGTCGTAGCTTCCTCGCTGCCTGCGCAGCACTCGGCACCGCCGCATTTGCCGGCTGCAAGCAGGAGCAGCCCCAGGACGAGGGCGTTCTCACCAACAAGGTCTCCTTCGTGCTGGACTACTCGCCCAACGTCAACCACACGGGCATCTACGTCGCCATGGAGAAGGGCTTCTTCGCCGACGAGGCGATCGAGGTGGAGATCGTTCCCGTGCCCGCCGACGGATCCGATGCGCTCATCGGCACGGGCGGCGCCCATATGGGCATGACCTATCAGGACTACATCGCCAACAGCCTTGCGTCCGCGAACCCCATGCCCTATACCGCCGTTGCAGCGGTGGTGCAGCACAACACGAGCGGCATCATGAGCCGCGCCGAGGATGGCATCACGACGGCTAAGAACATGGAAGGCCACACCTATGCCACGTGGGGACTGCCCGTCGAGCAGGCCACCATCAAGCAGATCGTCGAGGCCGACGGGGGTGACTACGACAAGGTTGAGCTCGTGCCCTACGAGGTGGATGACGAGGTCATGGGCCTGCAGGCGGGCCTCTTCGACACGGTGTGGGTCTACGAGTGGTGGGCGGTCCAGAACGCCAACCTGCAGAATTATGCCGTGAACTACTTCTCGTTCGCCGACATGGACCCGGTCTTCGACTACTACACGCCCGTCATCGCCGCGAACGACTTCTTCATGCAGGAGCACCCCGAGCTCGTGAAGGGCTTTCTGCGCGCGGCCAAGAAGGGCTACGAGTTCGCGGCGGCCAACCCTGCGGAGGCCGCAGAGATCCTCTGCAAGGCCGTTCCCGAGCTCGACCCGGCGCTCATCTCCGCAGCGCAGGAGTCCATCTCTCCGGAGTACATCGCCGACGCTGCAAGCTGGGGCGTCATCGATCCCGAGCGTTGGAAGCGCTTCTACCAGTGGCTCAACGACAAGGGCCTCGTCGAGAACGCCTTCGCTCCCGAGGCCGGCTTCACGAACGACTTCCTGGAGGGGTAGGGCATCATGGCGGCACCCGCGCTCGAGGCGCAGAGCCTGACGCTCTCGTGGGGCGACTTCGCCGTCGCCGAGGGGGTCTCGGTCCATGTGGACGAGGGCGAGCTCGCCTGCATCGTCGGGCGCAGCGGCTGCGGAAAGACCACGCTCTTCCACGCGCTCGCCGGCCTCGAGAAGCCCGCGGGAGGCAGGGTGCTGCTCCGCGGCGAGGACATCACGGGCGTTCCCGGGCGTGTGAGCTACATGCTACAGAAGGACCTGCTCCTGCCGAGCAGGTCCATCCTCGACAACGCCGCGCTGCCGCTCATCGTGCGCGGGGTGGACCGCGACGCGGCGCGTGCGAAAGCGGGTGCGCTGTTCGCCACGTTCGGGCTCGAGGGCACCGAGGGACTCTGGCCATCGCAGCTCTCGGGCGGCATGCGCCAGCGCGCGGCGCTGCTGCGCACCTATCTCATGGATAACGACGTGGTGCTCCTCGATGAGCCCTTCTCGGCGCTCGATGCCATCACGCGCGTGGAGCTCAGGCGCTGGTTCGCCGGCATGGTGCGCGAGCTGGGCCTCTCGGCGCTCGTCATCACGCACGACGTCGACGAGGCAATCGACCTCGGCAGCCGCATCTACGTGTTCGACGGCATGCCGCGGAAGGGGATCGTCTCGCGCATCGTCGGCGAGGTCGACGTGCGCTCAGCCGGAGCTGATGCGGCGCGGACCACGCTCATGGGTTTGCTCGGCATCGCCTAGCGGCAACGCGGATCA
This sequence comes from uncultured Coriobacteriaceae bacterium, assembly GCA_902795065.1. Lineage (GTDB taxonomy): Bacteria > Actinomycetota > Coriobacteriia > Coriobacteriales > Atopobiaceae > RUG721. Next base: position 43,016 of record CADBJR010000006.1, read on the forward strand.
GAAGGTCAGCCCGAGCCCGCGCTCGTAGAGGATCTCGCCGGTGAAGTTCGCCGCTCCGTCCGATGCCGCCTCGATGACGGGGATATCCACGGGCAACGTGCCCGTGGGGCTGTAGCCGCCGAAGATCGCTTCCAGGGCTGCCGTGAAGTTGGCGTTGTAGGCGGGCGCATCCGATCCGTGGCTGCGGTCGGTGGGGTCGATGTCGGACCCTTCGCTCATGTACGCAATAACCTGCGCATCGGCATCCGTGTAGCAGGCGACGTCGTAGGGAAGGTTGTCGCTCAGCTGGATGAACGCGGCTCCTGCGCTGTGCGCCTCATCCATCGCCCGCTCGATAGCCGTCCGCTGCGCGGAGCCTTCCGAGAGCACCGACGTGCTCCAGGTCGTGGTCTCGCAGATGACCGCAGATGCCTCTGCGATGGCGGAGGATAGCGCGTCGCTGTAGCGGATCTCGCCGGCGTCGAGGTCGTAGTAGCGGTCGATGGTCACGCGCGCGGACGCGTCGTCGGAACTGCGCTCTCCGCCCGTGATGAGATTCCTCACGAGGACGCCTCCGCCGAACAGCCCGTGCTCCTCGAGTTGGGAGAGCGCATGCTCCGCTGCGGACGACTCCTCGGGGGTGCGTACGAGCAGCACGTAGGAACCGGAACTGACCAGCGGCAGCGCGCCCTCGTTCTTCACGACCGTGATCGCCTCGCGGGCCATGCGCATCTCCGCTTCGTGGTGCTTGCCCGAGCCGATGATCGCTTGCGCGCTGGCGGTGCGCGCCTCCGCATCGCGCTCGCAGTCGTACAGTCCGAGGATGCCGTGGCTCTCCTTGAGCGTGAGGACGCGCCGCACGCTCTGGTCGATGCGCTCGAGGTCGATGGCGCCCTCCTCGACCTTCTGGCAGATGAGGTCAACGTACTCGTCGTAGAACGCGGCATCCCAGCTATCCGACAGCCCGTGCGGTTGGAGCAGGATGTCCACGCCTGCGTTGAGGACCTTCTCGGCGATGTTGGCGGCGTGTTGCGCGGTATCCGGGGAGCCCTCCACCAGGTTCGCTGAGGCGATGGCGTCCATGTTGAGGGCGTCCGTGATGACGGCGCCGTCGTAGCCCAGCTCCTCCCGCAGGATCTTGGTGATGATGGTGTGCGACATGGTTGCGGGATAGCATCCCGTGCTCCCGTCCGGGAGGGCGACCTCCTCATCGATCTCCGGGCAGGTGATATGCGCAGTCATGATGAGGTCGGCGCCCGCCTTCACCGCTGCTGCGAAGGGGACGAGCTCGCAGGCGCGCAGCTCGTTGAGATTCTTCTCCACCGTCGCGGTTCCCAGATGGCTGTCGGTGCCCGTATCCCCGTGGCCCGGGAAATGCTTGAAGCAGGGGATCGCCCCCGAGCTCGAAACACCTTTGGCCATCGCGCAAGCCAGCTCGGCGACCATCGCGGGGTCGTCTCCGAAGGAGCGCACGCCGATGACGGGGTTGGCGGGGTTGCTGTTGACGTCGGCGACCGGCGCGAAGTCCACGTTGATGCCCAAGACCGACAGCTCCCTGCCCAGGATCGCCCCCGTCTCGCAGGCGTTCTCCTGCGCGGAGGCCCCCGTCGCTCCGACGGCCATGGCTCCGGTCATGCGAGTTCCCATGTCGAGGCGCAGCACGACGCCTCCCTCGCCATCGGCGCAGACGAGATAGGGGATGTGCGTGCTTGCCTCAGCGTTGAGGTTGTTGTCCTGCAGCGCATCGGCGAGGCGGAGGGTCTGCCCCGTCCCCTCGATGTTCGACCCGAAGAGGATCACGCCGCCGAACTGATGCCGGCGCAGCGCCTCGGCGAGCTCGGGATGGTCGTCGAGGTTCGTGGCGCCCCTCGCTATCGCCGGGATGATGAGCTGGGAGATCTTCTCATCCAAGCTCATGCCGGCAAGGATGGGCTCGACCTCGGAGGGTATGAGCGTGTCGTTGATGATGACATCGGAAACGCCGTGCCGGTATCCGGATGGGGCGGGGTCCTGCGCGCCGTCTCCCTCCGATGCGGAGCCGCCGCATCCCGCGAGCGTCGCCAGCATCCCCGCGCCGAGCGCAAGGGCCTGCCGCCGTGTCGGCATACGGTGCTTATCGGGCTCCATCATCATCTCCCGTGCGGTCGGTGGAATCGTCACGCTGCATATGAAGCGTACTCCTCGTGAGGGAGCGGGATGCGCTCGTGGATGATTCTCCGGATGCCGTGAGACTTAGAGCTGCGGGTCTGCGCTCTCCGTGCCGGTAGTGGGCTGCTCGGGCTCGGCGGATTCGGTGGGTTCGGTGGGTTCTGCTGGCTGGACGGGTTCCTGTGGTGTTTCCGCGGGCTCGCCGCCCTCGGGTGCAGGTTCGACCTGCGCATCGCCTTCGGGCTCGGCGGGCTGCTCCGCGTCGGGCGCAGTCTCGTCCGCGGGAAGCTCGGTTCCATCGGTGGGGGCAACGTCCTCCTCGGGCTCGGTGTACGTGCCCGAGACGTACTCGATGATCGGCGCCTGCACGCCGATTCCCCTGCCTGCGGTGAAGATGTCGACGCCCGCCGCATACACCCACACGGCCGCGAAGCCTGCGACCATGGCGATCGCCAGCGCGATTAGCGCATGCTTGTGCGAGCGGCACGCGGGCTGCGGGGCAGAGCCGAGCTGTACCGCGCCCTGGATCGCGCGGTCGTCTGCGGCATCGTAACCGCGGATCCCCTCGACCGAGCGGTTGATCATGCTGGTGAACACCGCACCCGCGATGGTTGCGGCGACCGAGCCTACGGCTGCGCCTATGACCGAGCCCAGGATGCCGGTCTGCTTGGCGAGGGCGAACGATGTGGCGGACGCTGCGGCGCCCGCGATGATCTGCGTTATGGTGAGGTCTCCGAAGATGGAGCCCTGCCTGATGTCCTTCTCCATGCCTACCTCCTTGCACAGGGCATGTTTTCATTAGCCACCCATCCTGACACAACGGGCGGGAAAGGGAAGGTTTTCACAGCAACGCCATCTATTATTGACGCCGCATCCACAATGACGATTCTCCTCGTAGGACTTTTGTCAGCTTTTTGGTGACAATTCTCCTCGTAGGACTTTTGTCAACCGTTCAGGTTCTTCGAGATCCTCGCGATGATTCCCCTGCTTATGCTGGTCAGCCGCTCGATCTGCCTGATTGACAGCCCTCGACGAAGCAGCCTCTCGATACCTGCATCGCGCTCGTTCCGAGGAAGGGATTTGAGGTTCTCGATGTCCGCGCCCAGCTCTTCGTGTGCTATGAAGAGCGCCCTGGCCATGGAATCACCGATCCGCCCAGAATCGAAGGAGGGGAGGACGTCATCTCCGAGGTACTGGTTGAACCTGTCGAATTCTTCAAGTGACCCGTACATCTCCAGCACCATCCCAGTCTCGGCAAGCCCTTGAGCTCCGAGATACTCTCGGTAACTGCTCCACGGGTACATCTGATAGTCGATCTTTCCCAGCTCGACTGGATTCTGATGGATGTATCGGACGACGGCGAGAAGTTGGGAGTCCGATTCGATGGGGACGCTCTTGAAACGATCTTGGAATAGATGCCCCACCCGATTGTGCCGCTCGTTGAAATGCTTCGCATATGCCGAGAGAACCTTCTGCATGAACGACGATAGATCGTCCTTCGCAGCGCGGGCAAGCAGGTGGAAATGGTTGTCCATGAGGCACCATGCGAGGATCTCAACCTTGGCGGGGCCCTTTGCCTCGGCAATCCGCTCGATCAGATACGAGCGGTCGTCATCGTCCTCGAAGATGATCTGCCGCCCAACGCCTCGGCACATGACATGGTAGATTTCCGAGCTGCTTTCGATTCTCGCGTTGTACGACATAGGGGCTCCAAAACGCGGATGATGAAGACGCCCATCGTATCAGTTATTTGAAACGATGGGCGTCAAAGAAAGCTGACAAAAGTCCTACGAGGAGAATTGTCATCAAAAAGCTGACAAAAGTCCTACGAGGAGAATTGTCACCTCTGGTTGAGGAAGGCCTTGTAGGCCCGGTAGGCTTCGAAGACATCCGCCTTGCTCGTGACCTCCCACGGCGCATGCATCGAGAGCACGGGGATGCCGCAGTCGATGACGCTCATGCCGTAGTTTGCGAGCATGTAGGCGATGGTCCCGCCGCCGCCCGCATCGACCTTTCCCAGCTCGGAGGTCTGCCAGTGCACGCCCGCCTCGTCCATCACGCGGCGCAGCGCAGCCACATACTCGGCGTCTGCATCGTTGGAGCCGCCCTTGCCGCGCGCACCGGTGAACTTGATGAACGACACGCCATGGCCGAGATATGCCGCGTTCTTGGGGTCGTACACCGAGGGGAATGCCGGGTCGTAGCCCACGGAGACATCGTTTGACAGCACGCAGGAGCGCTCGAGGCAGCGGCGCAGCGGAAGCGAACCGCCCTCTCCCGCGAGCTCGAGGATCTCGGCCATGGCATCCTCGAACCAGCGGCTGTGCATGCCGGTGGCACCCACTGAGCCGATCTCCTCCTTGTCGACGAGGAGGCACACGGCGGCGCGCTTAGGCATCTCGGTATCGAGCTGCGCGGTAAGGCTGGTGTAGGCGCAGGAACGGTCATCCTGCCCGTAGCCCAGGATCATCGAGCGGTCGAAGCCCACCTCGCGCGCCTTGCCGGCGGGAACAACCTCGAGCTCTGCAGATAGCAGGTCTTCCTCCTCGATCCCAAGATCCTCCTTGAGGTGGCTGATGACGTTGGTCTTGACCGGGTCTTTGCACTCGTCACCATCCTTGATCGTGAGCGGGCGCGAGCCAACCAGGATATCGAGCATCTCGCCTTCGATGACCTCCGACGCCTTCTTGGCCATCTGCTCGCCTCCGAGATGGGGGAGCAGATCGGTGATGTAGAAGACCGGATCGTCCTCCGCCTCACCCATCTTCACGGTGATGACGCTGCCGTCCTTCAGGGCGATGACTCCGTGGATGGCGAGCGGCATCGTGACCCACTGGTACTTCTTGATGCCGCCGTAGTAGTGGGTATCCATGTAGGCGAGGCCGTTCTTCTCCTCGAGCGGATTCTGCTTGATGTCGAGGCGCGGGCAGTCGATATGGGCGCCCAAGATGTTGAGGCCCTTCTCGAGCGGCTCGGTGCCCAGCTGGATGAGCATGAGGGTCTTGCCCCTGTTGGACGCGTAGATCTTGTCACCGGGCTTGAGCGCGGCTCCAGACGCGATGGCGCTCTCAAGAGAGATATAGCCCTCCTTCTCGGCAAGCTCGATTGCTGCTGCTGCGCATTCGCGCTCGGTCTTATTCTCGGAGATGAAGGCGCGATACTTCGTGCAAAACGCCTCAAGCTCGGCTGTTTGCTCCTCGGTGTACTCGCTCCACGCGCAGGGGTGTTCCATGATAGCTCCTTAACCGATTGTTTCATCCACCCATACGATTATGACACCAGCACCGCATGGCACGCGCTAAAATACAAACAGAGCACGACGCCTGTCTGCCATCCGACCATTGGAGGTTACCCATGCTTGTCAATGCTGCACAGATGCTTCAGTCCGCCGAGAAGGGCCACTACGCCGTGGCGGCCTTCAACACCAACAACCTTGAGTGGACCCGTTCCATCCTCACCGCAGCCGAGGAGCTCCAGAGCCCCGTCATCGTCCAGTGCACCGCCGGCGCCGCCAAGTGGCAGCAGGGCTTCAAGACCGTTGCCGACGTCGTGCGCGACCTCTGCGACTACATGAAGATCACCGTGCCCGTTGCCATGCACCTCGACCACGGCTCCTACGAGGACTGCTTCAAGGCCATCGAGGCCGGCTTCACCTCCATCATGTACGACGGCTCCCATGAGGAGACCTTCGAGCTCAACCTTGCCCGCACCGCCGAGATCGTGAAGCTCTGCCACGGCAAGGGCCTCTCCGTCGAGGCCGAGGTCGGCGGCATCGGCGGTGTCGAGGACGGCGTCGCCTCCAAGGGCGAGCTGGCCGATCCCGCGCAGTGCAAGGCCATCGCCGATCTGGGCGTCGACTTCCTCGCCTGCGGCATCGGCAACATCCACGGCCTCTATCCCGCCGATTGGGAGGGCCTCTCCTTCGATCAGCTCGCCAAGATCAAGGCCGAGGTCGGCGACCTGCCGCTCGTCCTCCATGGCGGCACCGGCATCCCGACCGACCAGATCAAGAAGGCCATCTCCATGGGCATCTCCAAGATCAACGTCAACACCGACCTCCAGGTCGCCTTCTCCCGTGCCGAGCGCGCCTACGTCGAGAGCGGCAAGGACCTCGAGGGCAAGAACTACGACCCGCGCAAGTTCCTCAAGCCCGGCTTCGACGCCGTCGTCGCCCGCGCCAAGGAGCTCATCATCGACTTCGGTTCCGACGGCAAGGGCTGGGCATAAGCCCGCATCCTGTCAAAGGGACAGGTCATTCGACAGGAACGGCCCCGCGTCAGCGGGGCCGTTTTCTCATTTCGGGGAGTATCCCCTTTTTTTTGGAATAGCCTGCTATGCGCAGGAATCGGCGCCGTCGGGGCCGATCAGGTCCGAGAGGGACTTGCTGTCGAGGAACGCCGAGGTGACCTTGCCGAGGTCGCGCCAGATATCGACGGTCGTGCAGTTCTCGATCTTGGGGCAGAGCTCGCCGCTCGTGCAGTCGAGGCACGAGACGGGCGCGAGGTTGCCCTCGACCGCGCGCAGGATCTCGCCGAGCGTGTAGTCGGACGAGGGGCGGACGAGCCGATAGCCGCCGTTCTTCCCGCGCTGGCTCTCGACGAATCCGGCGCGCACAAGCAGCGACATGATCTGCTCGAGGTACTTGCGCGAGATCCCCTGGCGCTCCGCGACGTCGCCGAGCGAGACCCAGCCCTCATGGCTGCCGAGGTCGGCCATCGTGCGCAGGGCGTAGCGCCCCTTGGTGGAGAACATCTCCGCCATGCTACTCGCCGTCCTTGCCGCAGTGCTCCTCGAGCATCTCCTCGAGGGTGCGCCACGCGAGCTCCGCGCACTTCACGCGCGCGGGCATGTGCGAGATGTCGCGCAGGAGCTGCGCCTCGTCGAGCTTGGCGAGCTCCGCCTCGTCGGTGATCTCGCCGCGGACCATGCCCATGAAGAGCTTGCAGAGCTCGATGGCCTCCTCGGGCGTCTTGTCGACGATGAGGTCGCTCATGATGTCGGCAGATGCCTGGCTGATGGCGCAGCCGTGGCCCGTGAACGCGGCCTCCTCGATGGTGCCGTCATCCGCCAACCGGACGGAGAACGTGAGCTCGTCGCCGCATGAGGGGTTGATGCCCTCATGGCTGCAGGTGACGTCGTCCATCTGGTACTTGTAGTCGGGGTTATGGACGTGGTCCATGAACTGGGCATTGTAGAGGTTCATCTCAGCCATTGAACACCTTCCAAACTGACTCGAGGCCGTTGACGAGCCGGTCGATGTCGGACAGGTCGTTGTAGAGCGCGATGCTCGCGCGGCACGTGGAGCTCTCGCTCAGACGCTTGAGGAGCGGCTCGGCGCAGTGATGGCCCGCACGGATGCAGACCTCGCTCATGTCGAGGATCGACGAGACGTCATGCGGATGGACGCCGCGCACGTTGAACGAGACGGCGCCGACATGGCGTGCTCCGTCGACGGGGCCCACGATGTCGATGAAGGGCAGCGATGCGAGCGCGTCGGTGAGCGCGATGGCGAGCAGGCGCTCGCGCTCTTCCACGGCTGCCATGCCGATGCCCTCGAGGTAGGAGACGGCGGCTCCGAGCGCCACGATGCCGGCGCCATCCTGGGTGCCCGCCTCGAACTTAGCGGGAATCGGTGCCCACACGGCGCCCTGCTCGGAGACGGAGTCGATCATCTCGCCGCCCGTGAGGAAGGGCGGCATGGCCTCGAGCAGCGCGCGCTTCCCCCAGAGCACGCCGATGCCCATGGGGGCGAGCATCTTGTGGCCCGAGAAGGCGAGGAAGTCGCAACCGAGCTCGGCGACATCCACGGGGATGTGCGGAACCGACTGGGCGCCGTCCACCACGCAGACCGCACCGACGGCATGGGCGCGCGCTGCGATTCCGGCGACGTCGTTCTCCACGCCGAGGACGTTGGAGACCTGCGTCACCGAGACAATCTTGGTGCGCGGGCCGATCTTGTCCAGCTCGGAGGCGGGGATGCGGTACTCGTCATCGAGGTAGAGGTAGGTGAGCGTGGCGCCGCGCTCCGCGCAGATCTGCTGCCAGGGGATGAGGTTGGAATGGTGCTCCATGATGGAGATGACCACCTCATCGCCCTCGTTGAGCAACAGCTTGCCCAGCGAGCGGGCGGCAAGGTTGAGCGACTCGCTCGTGTTGCGCGTGAAGATGACCTCGGCGGGATCGGAGGCGCCGATGAAGCGCGCGATATGGGCGCGGGCGGCATCGATGGCGGCCGTCGCCTCCACCGAAAGGCGGTAGAGGCCGCGCAGCGCGTTGGCGTTCATGGTCTCGTAGAAGCGCATCTCGGCATCGAGCACGCTCTTCGGGCGCTGCGATGTCGCGGCGCTGTCGAGATAGGCTATCCCCGGATTGGCTGCAAGCAGCGGGAAACCCGCGCGATAGGGGTTCTCGCGGATGGCATCGAGCTCGGAGGGCGAGAGGGCCATGCTACACCTCCTTGAAGAGCTCGACGTCGAGCGCCTCGAGCGAGTCGTTGCTGATCTCGTTGCCGAGCACGGCTTCCGCACGCAGCGCGATCGCCGCGGTCGAGATGGGCTCGGGGGCGTGGATGAGCGCATCGTCGAAGATGGAGCGCATGAAGAGCGCTATCGCCTCGGCCTCCGTGAGGCCGCGGCCCGACATGTAGGCGAGCTGCTCGGGGCTGATGGCGCCGATGGTGGCGCCGTGGTTGCCCGCCACGTCGTCCTCGTCGCACAGGATCGTGGGCAGCGTCTTGTTGCGGATGTGCTCGCCTGCGATGAGCACGGTCTCGGCCTCGTTGCCCTGCGAGCCCTTGGCGCCGTGGATGAGGTCGATCGTCTCGCGCAGCGTCTTTGACGAGCCGTCGGCGAGCATGCCCGAGACGACCATGTCCTCGCGGGTGTTGCGGCCGCGGGCGCGGACGATATGGTTGATGTCGAGGAGCTCCCCGTTTCCTACGAGGTAGCGGCAGGAGAGCTCGAAGGCGGCGTCATCGCCGGCGAGGTTGCATGCCATGCCGGCGGCAACGTTCGAGCCGCCCAGGAAGTACTGGCGCACGTCGACGCGCGCGTCCTTCGCCGCATCGATGCCGAGGCCCTCGAGATGGCGGTTCGCGCCGCCGTGGGCGACGACCTCGACGATGTGGGCGGTCGCCCCGCGCTCCACGATGATGCGGGTGAGCGCGGCGGTGATGGCATCGCCCGAAGGGTCGGCGCTCGCCGCGACCACCACGGTGGCCTCGGCGCCCTCGCGGATGCAGACGCCCGTATCGGAATAGGCGTTCTCCCCGGCGGTGGCGACGACCACGATGGGGTCGTCGCGTCTGGTATGGGCGGGAACCTCGATGTAGCGCGCTTCGGGAACGCTCGCGACGATCCAGTCGCGCGCCTCGTCGCCCAAGCCGCACTCGATGCCGTCGAAGACGCGCGGCAGGCGGTTGAACGCAGCGCCATGGTCGGTCGGCACGGGGACCTCGAGGCTGATGTCGTTCACGCGCAGGTAGTTCCAGGTCTGCGCGGGAGGGGTGTTGACGTGGGAGAGCTGCATGGTCTCGGCCATTATCCGATCGCCCCTTCCATCTCGAGCTTGATGAGGTTGTTCATCTCGACGGCATACTCCATGGGGAGCTCCTTGGAGATGGGGTTGGCGAAGCCGTTGACCACCATCGTGCGCGCCTCGGCCTCGGAGCAGCCGCGGCTCATGAGGTAGAACACGGTGTCGTCGGAGATGCGGCCGATGGTGGCCTCATGGCCGACCTGCGCGGTCGCGCAGCGCACGTCCATCGCGGGGATGGTGTCGGAGCGGCTCATGTCGTCGAGCATCAGCGACTGGCAGCTCACGGACGCGCGGGCGTTCTCGGCGCGCGGTCCGATGATGACGGAGCTGCGGAACGTGTTGATGCCTCCGTCCTTGGAGATGGACTTGGTGTTGACGCTCGCGGTGGTGTTGGCGCCGGTCATCGTGACCTTGCAGCCCGTGTCGAGGTCCTGCGTGGCGCCCGCGAACGTGATGCCGGTGAACTCGCAGTCGGAGTTGTCGCCGGCGAGGATCGTGGACGGGTAGAGGTAGCTCACGTGGCTGCCGAACGAACCCGACACCCACTCCATGTGGGCGTCCTTGGCGACCGTCGAGCGCTTGGTGTTGAGGTTGAACATGTTCTTCGACCAGTTCTCGATGGTCGAGTAGCGCATGTGCGCACCCTCGCCGACGAAGATCTCGACCGCGCCGGCATGGAGGTTGGCCACGTTGTACTTGGGTGCGGAGCAGCCTTCGATGAAGTGGAGGTTGGCGTTCTTCTCCACGATGATGAGGGTGTGCTCGAACTGGCCCGCGCCCTGCGCGTTGAGGCGGAAGTAGCTCTGCAGCGGGAAGGGGAGGGTGACGCCCTCGGGCACGTAGACGAAGCTCGAGCCGCTCCACACGGCGTAGTGCAGCGCCGAGAACTTGTGCTCGGTCATGGGGATGAGCGTGCCGAAGTACTTGCGCACGATCGGCTCGAGCTCGGGATCGGTGATGGCGTCCTCGATGGTGGTGTAGACGACGCCCTGGTCGGCCACGGACTCGCGCATGTTGTGGTAGACGATCTCGGAGTCGTACTGGGCGCCCACGCCGGCGAGCGTGGCGCGCTCGGCCTCGGGGATGCCCAGGCGCTCGAAGGTGCTCTTGATGTCCTCGGGCACGTCGTCCCAGGTGTTGGTGCGCTTGGTGTTGGGGGCCACGTAGGTTGAGATGTGGTCCATGTTGAGGCCCTTGATGGAGGGACCCCAGTTGGCGGGCATCTCCATGTGCTGGTAGAGCTCGAGGGCCTTCAGGCGCTTCTCGAGCATCCAGGCGGGCTCGTTCTTCTTCTCGGAGATGGCCCGCACGATGTCGGGCGTGAGGCCGTCGGCATAGCGCTCGGCATCGACCTCGGGCATCACGAAGTCGTAGAGCGAGCGGTTGACGTCGGCTACGTTGGTGCGCGCCATAGCCTTACGCCTCGCTTCCGAGCTCGCGCTCGTAGCGCTCGAAGCCGTGGGCGTCGATCTCGTCGATGAGCGATGCGGGACCCTCCGCCACGAGATGGCCCTTGACCATGACGTGCGTGCGATCGACATAGAGGCGCTCGAGGATGCGCGTGTTGTGGGTGATGATGAGCAGCGACCCGTCGCAGCGCTGGCGGTAGGCCTCGATGCCCTTCGAGACGATCGAGAGGGCGTCGACGTCGAGGCCGGAGTCGGTCTCGTCGAGGATGGCCAGCTTGGGCTTGAGCAGCAGCAGCTGGAGCATCTCGATCTTCTTCTTCTCGCCGCCCGAGAAGCCCACGTTGAGCTCGCGCATGATGAGGCCCTGGTCGAGGTCGAGCTCGTCGGAGAGGCGGCCGACCTCGTCGCGGAACTTGCGCGCGGTGGTCTTGAGCTCGGGGCGCATCTGGCAGATCGTGCGCAGGAACGTGTAGAGCGGCAGGCCGGGGATCTCGACGGGCGCCTGGTAGGAGAGGAACATGCCGGCGAGCGAGCGGTCGGTGGGGCTCTTCTCGGTGATGTCGGCGCCGTCGAAGGTGATGGTGCCGGACGTCACGTCGAAGGCGGGGTCGCCCATGATGACGTGGCCGAGCGTGGACTTGCCGGCGCCGTTGGGGCCCATGAGCACATGGGTCTCGCCTGCGGCGATTGAGAGGTCGATGCCGTGCAGGATGGGCTTGTCGCCTGCACCTGCGGAAAGGCCTGCCACGGTGAGCAGCGTGTCTGACATGTTCGGTTCTCCTTTATCGAAAGAGCGGCGAAGGGCCGCGTGTTTGCCCAATTCATACTAAAGTGTAGGTATTTAAATTGCAAGGGAGAATCGCAGTCTGAGTGGCGGATAATGGATGCCGCGGAACCGGGAAGGGAGCGGTGTGAAGGCATATCTGCGCATGGGGGATTGGGTCGGTCGCCACATGGCGGCAATCTCGCCCGTCCTCGTGCTGCTCTCGGTGCTCTTCCCCGAGCAGCTCGCGCTGTTGAAGCCGCTGGTCCCCGCCCTGTTCGCCCTCATCACCTTCCAGGGCTCGCTCGGCAACGACTTCGGCACCCTCGCCGAGGCGTTCAGGCGTCCCGCCGCCATGCTCGCCATCCTTGCGGTCTCCGCCATCGCCATGCCGCTGCTGGCGTTTCTGCTGGGAAGCCTCTGCTTCGCCGGCAATGCGAACCTCGTGACGGGCGTGGCCCTCGAGTATGCCGTGCCCGTTGCCGTGGTCTCCATCATGTGGATCGGCATGTATGACGGCGATTCGTCCCTCGGCCTTGCGACGCTGCTCGTCTCGACCGTGCTGTCGCCCTTCACGATCCCGCTCACGCTGCGCCTGCTCGTCGGCGCGTCCGTCGAGGTCGACGTGCTCGGCATGATGCGCTCGATGATCGTCCAGATCGCCATCCCGGCGCTCGCGGGCACGGCTGTGAACCATCTCGGGAAGGGGTGGGGCAAGCGGGAGCTCTCGCCCGTGCTCGCGCCCGCAGCCAAGGTGATGCTCTGCATCGTGATCTTGGCGAACTCCACGACGGCAGCGCCCTATGTGCGCAACCTCACGCCGCAGTACGCGGGCGCGATTGCGTTCATCGGCGTCTTCGCGGCCTTCGGATTCGTCCTGGGCGTCATCGTCGCCCGCCTCATGCGCCAACCCCGCGACCGTGCCGCGACCATGACCTTCGAATGCGGCCTGCGCAACATCTCGGCCGGTACCGTCATCGCCGCGCAGTACCTTCCCGGCGAGGTCATGCTGCCGGTTACCGCGGGGACGCTCTTCCAGCAGATCCTCGCAGCGCTCGCGGGCAAGCTCATCGAGCGCTTCTGGCCGAAAGACGATGGTGTCAGCAGCTAACGTCCGAAGCAGATCACGAGCACTTCACGGCACCACTGGACGCTGCGCGTCGAGAAGGGCGTGGGAGCGGCGAAGGGGATGGTCCGAATACCCGCTTCACGCGCGAGTCTGCGTGCGCGCCACATGTGGTAGTCGCTCGTGACGATCCATGCGGTGCCACCGAGGTCGGCATCCTCCATCAGCTCGATCGAGCGGGAGAAGTTCTCCTCGGTGTTGAGGGCGCGGTCTTCGACGATGATCTGTTGTGCGGGTATGCCGGCATCCGCGAGGTAGGCTGCCATGACGTCCGCCTCGCCGGGCTCCGATGGATCGGAGATGCCGCCCGTGACGATGAGCCGCAGGTCCGGATGGTCTCTCCATAACCTGACGGCTGCGTCGAGCCGCAGCTTGAGCGTGTACGACGGCATGCCGTGCCTCACGGCGCACCCGAGGATGATGGCGACGGGGGCTTGGGAAACCCCATCCGCGACGAACGTCGCAGCGGCCATGCGGACGAACCATACGTGCAGGAAGACGAACATCGCCGCGCCGACGACCGCGCATGCGAGGGCCCACATCGAGTGGTCCACCAGCTCCGAGGCGGCGCCTGCGAACCCGAGGACGAAAAGCGACAGGGGGATGAGCCCCACGCTGATCTCACGGCGGACGATGTGGAATGCGACGATGGCGGCGCAGATGGCCATGCAAGCGACCGGCGCGGCTGCAAGGGGGACGAAGTGGCCCCATGCCCGTGCAAGCAGGGTGATCGACCCGATGGTGCAGGCGATGGTGATCGCCAGCACGGGCATGCGCCAGAGGCGCTCGGTCCCCATGATGGTGTGCGTCGTCTCTGCCATGCCCTCTCCGCGAGCGACTATACTAACAACCATGATGAGTGTAGCGAAAACCGCCGTCTTCTACCTTGTCCAGCTCACCTGGGGGTTGCCCCAGACGCTGGTCGGCGCAGCCATGCATGCGTTCGTTCCCGGCGAGAAGGACGGTCGCTATCGGTGCGCCATCGTGACGAAGTGGAAGTACTCGCGGGGGCTCTCGTTGGGACCCTTCATCTTCATCCCCGACTATCTCGTGGGCGCGGACCATCCCAAGACCATCGCCTATATGAAGCGATATCAGGAGAAGCTCCTCGTGCATGAGTACGGCCACTGCATCCAGTCTCTCGTCTTCGGTCCGCTCTACCTGCCGCTCTTCGCCTTCCCCTCGATGATCTGGGCGGGTGTGCCCGCGCTTGAGCGCATGCGCAACGCCCGCGCGTTCTCCTATTACCGCTTCTACACCGAGAAGGTCGCGAACTGGCTGGGCGAGCGGGTCACGGGCGAGGAGAGCCTTCACTAGGGACTACGGGGCCGCGTTTCAGTTGAGTTGGTAGTCTTATTGGGAACGTATCTGAAGGAAGCCACCAAGTCATGTGCAGCTTTGCGTGATGTGGACGCAAAAGCCCAGTTGCGTAGAGGCTGTATGGTTTTGACTTGGTGTAGAAAAGCAGACCTGACACCAAGTCAAAACGAGAAGGCGGTTTCAGTTCGGGAATGTCCGCCCTTCGCGTCTAGTCCTCCTCGGCCGTGAGGGTGGCGACGAGCTTGCCGAGGGTCTGGGCGAACGCCATGAGCTCATCATCGGAGATGTCGGCGAACAGGGTGCCGGTCGCTTCGGCCACGAGCGGTGCATTCTTCGCGAGGCAGTTCCTTCCCTTGCGGGTGATCCTCACGCTCAGCGCACGCGCGTCGAACTTCGAGACGGATGTCTCCACGTAGCCCTTGTTCTCGAGCTGCTCGATGATCTTGCGCGCATTCTGACGGGTTGTTCCGATGAATTGCGCAACATCATGCACGCTCTTTTCGAGCGAATCCATGCGGTCGATCATCATGAGGAAGAACCACTGCTTGTAGGTGATGCCCGAGAGATCCGCGTCGATTGCCGCAGCCATGCGGTTGGCGATGAGGGACGTGGTACCGAAGACGTACTGCTCGATGTTGGCGCGCTGTGCCATGGCTGCTCCGTTTCAGATGCATATGCTGGATGGCATCAACTATAGGCAAGGGGTTGCTGATTGGCAAGGGGAGTCGGTGCGCTACCGTACGAAATGCGCGAGGTACTCCACGTTCCCGTCGCCGCCCGTGATGGGGGAGGGCACCACGCCCGTGCAGGAGAAGCCCGCATGCTCGAACGCATCGCGCACATCCGCCACGGCACGCTGCCGGACCGCCTCATCCACGACCACGCCCTTGTGCGCCTTCGCCTCGCGCCGGCCGCATTCGAACTGCGGCTTCACGAGGCAGATGACCTCGCGCACATCCGTCGCCGCCACGGCGTCCACGAGCATCCTCGCCGAGATGAACGATACGCCGATGCCCGCGATGTCCGCACCTGCGAGTTCCGCAGTCGGCATGCGCCTGAAGTCGGTCTGCTCGTGCAGTGAGACGCGCGGGTCGCTCCGCAGCGGCTCGACCATCTGATCGGTGCCCACATCAACGGCGATGACGCGTGCGGCGCCGTGCTGGAGCGCGCAATCGGTGAACCCGCCGGTCGACGAGCCGATGTCGAGCACCGTGCGTCCGTCCAGGCGGATGCCCCAGGTCTCGAGCGCCTTCTCCAGCTTGAGGCCGCCGCGCGACACGTAGGGCATCACGCGGCCTGCGAGCTCGATCGCGGTCGTGTCATCAACCTTGTGCGCGGGCTTCGTGCAGACCTCGCCGTCGCAGAGCACCTGCCCCGCTCGAATGGCCTCCTGGGCCTTGGATCGCGTGGGAAGGAGCCCCCGCGTCACCAGCTCGTTGTCGAGCCTTCCGCTCATGCGCACACCAGCCGCTCCATGAGCGCGAGCGCGCAGTCGACGCCCGGGGCCAGGCTCGCGACGTCCACCCACTCCTCGCGCGTGTGCGCGCCTGCGCCGCGAATCGCTCCCACGGTGGTCGCAGGGATGCCCAGCGAGAAGGGCACGTTGGCGTCGGTCGACGACGGACCCCACTGGACCTGCTCGCCGAGCGTCTCCACCACGGCCTGCTCGCATGCCTTCATCAGCGCGTTCTGCCGCACCGGGTCGATCGGGCCCTCGCCGGGGCGCTCGCCGATGAGCTCGAGGGCGAAGCGTACGTTCTCGGCAGCCGACTGCTCCACGAGACGCTCCACGCGCTCCCGCATCGTGGCGAGGCATGCCTCGGAGACGGACCGGTACTCGATGAGCGCCTCCGCGTGCTGCGCGATGGAATTCACGGTGGTCCCGCCCTCGATGCGTCCCACGTTCACGGTCACGGGCTCCTCGTCGGGACGCTCGAGCTGGTAGAACGCGCAGATGAACGCGCTCAGGCGCTCGATGGCATTGGGCGATCCGAACTTCGCGTAGCTGTGTCCGCCCGGCGTGTCGCAGCTGATGCGCCAGCGGTGCGAGCCCACCGGCCGCGTGACCACGTGCGGGGCGTAGCCGTCGAGCGAGACGAACGTCTCGATCCGCCTGCCCACGCGTGCGAAGAGCGCCTTCATGCCGTCGAGGTTCCCGAGCCCCTCCTCGCACGAGTTCGCGGCGATCATGACGGCGCGCCTGCGCTTGAGCTCGCCCGTGCGGATGCGGCGCAGCAGCTCGCGGTAGGCGAGCAGCAGGCATACGAGATTGGCGGTGTCGTCGCCGACGCCGGGCGCTTGGATGCGGCCGTCCTGCTCGACGAGGGGAAGCGGGACGGTGTCGGGGAAGACCACGTCGGTGTGCGCCGAGAACAGCGCGATCCTGCCGATGATGCCCACGCCGTACGAGCTCGTCACGTTGAGGGCGTCGTCGATCTCGGCGTCGAGCCCCTGGCCAATCAGCCAATCGCGCACAAACTCCGCGCGCCTGCCCTCATCGTGGCTCGGCGCGGGGATGCGCGCCAGCGTGCAGAGAAGGTCGTGGGCCTCCTGGGCAACGTCGGTTCCGTAAGACATGGCAGCTCCTCGTCGGTCGGTCCATCTCCTCCATTATGAGCCAAACGCCGCGTGCTGGATGGTGCCTGCATGCACTATGCTTGAGGGGAGGCATCTTAGGATTTCGAGGGAGGCATCCCATGCTCGAGGAACTGAAGCGGACCGTTTGCGAGGCCAACCTGCTCCTGCCGAAGCACCGGCTCGTGACCCTCACGTGGGGCAACGCCTCGGGCATCGACCGCGCGGCGGGGCTCATCGTCATCAAGCCCTCGGGCGTCGACTTCGAGGGGATGACCCCCGACGACATGGTGGTGGTCGATCTCGACGGCAACGTGGTCGAGGGCAGCCACCGTCCTTCCAGCGACACGCCCACCCACCTCGAGCTCTACCGGTCGTTCCCCTCGATCGGCGGCATCGTTCACACGCACTCGCGCTGGGCGACGATCTTCGCGCAGGCGGGCCGCAGCATCCCGGTGCTCGGCACCACGCACGCAGACCACTTCTACGGCGAGATCCCCTGCACGCGCTCGATGATGCGCCACGAGATCGAGGACGATTACGAGCGCGAGACAGGCCGCCTCATCGTCGAGACCTTCTCGCGCACCGACCCCTCGGACGTCCCCGGCGTGCTCGTGTGCGCCCACGGCCCCTTCACCTGGGGCGCCGACCCCATCGAGGCGGCCAAAAACGCCGTGGTCTTGGAGGAGGTCGCCTTCATGGGCTGGCACGTGGTCGCGATCAGGTCGGACCTCGAGCCGATCGAACGTCCGCTGCTCGACCGCCACTTCAGGGGCAGGCACGGCGAGGATGCCTGATACGGGCGGGAGATAGCCCCCGCCCGCACGGCGAACGAATTCTCCGCGGATAGCTAGACGCTCAGCCACTCCGACTCGGGACGGCAGAGCAGGCGTGCGTTCTTGTACGCCATGCGCAGCGTGAGGATCGTCCGGCCTTCGTAGCGGCCGTGCTCGTCCTTGTTGGTGACCAGCGCGCAATCGGGTACGTCCTCGTCCATGAGGCACAGCGGCAGCAGGATCTGGATATCGTTGATGGCGGGGTAGAAGCTCGGCACGCCGGTGCGGAAGCTGTAAGCAGCGCGCACGCAGGCACGGTCGAGCGCGCCGTCCATGGCCGCCTTGATGCGGTTGAAGTACGAGGGGTTCTCGGTGAGGAACGCACGCAGCTCGTCGAACTGCTCGCCCGCGAGGCCCTTGGCGTGGTCGCCGAAGGGGTCGCCGTCGCTGCCGCGGTCGGGATCGTAGTCGATCGACTCGACGAGCTCGCGGATCTCGGCCGCCTGCCTGCCGTAGAGCTGGCTCGCGATGAAGTCGGTGGGGATGCGGTCGACGTTCTCGATGATGATGTGCTCCCAGTTGCACAGCGGCGTCCCGAGCGACGCGTCGAACACGATATCGCTCACGTCGTTGAAGAAGCGTGCGCGCTGGGGCATCTCGGGGAACGTCGCGCAGAGCTTCGCGCTCAGCTTCTTGTTGCTGTTGTCGAACTGCGTGCAGACGCCCGCATACGTCCACGGCTGCTTGCCGGACATGGTGTTGGGCACGAAGCACAGGTAGAGGTCCTCGTAGCGCGGGGTGACCAGGCCGCTGTTCATGGCGGCGAAGGTGCGGCCCTTGTTCTCGAGCACCATGCCGTCCAGGCGCAGCTTGTAGAAGGTCTGGGTGATGTAGCTCTGGAGGATGGAGTAGTCGCCCTCGCCGAAGCCCCACGGCTCGGGCAGGGCGCGGCTTGCGATCTCCTCGAGGGCGTTCACATGGTGGCCGTCGCTCTTCGAGATCCACATGAAGGCGTAGTTCCTGAGGTCGCGCGTGTTCGTCGGCGCGGCGCCCGCAGGCTTCGGGGAAGCGGGGGTTGCGGCAGGGACAGGGGCGGGAGCGGGGGTCGGGGCGGGGACGGGCTCGGCATCCTCCGGGATATCCACCGTCGTTCCGGGGACCGCGACGTTCGCGAGGACGCCGTGCTTGTCCTCGCCCGCGTAGGTCATGTACCAGGGCATACCGCCCTCATGCGCGTTGGGCTTGAGGACGGCGCACAGGACGGTGGCGGGGTCGGTGCTGCTGTGCACCTGGAACGTGATGGTTCCGGGCGTGGAGACGAACGCTCCGGTCTCGAGCGCCTTCTTCCAGCTCAGCCCGAGCACGACGGCTTCGTGGCCCTTGGCGCTCTCCATCAGGCAGGGCGTCAGGAATCCCTGCGTCTTTCTCGAGACCTGTGCGAACTCGGTAAGCTCTTCGGTGACTTCGGGGTGCTCTTCGATGAGAGGTGCCATGATTGCCTTTCGACGTGGGTTCGACAACCGCATCATACCCGTTTTCCGCGCCGTTCAAGCATCCTTCCGCGATGATGCCGGCAGGCGAGCGGGCGGGGAGGGAGGTCGAGCCGCTATACTGGTTGACATCGGTTCAAATCGAAGGGAAAGATCCATCCATGGCCAACCGTTTCGTCCTTAACAACATCAGCTATCACGGCAAGGGCGCCATCAACGAGATTCCCGGCGAGATCTCCTGTCGCGGCTTCAAGAAGGCGTTCGTCTGCTCCGACCCCGACCTCGTGAAGTTCGGCGTGACCGCCAAGGTCACCGACCTGCTCGACGCCGCAGGCATCGCGTGGGAGCTCTTCTCCGAGATCAAGCCCAATCCCACGATCAAGAACGTCCAGGACGGCGTCGAGGCCTTCAAGGCCTCCGGTGCCGACGTCATCGTGACCATCGGCGGCGGCTCCTCCATGGATACCGCCAAGGCCATCGGCATCATCGCCGAGAACCCCGAGTTCGCCGACTTCGTGTCGCTCGAGGGCGTCGCCCCCACGCAGAACCACGCCACGTTCACCATCGCCGTCCCCACGACCGCCGGCACCGCCGCCGAGGTCACGATCAACTACGTCATCACCGACCCTGACAAGGTCCGCAAGTTCGTGTGCGTCGACACCAACGACATCCCTGATGTCGCCATCGTCGACCCCGACATGATGGCCTCGATGCCCGCCGGCCTCACCGCCGCCACCGGCATGGACGCCCTGACCCACGCCATCGAGGGCTACACCACCCGCGGCGCCTGGGAGCTCTCCGACATGTTCCACTTCAAGGCCATCCAGCTCATCTCCCAGAACCTCCGCGATGCCTACGCCGAGGCCAAGAGCGGCGAGCCCGGCAGCGGCCGCGAGGGCATGGCGCTCGGCCAGTACGTGGCAGGCATGGGCTTCTCCAACGTGGGCCTCGGCATCGACCATGCCATGGCGCACACGCTCTCCGCCCACTACGACACCCCGCACGGCGTCGCCTGCGCGATGCTGCTCCCGATCGCGATGGAGTACAACAAGCCCGTCGTGACCAAGCGCCTCGCCGAGGTCGCCGTCGCCATGGGCGTCGACACCGCAGGCATGACCGAGGACGAGGCTGCCGACGCAGCGATCGCCGCCGTCCGCCAGCTCTCCGCCGATGTCAACATCAAGCCGACGTGCGATGGCCTGGTCGAGGAGGATCTCGACCAGCTCGCGACCGACGCGCTCGCCGACGCCTGCTATCCCGGCAACCCGCGCGAGGCCGACCATGAGACCGTGAAGGAGCTCTTCCGCAAGATCATGGCGTAAGCACGAGCCGCAAAGCGATGGGAGGGCCGTCCGCCTGTCGCGAGATGTACGCTTCGCAAAACATCTCGCAAGCAGGCGGGCGGCCCTCGCCTTATGGCGCGTGCTGGATAGGCTGGGAAAAGCATGGAGGAACAGTACGGTTCGCGAAACGTATGCACGCATCGCGAACCGTATCGTTTTGGGCTGCACGTTTTATGAAGCGTACGGATAAAACCGCACGTTTCGTAATCGGGGGAAGCGCTACTCCGCGAGGCGGGCCTCCACCTCGTCGACGGTGATCGAATCGCCGTGGCGCGCCTGCAGAAGCGCCGCGATCATCGCCACGCCCATCACGGCGATGTAGAGGAAGAGCTGCTTCTCGGCCACGTCCATGATCGCACCCGAGAGGATGGGCGTCACCACCTGCGCGGCCATCGAGACGGTGTAGTAGTAGCCCGCATAGCGTCCGATGGAGTTCGCGGAGCAGTTCTCGAGGATCATCGGATAGACGCAGATGTCGACCGCGCCGAGGCCCACGCCCATGAGCAAAAACACGCCGTAGAGTGCCGGGTGGAAGCCGGGCGCCAGCCAGATGGCGATGGGGCAGACGGCCATGATGAGGCCCGTGATGAGGGCGACGCGCTTGCGGCCGTACTTGAGCGAGAGATTCGCGACGGGCACGTAGCTCGCCAGCGCGCCCGCGATGGTCGTGATGTTGATGATGGCGTAGCTGCCGCCGCCCATCGAGAAGAAATCGCCTGCATAGCGGCTGATGTTGGTGGTCATGCCGTTGTAGCTCATGTAGTAGAAGAACACCGTGAGCATGAGGAAGATCATGGAGCGGCGCACGTCGGGGTCGGCGATGCGCTCCTTGCCGCCGTGCCTCTCGTCGTCCGCCTCTGCGTCCATCTCGTCCTCGGGGATGCCCATGGCGGCGGACTCCCTATGCATGAGGGCGACGGAGGCAGGCTCGTCCACGAAGCTGCGGTAGAGGAGCGCCGCGATGAGGATGACGGCGCCCTGCAGCAGGAAGATGGGCAGGTAGTTGGGGTGCTCGACATCGGGCACGAGCAGCGCGATGGCCACGAGCATGACGCCCGTGCCCGCATAGCCCACGATCTTCTCGACGGAGTCCGCCTTGGCGCGCAGGGGGCGTGGCGTGATGTCGGCGACCACCGCGACCGTGCAGGTGCGGTAGGCGCAGACGGCGATGAGCGTCGCGATGATCGCGGCCATGAGGAAGGCGAGGCTCCGTACGTGGTTCGCCACCGCGATGCACGGGACGGCGATGGCGGCCGCGACCGATCCGATGAGGATGAAGGGCGTGCGCCTGCCCATCGCCGAGCGGCAATGGTCGCTCATGATGCCGAACCAGGGCAGCAGGAACAGGCCGAAGATGTTGTCGAGCGCCATGACCACGCCCGTCACCGTATGGGAGAGCCCGAACGTGCCCACGAGGATCTCCGGGACGAGGCCGTCGAAGACCTGCCAGAAGGAGATCATTCCCATGAAGGGGAGCGCCGCCAAGGCGATGGTCTTCGCATGGAAGGGATAGCCTTTGCCGGGATTCTTCGCCATGTGAGCCTCCATCCTCCGCACCCTGCTGCGACCATGCTAGCGCACGCCGCGATTGCGCCTCATGCTCCGACACATGGGGGAAACGTTGGGGCGACGACGACCGAGATGCGGGGCGCTGAACGGATTCGGCGGGATTCCATGATGTAGAATTGCAGGGAATGTGGAAACGGGCCTCCGGATGCCATCCAGGCGCCCGCGAACGGGGCGGAAGGGGCGTGCGATGGCCGACGCCGCAAGATCGATCTTCAACCAGCGCGCAACGGACAAGCTGCGCAGCCCTGACGACCTCGACAAATACGTGCGCGTGACCAACCCCAGCGTGTGGGTGCTGCTTCTCGCCTGCGCCGCCCTGCTCGTCGGCCTGCTCTCCTGGGGCATCTTCGGCTCCGTCACCACGAGCATCGCCGCCCAGGGCGTCTCCCTCGACGGAACGGTGATGTGCTTCCTGTCGCCCGAGGACGCCGCGAAGGTCCATGAGGGCGACGTCGCCAACGTGGACGGCGCGCGGATGACGGTCGCGAGCGTGTCGGCCGTGCCCTTCTCCCAGATCGAGGCGTGGGAGATCCTCTCGAGCGACTACCTGTTGAGCAGGCTCGTCGAGGACGAATGGGCGTATCAGGTGATCTTCGAAGGCGATGCGTCGGTGCTCGAGCAGGGCGTCCCGATCGAGGTGCGCATCACGACCGAGCGCGTGGCGCCGATCGAGCTCATCCTGGGAGGCGGCGCATGATCCGCATCCCCCTCGCAGCGTATCCGACCTGCAGGAGGCTCCATGCCTAGCAAGGTCGTCAAGGTTCCGCAGATCATGCAGATGGAAGCGCTCGAGTGCGGAGCCGCCTGCCTGGCCATGATCCTGGCCTACTACGGCCGCTGGGTCCCGCTCGAGCGTGTGCGCGCCGACTGCGGCGTGTCGCGCGACGGCAGCAGGGCGTCCAACATCCTGAAGGCCGCGCGGTCATACGGCCTGACCGCCAAGGGCATGTCGTTCTCGAGCGAGGCGATGCGCGAGAAGGGCTCCTTCCCCTGCATCATCTTCTGGAATTTCAACCACTTCGTCGTGCTGAGGGGCTTCTCGGGCAAGCACGCCCTGATCAACGACCCCGCGCGCGGCCAGGTCATGGTTCCGATGGAGGAGTTCGACCAGAGCTTCACCGGCATCGTGCTCGTGTTCGCCAAGACCGACGCCTTCGAGGAGGGCGGCGCCAAGCCCGACACGCTCGCCTTCGCCCGCAAGCGCCTCGAGGGTCTGGGCGGCCCCATCGCGTTCGTCATGCTGACCGCCGCCATCACCTCGCTCATGGCGATCCTCAACACCTCGATCGGCAAGGTGTTCATGGACCGCATCCTCACCGGCGACAATCCCGATTGGCTCGTCCCCCTCTCGTGCGTCCTCCTGGGCCTTGCGCTCATCTCGGTGACCGTATCGGTCCTGAACGCGGTCTACCTCACGCGCATCCAGGGCAAGATCGCCGTCGTGTCGTCGTCTCGCTTCATGCGCCACCTGCTACATCTTCCCGTCGGCTTCTACGCGCAGCGCATGGTGGGAGACCTGCAGCAGCGCCAGGAGGCCAACGAGACCATCGCCCTCAACCTCATCGGGCAGCTCGCGCCGGTACTCGTGAACATCGTGATGCTCGTGCTGTATCTGGCGATCATGCTCAGGTACAGCGTGCTGCTGACGGCAGTCGGCCTGCTCACGGTCCTGATCAACACGGTCATCGCGCGCGTCATCTCGGCGAAGCGCGTGAACATCGCCCGCTCCGCAGCTGCGAGCGCGGGCAAGCTCTATTCCACCACGGTCGGCGGCATCGAGATGATCGAGACCATCAAGGCCGCCGGCGCAGAGTCCGGCTACTTCGGCCGCTGGTCGGGCTACCAGGCGGCTGTGAACGAAGCCGCCATACACACGGCGCATCTCAACGAGCGGCTCGGCCTGATCCCCCAGCTCATGACGCAGGGCGCGAACATCCTCGTGCTCGTCCTGGGCATCTGGCTCATCGTCAACGGCGCCTTCACCCCCGGCATGCTGCTCGCGTTCACGGGCTTCCTCGCTTCCTTCATGGCCCCCGTGAACCAGGTCATCGGCCTGGGCCAGATGGTCCAGGAGATGGAGACGCAGATGGAGCGCGTCGAGGACGTCATGCGCTATCCGGTCGACGTCCCCGAGGAAGGGGAGGGGAATCACGCCGAAGCCGCCGAGGGCACGCTCGAACGGGAGAAGCTCCGCGGCGAGGTCGAGCTCAAGGGCGTCACCTTCGGGTACTCGCCGCTCGATCCGCCGATCATCGAGGATTTCGACCTCCATCTCAAGCCGGGCCAGTGGGTCGCCCTCGTGGGCGGCTCGGGCTGCGGCAAGAGCACGATCGCCCGCATCGTGGGCGGCCTGTACGAGCCCTGGGAGGGGGAGGTCCTCTTCGACGGCATCCCGATCAAGGAGGTCCCGCGTCCCATCCTGCGCGGTTCGCTCGCCGTCGTCGACCAGGACATCGTCACCTTCGACGGGTCGGTGAGCGACAGCGTGAAGCTCTGGGACCGCTCCATCGAGGACTACGAGGTCATCCTCGCCTGCCGCGACGCCGGCATCCACGACGAGATCGCCAGCCGCGAGGGCGGGTACGGGAGCCGTATCCTTCCCGGCGGCCGCAACTTCAGCGGCGGCCAGCTCCAGCGCCTCGAGATCGCCCGCGTGCTGGCCCAGGATCCGACCGTCATCATCCTTGACGAGGCGACGAGCGCGCTCGACGCTCAGACGGAGGCCGAGGTCATCAAGCGCATCCGCGACCGTGAGATCACCTGCATCGTCGTCGCCCACCGGCTCTCGACCATCCGCGACTGCGATGAGATCATCGTCCTCGAGAACGGCAAGGTCGCCGAGCGCGGCACCCACGAGGAGCTTCTTGCTGCCAACGGGGCCTATGCGGAGCTGGTACGCAATGACTAGGTGGATGGAATCCCAGATCGAGACCCGGGCCGAGCTCGACGACCAGATGCTCGAGCGCGCCTACGCCGAGCTCGCCGCGAGCGTGAGCGAGCCCGACAACGGCCTCCACATCGAATTCGACGACCTCGATGCCGCCGACAGCGCGATCCGCGCCTGTCTCGCCTATGTCGGCGCCACGGCGGGAGAGCTTCCCGAGGGCACGTTGGATCTCGAAGACCGGATCGAATGGCTCTGCCGCCCCACGGGCACGATGCACCGCAGCGTCCGCCTCGACGCCGGCTGGCAGAACGAGGCGTTCGGCGCCATGCTCGGAACCCTCGATACGGGCGAGGTCGTCGCGCTCCTGCCGCGCGGCATCCGCGGCTACTGCTATCTCGACCCCTCGAGCGGGGGCAGGGTGAGGGTGACCGAGGGCGTTGCCGCGCATATCGGAAGCGAGGCGGTGCTCTTCTATAGGCCGCTTCCCGCGAAGCCCCTCAAGATCTCCGATCTCGTGGAGTTCATCTTCCGCGTGTTCGACCGCAGCGACTACCTGCTCGTCCTGCTCGCGGCGGGCGTGGTCGCGCTCATCGGCCTGCTCCCCGCATGGGCGAACCAGGTCGCCTACGGCGTCGTCGCGCCGTCGGGCCAGCCCAACCTCATCCTCCCCATCGCCGCGATGCTGCTCGGCGTCGGCGTGGCGAGCACGTTGATCGGCGCCTGCCGCTCAATGGTCATGAACCGCGTCGCCACCAAGCTCGACGTGGTGACCGAGGCCGCCACGTTCTCGCGGGTGCTGTCGCTTCCCAGCTCCTTCTTCAAGCAGTACTCCTCGGGCAACCTCGCCAGCCGCGTCGCGAACGCGCGCCTGCTCGTCCAGACGCTGTCCTCCGTCATCCTGGGCTCCTCGCTCACCACCATATTCTCCATCGTCTACATCTTCCAGATCGGCGTCTTCGCAGCCCAGCTCGCGATCCCCGCCCTTCTGATCGCCGTCACGCAGGCCGTCCTCACGGTCATCGCGACGCTCGGGGCGATGCGCTACGAGCGCGCGACGATGGAGGCGTCCGCCAAGCTGTCGGGCGATGTGACGGCCCTGCTCAACGGCATCCAGAAGATCAAGCTCGCGGGCGCAGAGGACCGTGCCTTCGCGCGGTGGGCGCATGGCTATGCGGAGTACGCGCGTCCCGCCTACAACCGCCCCGTCATCATCCGCGCGCTTCCCGCGATCATCGGCTTCGTCGGGCTCCTCGGCAACATCGTCATCTACTACCTCGCGGGTTCGACCGGCGTCTCCATCGCCAACTACACGGCGTTCAGCGCATCCTACGGCCAGGTGACCGCCGCCATCATGTCCCTTGCCGGCATCGCAGGCCAGATCGCGCGGATCAACCCCATGCTCGAGATGGTCGGCCCCATCCTCGAGGCGACGCCCGAGATCTCCGAGGAGAAGAAGCCGGTCGAGTCGCTCACGGGCGGCATCGAGGTCTCCGACATCTCGTTCCGCTACGACGACGCCTCCCCGTACATCCTGCAGAACCTCTCATTCAAGGTCCGTCCGGGCGAGTACGTGGCGATCGTGGGCAAGTCGGGCTGCGGCAAGTCGACGATCATGCGCCTGCTGCTGGGATTCGAGACCCCCGAGCGCGGAACCATCCTCTACGGCCCACACGACGTCTCCAAGGTCGACCTGCAGTCGCTGCGCCGCCACATCGGCGTCGTCATGCAGGACGGCAAGCTCTTCATGGGCGATATCGCGAGCAACATCACGATCGCGACGCCGACGGCCACGATCGACGACGCGTGGGAGGCTGCCGAGACGGCCGGCATCGCCGACGACATCCGCAAGATGCCGATGGGCATGCAGACCTTCGTGACCGAGGGCGGAGGCGGCATCTCGGGCGGGCAGCGCCAACGCCTCATGATCGCGCGCGCGGTGTGCGGCAGGAAGCGCATCCTCATGTTCGATGAGGCCACGAGCGCGCTCGACAACGTGACCCAGCGCCATGTCGCGGAATCGCTCGACTCCCTCAAGTGCACGCGCATCGTCATCGCGCATCGCCTCTCGACGGTGCGCCACTGCGACCGGATCCTGGTCGTGGACGGCGGGACGATCGCCGAGGAGGGCACGTTCGAGCAGCTCATCGCCAAGAGGGGGCTGTTCTACGAGCTGGTCGAGCGCCAGCGTCTGGACGGGGACGACTAGTCCCGGTTCTCGATCGTATGGGGTTGTGCAGGGACGTCCTCAGAGGATGCCGTTTGCCGCGGCGCGCATCTTGGCGACCGCGCGGGACAGCAGCGTCGAGACCGTCGAGGCGTTCATGCCCAGCTGCTGGGCGATGTCGACGTTGCGCATATCCTCGCGGAACTTGAGCACCACGAGCTCGCGCTCGTCATCGTCGAGCACGCCGAGCAGGCGGTCGACGAGCTCGCGGTCGTCGATGACGTCCTCCTCGCTGCCCTCGGAGACGAGGATCGGGGCGATCTCGTCGACGTCGACCGTCGGACGCTCGCGGCGATAGTAGGTGTTCATGCAGTTGATGGCGATCTTGATGATCCACGTCGAGAACTTCGCCCGGTTGGGGTCGAAGCTGCGGAAGCTGCGCGCGGCGAGCATGAACGCCTCCGAGACGATATCCTCCGCCTCGTCGCTCGCCATGCGGTAGCGGACGTAGTTGTATACGACGCTGTAGCTTTCCTGATAGAGCCGCGTGAACTCGCGCTTCTCGAGGTCGCGCTCCGAAAGCCTGTTCCTCCGGATGGCCGTACGACCACCCCTTTCCGTCCGCGATTCCCCGAAAAACCGGGAATCTTCCCCGCATCCCGCCAAGTATATGCGCAAAGGAGCCCGCAGCGTCAAGGCAGAATCGACGGGGAGCGACGGCGGGACGGAACGCGCCGCCGCCGAACCGCTAGAAGAGGTTGTCCTCGGGGTCGTCGGGACGGAGGAACTGGCTGGGATCTCCGGCTGCGGCGAGCATATCGAGTTCGTCGTCGGCGAGCTCGACGACATCGTCGGCGCCCAGGACGAACAGGCAGCGTCCCAGCAGCGCGTCGCGGAACTCCTCGGTTCCCTTCGACAGGTCCGTCTTCATGATGCGCGAGAGCTTCTTCTCAACCATGGCTCCTCCACTCGATATAGCGCTATCCCACACGTTCGATACCTTATACTCGCCCGCGGAGCAGTCCGTCTCAAAAAAGTTGGAGAAATTCGAGAAGGGTTTCCGAGAAGCGGGAATCATCCGCACCACGCCCCAGAAGGCACGTGCCGGACGGCGCCGTCCCGACCGGGGGATCTGGTCTACAATCATGTCCATGGATACGCTGTTCACCAACATCGAGCGCTACAAGCGCAACCTCAACGCCCCGCTCGCGGTGCGGATGCGTCCCCAGACCCTCGACGGGTTCGTCGGCCAGGAAGCCGCGGTGGGGGAGGGCTCGTGGCTGCGCCGCGCCATCGAGCAGGATGCGCTCTCCTCGATCATCCTCTACGGTCCTGCGGGCACGGGCAAGACCACGCTCGCGCGCATCATCGCCAACGGCACCCATGCGGCGTTCGTCGAGGTGTCGGCCGTCACGGGCACCGTCAAGGACCTGCGCCAGGCCATCGAGGCGGCCGAGAACCGCCTGCTCACCACGGGCCAGCGCACGATCCTGTTCATCGACGAGATCCACCGCTTCAACCGCACGCAGCAGGATGCCCTGCTCCATGCCGTGGAGGACCGCATCGTGGTGCTCGTGGGCGCCACCACCGAGAACCCCTTCTTCGAGGTCAACTCCGCGCTCATCTCGCGTTCGCGCGTGATCGAGCTCACGGTCCTCTCGGACGACGACATCCGCGTGCTGCTCGACCGTGCGCTCTCCGATCCGGTGGGCCTCGGGGGCCGCTACACGCTCGGCGCCGACGCCGCGGACGAGATCGTGACGCTCGCGGGCGGGGACGGCCGCGCCGCCCTCACGACGCTCGAGCTCGCGAGCCAGATGGCCACGCCGGCAGGCTCCGCGCAGGGAGCCGGCCCGTTCGAGATCACGCGCGAGCACGTGGTCGATGCCAACCCGCGCCGCGGCCTCTCCTACGACAAGCACGGCGACATGCACTACGACATCATCTCGGCGTTCATCAAATCGATGCGCGGGAGCGATCCCGATGCCGCGCTCTACTGGCTCGCCCGCATGATCGATGCCGGCGAGGACCCCAAGTTCATCGCGCGCCGCATCATGATCTGCGCGTCCGAGGACATCGGCAACGCCGACCCGCAGGCCCTGCTCGTTGCGCACGCCGCATTCAAGGCGACCGAGGTCATCGGGTATCCGGAATGCCGCATCAACCTCGCGCAGGCGGCCCTC
The DNA here is from genome assembly GCA_902795065.1 of uncultured Coriobacteriaceae bacterium. GTDB lineage: Bacteria > Actinomycetota > Coriobacteriia > Coriobacteriales > Atopobiaceae > RUG721. Next base: position 72,283 of record CADBJR010000006.1, read on the forward strand.
TACCTGTGCCTCGCCCCCAAGAGCAACGCTGCCGAGGCGGGCATCGACGCCGCGCTCGAGGAGGTCCGCACCGGCCCGCGCCGGGAGGTCCCCAACCATCTGCGCGACCGGCACCGCCCGGGCTCTGATGAATACGGCCCCTACCTCTACCCCCACAACTATCCTGCGGGCTGGGTCGCCCAGCGCTACCTGCCCGAGGGCCTCGAGAAAGGCGCCTTCTACACACCCGGCGCGCGCGGCTGGGAAGCATGGCGCGTCGAGGCTGCTGCACGCGACCGCTCGGAGCAAGACGAGGGGGGCAACGCGGGCGCGGACGGCTAGAATAGGGGTACGTGCCGGCTACCGATCAATACGATCGAGGAGGAACTGCTCGCCATCGCGGGCGTCTGGGCCGTCGTCGAGCTCGCGCTCACCATCCGCAAGGCTCGCAAGGTCGTCGACGAGCTCTCCATCACCGCAAACGAGACCGTCGGACAGGTCCAGCCCATCATCGGCAAGGTCGACGGCATCATGGACGAGCTCGACCCCACGATCAAGCAGGTTCCCGAGCTTCTCGGCAAGGTGGGCGGCACGCTCGACGGCGTGAACAGCATCCTGGGCGATGTCTCCGGTGCCACCGGCGCCGTCTCCAACGTGACCACGGGCGCGGCGCGTGCGGCAACCGGCGCCGTCAACACGGTCACGTCCGCGGTCGGCCGCCTCACCGGCAAGCGTCGCAAGGGCAAGAAGTCCGTCGCCGACGCACAGCTCAAGGCCGCTCCTGCCGAGGAGAAGCCCGCCGCAGCGGAGAAGCCCGCCGCCGAGGACAAGCCCGCTGCAGAGGGCAAGGACTACGTCGTCTACACCGAGGACAAGCCCGCCGAGACCGCGGATTCCAGCGCAGAGTAAAGGTTCCGACACATGAAGACATCCCACGTTGAACTCTCCGTGCCCGCGGAGGCGGCATTCGCCCGCACCGTGCGCATGATGGCGGCCAACCTGGCCGTGTGCCTCGACATGAACGTCGACGATGTCGAGGAGGTCCGCATGGCCGCAGAGGAGGGCTTCGTGCTCTCCTGCGCCAGCAAGCCCGCGGTCTGCGCCATCGCGTTCGACCTCTCCGACGACGGCATCGCCATGGAGTTCCCGCTGGGTGACACGCACGATGACAGCGCCGAGCTCGAGCTCGCGCGCCTGCTCGCATCCGCGCTCTGCGACGAGTTCGCGGTCGATGAGGAGACCGCACGCATCCGCCTCGTGAAGAGGGCAAGCTAGCATGTCGGACTACTACGACGACGAATACGTCGAGTTCGCCGACGAGGACGAATCCGACGAGCAGGGCTTTATCGAGGAGGAGGGGGAGGACATCCCCGACGACCTCGACGAAGCTGATGCCGCCGAGGAGCCCGACGGGCCCGATGGAGCTTCGCGCCCTGCAGGGCAGCGCCAGCCCAAGTGGAGCAAGCTGCGCACGCGCAGGCTCTTCCGCGCCGCCCGCGCCGGCGACGCCCAGGCGCGCGAGCAGCTCATCATGGCCTACCGCGGCCTCGCCCGCAACATCGCCCGCAAGTATCGCGACCGCGACGAGGGCATCCCGTTCGAGGATCTCGAGCAGGTTGCCTACCTCGGCCTGATCAAGGCGATCGACCGCTTCGAGCCCGAGCGCGGCTTCGAGTTCTCGACCTTCGCCACGCCCACGATCACCGGCGAGCTCCGCCGCTACTTCCGCGACAAGGGCTGGTCGGTGCGCGTGCCGCGCCGCCTGCAGGACCTCTCCCAGAAGGTCAAGGGCGCGACCGACGACCTGGCCATCCAGCTGGGGCATACGCCCTCGGTCTCCGAGCTCGCCGAGTACCTCGGCGCATCGGTCGACGATGTCCTCGAGGCCATGGAGGCGTCGAGCGCCTACAGCTCGGTCTCGTTCGAGAAGACCTCCAACCCCGATGACGAGGATGCGCTCACCCTCATGGACTCGCTCGGTGACGAGGACCGCGACCTCACGGGAACGGATGACCGGCTGCTGCTCGACGAGGTCATCTCGTCCTTCTCGCCGCGCGAGCAGCAGGTCGTGCGCATGCGCTTCATCGAGGGCCTCACGCAGGTCGAGATCGCCAACCAGCTCGGCATCTCGCAGGTCCAGGTCTCGCGCCTGCTGCGCAAGACGCTCGGAAGGCTCCAGGAGAAGATCGGCGCCGCGGGGCTGCTCGGCTAGCCGGAGCGTCCTGAAAAAACGCATCCCGCCCGTTTCGGTATGTGGATTCGGACATGGAGCTGCGCTTTCATGCCGCATCATGCATACCGAGACGGATCGCCTGCTGTATAATCAACCAGTTGTGCATATACAGGCCCCCTGCAGGGGGGAAGCGATAGCTGAGGAGTGCCGAGCACCATGTCCGACTACAAGACGATGACCACTGCCGAGATCCGCGACGACTTCCTGAAGTTCTTCGAGTCCAAGGGCTGCAAGCTCTACCCGTCCTCGTCGCTCGTGCCCGACGACCCGTCGCTTTTGCTCACGAACGCGGGCATGAACCAGTTCAAGGAGTACTACCAGGGCATCAAGACCATGCCCGAGATCGGCGCGTGCTCCTGCCAGAAGTGCCTGCGCACCAACGACATCGACAACATCGGCGACTCGCGCCACCTCTCGTTCTTCGAGATGCTCGGCAACTTCTCGTTCGGCGGCTACTCCAAGGCCGACGCCATCGCGTGGGCGTGGGAGTTCATCACCTCCGAGGAGCACCTCGGCCTTCCCGAGGACCGTCTCTACATGACCGTCTTCGAGGACGATGACGAGGCCATCGAGCTCTGGCATTCCCACGGCGTGCCCTACGAGCACATCAGCCGCCTCGGCGCCGACGACAACTTCTGGGCTGCCGGCCCCACCGGCCCCTGCGGCCCCTGCTCCGAGATCTACTTCGACCAGGGCCCGGAGTTCGAGGGCGAGGCGCCCGGCGATGACGGCGACCGCTACCTCGAGTTCTGGAACCTCGTCTTCACGCAGTACGACCGCCAGGAGGACGGCTCGCTGCCCGACCTGCCGCACCGCAACATCGACACCGGCATGGGCCTCGAGCGCATCGCCGCGATCATGCAGCACAAGGGCACCAACTACGACGGCGACGTCCTGGCATCGCTCATCGGCGTCGGCGAGAGCCTCTCCGGCCGCACCTACGGCGACGACGCCCGCGCCGACCGCTCGATGCGCATCGTGGCCGACCACAGCCGCGCCGTGACCTTCATGATCGGCGACGGAATCCTGCCCTCCAACGAGGGCCGCGGCTACGTGCTGCGCCGCCTGCTGCGCCGCGCGGTCTACCACGGCCGCCTGCTCGGCATCCAGGGCATCTTCCTGTCCACCTACTCCTCCGAGGTCATGCGCCTCATGGCCGACGTGTACCCGCAGCTCACCGAGAACAAGGCCCTCATCCTGAGCCTGCTGCGCGCCGAGGAGGAGCGCTTCAACGGCACGCTCGACGCCGGCGAGGCCAAGCTCGAGGCCGCCCTCGCGACCCTCGCCGAGGGTGCCGAGCTCCCCGGCGACGTTGCCTTCCAGCTGCACGACACCTATGGATTCCCCATCGACCTCACCCGCGAGATCTGCGAGTCCGCGGGCCACGAGGTCGACATGGACGGCTTCAACGCCTGCATGACCGAGCAGCGCGAGCGCGCCCGCGCCCACGCCGAGCAGGACGCCTGGGGCACCTTCAACGACGTGTGGGTCGCCCTCTCCGACAAGCTTCCCGCCACCGACTTCGTCGGCTACGAGCAGGAGGAGGCCGCGGCCACGGTGCTCGCGATCGTCTCCGAGGGCGCAGAGATCCTCGGTGCAGGCGAAGGCGCGAAGGTCGAGATCGTCCTCTCGTCCACGCCGTTCTACGCCGAGATGGGCGGCCAGATGGGCGACATGGGCTGGATCCTCGCCGACGGCGCGGCCGTCCGCGTGACCGACGTCCGCCATCACGACGGCGGCCTCTACGCCCACATCGGCACGGTCGAGGAGGGCGGCATCGAGGTCGGCTCCTCCGTCACCGCGACCATCGACCACGGCCGCCGCGAGCTCATCCGCCGCAACCACACGGCCACGCACCTGCTCGACGCGGCGCTCAAGAAGGTCCTCGGCGAGCATGTCAACCAGGCCGGCTCGCTCGTGGCCCCTGACCGCCTGCGCTTCGACTTCACCCACTTCGAGGCCATGACCAAGGATGAGATCGACCGCGTCGAGGGCATGGTCAACGCCGAGATCTTCGCCGCCAAGCCCGTCATCACGCAGGTCATGGGCATCGACGAGGCCAAGGCATCCGGCGCCGTCGCCCTGTTCGGCGAGAAGTACGGCGACGTCGTGCGCGTCGTCTCCTGCGGCACCGAGGACGCCCCGTTCTCGCGCGAGCTCTGCGGTGGCACGCATGCGCGCAACACCGCCGAGATCGGCCTGTTCAAGATCGTCTCCGAGGGTTCCGTGGGCTCCAACGCCCGCCGCATCGAGGCCGTCACCTCGGTGGGCGCCATCAACTACCTCGACGAGCGCCTGACCATGGTCGACGAGGTCGCCGCATCGCTCAAGTGCCGTCCCGCCGACGTACCTGCGCGCGTCGCCGCCCTCATCGCCGAGCGCGCCGAGGCCGAGAAGAAGCTCGCCGCCGCCCTCACCGGCGGCCAGTCCTCCAAGCTCGCATCCGCCCTCGCCGGAGCCGTCGACAAGGGCGCCTACAAGCTCGTCGTCGCACGCGTCGACGGCATCGGCGGCAAGGAGATCCGCAACGCCTGGGACAGCATCCGCGACCAGCTCGGCGGCTCCTGCGCCTGCGTGCTCGCCTCCGCCACCGACGACGGCAAGGTCGCCCTGCTCGCGGGCGCGACCGATGACGCCGTCAGCGCGGGCTTCTCCGCCGGCAACGTCATCAAGCAGATCGCGGGCCTCGTGGGCGGCCGCGGCGGCGGCAAGGCCAACATGGCCCAGGCCGGCGGCACGGACGCCTCCGGCATCGACGCCGCGCTCGCCGCGGCGCGGGAGATGCTCGCCTAGATGCGGGTCCTCGCGCTCGACATAGGCGAGAGGCGCATCGGGATCGCCGTGAGCGACCCGCGCGGCGCCATCGCGTCGCCCGTGTGCGTGCTGCCAGCGGCCGACGTCCTCGCCAACGCGCCCTCGTGGCGCCGCGTCCTCGAGGACTGGGAACCGGAGCTGCTCGTCTGCGGGCTTCCGCTCACCCTCGGGGGAGAGGAGGGCCCGCAGGCCGTCGATATCAGCGGGAAAGCGCGCGCGATCGCCGCAAGATGCGCTCTTCCCTTGGAGTTTTGCGACGAGAGGCTCTCCTCGGCGGAGGCGAAGCGTATCCTACATGAGCAGGGTTTGAGCGAGAAGGACATGCGCGGCAAGGTCGATATGGTCGCCGCGTCGCTCTTCCTCCAGTCCTGGCTGGACGCCGGGCAGACCGATAGGGCATAGGAACCATGGCATCTCACATGACTCCCAGCAACGACAGCACGCAGGCCCCGCGCCAGCAGGCGCGCCGCCCGCAGCAGCGTGTCGTGGTGACCACCTCCGACGAGGCCCGTCCCGTCGCGATCGAGGGGCTCCAGACCCTTCACGGTGCGCCGGAGACCTCCAACTCCGTGCTCGGCGGGCGCGTATCCTCGCGTACCGCGCAGGCAACCGAACGTGCGCGCGAGCGCGCGGGCAGGACCCACCGCCGCAAGCGCTCGCTCGCATTCCGGATCATCTCGGGCATCCTGGGCCTCGCGGTCCTGGGAGGCCTCGCGGCGGCATTCTACTTCTACGTGCTTCCGCGCATCTCGGGCACGATCGCAGGCGACGATCGTCCGGCCATCGAGGCGGGCGTCGACGTCGACATCATGATCCCCGACGGCTCCGGCGCCACCGAGATCGCCGAGATCCTGTACCAGAACGGCGTCATCGACGACCGCACGGTGTTCCTGCAGGCCATCAAGCGCCAGGACGCCGAGCAGCTCCTCAAGAGCGGCCCCTACCACTTCCTCACGGGTTCCAACCCCTCCGACGTGGTGCGCCAGCTCGTCGAGGGACCCAACTCCACCGCGGGCACCTTCACCGTGCCCGAGGGCCTCACCGTCGCCAAGGTCGCCGACCTCGTCGAGACGCGCTTCGGCATCCCGCGCGACGAGTTCCTCGCGCAGGCCAAGGCATCCAACTACGTCGCCGACTACCCGTTCCTCTCCGAGGCGTCCAACGACTCGCTCGAGGGCTTCCTGTTCCCCAAGACCTACGATCTGACCGGCCAGGACATCACGGCCGACCTCATCATCCGCACGATGCTCTCGCAGTACGCCGCCGAGGTCGCGGGCATCGACTTCGACAGCGTCCGCGCCACGCTCGCCGACCGCTACGGCCACACGTTCTCGAACTACGAGATCATCACCATGGCCTCGATCATCGAGCGCGAGACCAATACCGACGATGACCGCGCGACGGTCGCCTCGGTCCTCTACAACCGCATCGAGCTCGACATGCCGCTGCAGTCCGACGCGACGACCGAGTACATCGTCGGGCGCGAGGTCTACCAGAGCGACCTCGAGGAGGACAACCCCTACAACACCTACCTCAACTACGGCCTCACGCCGACGCCCATCTGCTCGCCCGGCCTCGCTTCGATCCAGGCCGCCTGCGATCCCGAGCATACGTCGTACCTGTTCTTCTACATGGATGGCGACTACCACGTGTTCTCCGAGACGATCGAGGAGCACGAGGTCGCGATCGCCAACGCGCCGTCGGGAGACTAGACGTGGCGCTCGTCACGGCTTGGCGCTATGTCGCACGCGTGGAGCTCGTCGACCTCGACGAGCTCGTCGCGCTCGGCATCCGATGCCTGCTGCTCGACCGCGACAACACCATCGTTCCGCGCGATACCAAGCGCGCGCCCGAATCCGTGCGCGCTTGGATCGGCCGCGCCCATGAGCTGGGCCTGACGGTCTGCTTCGTCTCGAACAACTTCCACTCCAAGCAGGTGGCGGCCAATGCGGCCGAGTTCGATGCCGGCTGCGTGGACCACGCCATGAAGCCGTTCCCGTTCGCGGTGCGCCATGCGCTCAGGAAGATGGGCGTCTCGGCGGACGAGGCCGTGCTCATCGGCGACCAGGTCTACACTGACATCTGCGCGGGCAACCTCGCCGGCGTCCGCACCATCCTCGTGCGCCCGCAGTGCCGCCGCGAGCTCTGGTACACCTACATCTTCCGTGCGTTCGAGGCCCTGCTCCTGCGGGGCAAGACGTACGAGGGCGAGTAGGGCCCATCATCCCACCCGCTGACATCGGCAGCGCATGATGATAGAATCGAAGCGTCAAACTTCGAGGAGATACGTGCGTGGATAACCTGGGGCACAACGTCGTCGTCCATGATGGCTGCGACCACATCTTCTTCGTCGGCTTCCTGGGGGCCGGCAAATCCACGCTGGCTCGCAACCTCGGCGAGCTCTTCCACCGCACCTACGTCGACACCGACCACATGGTCGAGCTCTCGCTCGGCAAGCGCGTCGTGCAGATCTTCGAGGAGGACGGCGAGGATGCGTTCCGCGAAGCCGAGACACGCGCCCTCAAGCGCCTCGAGCTCCGCAAGAGCCTGCTCGTGAGCTGCGGCGGCGGCATCGTCGAGCGTCCCGAGAACTGCGCGCTCATGCACGAGATGGGCGTCGTCGTATTCCTCGACGGAGATCTCGAGGATTCGCTGCGCCAGATCCAGTGCCCCGAGCGCCGCCCCGACCTCGGCGACCGCGATAACGCCGAGCGCGTCTACGCATACCGCCGCCCGCTCTACGAGCAGACGGCCGACATCACCATCGACATCCGCAATAAGAGCTTCACCGAGGTTGCTGCCGCATCCGGCCAGCTCCTCTGGGAGAGGGGGCTGCTATGACGGAAGAGCTCAACGCCGTGCCTGCCGAGCCCGAGATGCCCGAGACGCCCGCGGCGCCCGAAACGCCTGCGCCGACCGTCGCGCCTGCAGCGCCGACCGCGCGCGGGTCTTTCTCCGCGCAGGCCAAAGCAGCATCTGCTGCATCGGCCGACAACGTCCTGGTCCGCCAGTGGGTCACCGTGCCCGGCGGTTCGATGGACGTGCGCATGGGCACGGGCCTCGCGGACCGCGCGGGCAAGGAACTCAAGGCGTCGCTCGGCAAGCCGCGCCTCGCCGTCCTCGCGAGCATCGCGGGCGCTCCCGGAGACGAGGTCGAGCGTATCCGCCGCTCGCTCACCGATGCGGGCTTCCTCGTCGAGCAGATCGCCTTCCCGGCGGGCGAAGACGCGCTCTCGCTCGATGCGGCGAAGGCCGTCCTCGACGATCTCGACCGCCTCGGTGCCACCTCCGGCGACGGCCTCGTCGTCGTGGGAGACACGGCCGCCCTCTCGCTCGCCTCGTTCGTGGCCCGGAGCTGGTGCAACGGCATCTCGCTCATGGAATACCCGCTCGACCTGCGCGCCGCCCTCGAGGGCAGCTGCTCGCCGCTCGGCTTCACCGTGGGCGCGCATCCCGAGATGTTCATGTTCCCCGCTGCCACGCGCTACGTCTACTGCGACTTCGACCTGATGGCCCCGAGCTTCGGCGGCGATGAGGAGCTCTTCGCCCGCGCGCTCATGGTGTGCGGCGCGGTGGCCGACGCCGAGAAGGCCTTCGCCAAGCTCTGGGACAGTATCGACGGCTTCCTCGACGGCACGCCCAAGACCCGCGCCCAGGTAATCGGCGACGCGTTCCGCAGCCGCGGCCGCGTGATCTCGTCGTCCGCTGTGGTCACGCGCGATTCGCTCAACTACGGCCGCACCTTCCTGCGGGCGATGCGCCCGCTCTTCTCCGCCGACGTCCCCTCATCCACGCTCTACGCCGAGGGCATGCGCTTCGCGTCGCGCCTCGCGGCGGGCAACGGCGATTTCGCGGTCGACGACGTGCTGGCCATCGACGAGATGCTCGACGCCCTCGAGCTCGGCTACGTCGAGGACGTGCCCTTCTCGGCCGAGGAGATGGCCGCGGCGATCAAGGCGGAGTGCTTCCGCCGCACCAACAAGTTCCAGATGTACACGCCCAAGAGCTACGGGCGCATCCGCCTCATGTCCATTACCGACGAGATGCTGGCGGAGCACACGGAGGCTTGGGTCGAATCGCGCAGCTAGGCGCGGTTCCACGGTTCCGATAGGGAAGGGGTTCTCATGGCAGACGAGACTGCGATCGCCGGTCGCGTGGCGCGCTTCCGCGCCCTCATGGAGGAGCGCGGCTACGACGCCGCGATCGTGCGCGACAATGCGGGGCTGCGCTGGCTCACCGGGGCGGAGCGCGTCTTCGATTTCGAGAGCGCGCACACCGCGTTCATCACGGCGGACGGGCTCTGGTTCCACACCGACTCGCGCTACTTCAACACCTTCATGGAGCGGCTCGGCACCGACAGCGCCTGGCGTTTCGACCAGGATGCCATCGATGGTCCCGCATGGGCTGCCGACAGGATCCTCGAGACCCGCTCCCGCGTGGTCGCGGTCGAGGACAGCACGACGCTCGCCTTCTTCGACGACCTCGGGACCGCCTGCGGCAAGCTCGGCATCGCGCCGCTGTTCCCCCGCATGCACGCCGATATTGCGCGCCTGCGCATCGTCAAGGACGAGGAGGAGCTCGCGCTGCTCCGCGAGGCGCAGCGGATCACCGACGAGGCGTTCACCCACATCTGCGGCTTCATCAAGCCCGGCATGAGCGAGAAGGAGATCCGCGTCGAGCTCGAGAACTACATGCTCACGCACGGCGCGGATGGCCTGTCGTTCGAGTCGATCGTCGCGGGCGGACCCAACGGCGCCAACCCGCACGCCCAGCCGAGCGAGTACCGCGTGCAGAAGGGCGACTTCATCGTCCTCGACTACGGTGCGCTCTACCACGACTACCACGCCGACATGACCCGCACGGTCATCCTCGGCGAGCCCACGGAGGAGCAGCGGCACGTCTACGACATCGTCCGCCTCGCCCATGAGACCTGCGCCGCCACCGCGAAGCCCGGCTGCATCGGCAAGGATATCCACAACCTCGCCGTGAAGGTCATCTCCGACAACGGCTACGGCGACTACTTCGCGCACGGCCTCGGGCACGGCGTGGGCCTCGAGATCCACGAGAAGCCCGTCTTCGGCCGCACGTACGAGGGCGAAGTCCCGGTCGGTTCGGTCATCACCGTCGAGCCGGGCATCTACCTGCCGGGCCGCTTCGGCATCCGCCTCGAGGACACTGGCGTCATGACCGAGGACGGCTACGCGCCCTTCGCGACCTCTCCACATGAGCTGGTCGTCATCGACTGCGGCTAGTTTGAGCTATAATCACTTGGTTATGACATTTCCGGATTAAACGGAATCGAGCGAAAGGTTTACTCCCATGGCAACTCTCAAGATCACCGACCTCAAGGCAGGCCTCGGCGTCAACATCAAGGGCAGGGATTGCGTCATCATCACCGCTGAGCACGTCAAGCCGGGCAAGGGCAACACCTATGTGCGCACCAAGTACCGTGACATCCGCACCGGCCGCGTACTCGAGGAGAACTTCCAGCAGTCCGCCAGCTTCGAGAGCGTCAACATGCAGACGCGCGAGATGCAGTACCTCTACAACGATGGCACCCTCTACTACTTCATGGACAACGACACCTACGAGCAGACCGAGGTCGAGCCCGAGATGATCGGCGACAACGCCAAGTGGCTCAAGGAGAACGACGTCTGCCTGCTCAACTACGCAAACGGCGTGCTCTACGCCGTGCAGCCGCCCATGTTCATCGAGGCCGAGATCGTCGAAACCGACCCCGGCTTCAAGGGCGACACCGTGCAGGGCGGCACCAAACCCGCCACCATCGAGACCGGTGCGGTCATCCAGATTCCCATGTACCTCAACGTGGGCGAGCGCATCAAGGTCGACACTCGCGAGGGCAAGTTCGTCGCTCGCGTCTAACGTCTCCGCGACGTCATCGCACGTTACGAGCCCCGGATGCTTGTCCGGGGCTCTTCGTTCCTCTCGGATGCGAAGCCGTCCCGACGCGGTGTGCATCTTCGGACGGAACGAGGGCGGAAGATGTCGCACGACGCATGCTGGAATCGGCACAACGTGAGCTTCCCACAGCGCGGTTCACGCGGGCGCGGCGAACGGCTATACTTTATCTGTTAGATGGAATCCTCTCCGCGCGCATAGGAGCGATGGAACGGCAGGAGGTCTTTGGCAATGGCAGCAGGCGAGCTCTTCATCTCCGGCATCGGCATTTCCCGCAACGTGGTGGCCACGATCGTCTCGCGTGCCGTCGAGCGCGTCGAGGGCGTCGCCTCGGTGGGCGACAAGGACATCGCCTCGAGCCTCGTCTCCGTGTTCACCAAGAACTCCAACCCCGCGACCGAGCCCATCGAGGCGAAGGTCGTCGACGACAAGCTCGATATCACGGTTCACCTCGCGGTCTTCTACGGCTATCCGTTCACGAAGCTCGCCGAGGATGTGCGCACCTCCGTCGCCGAGGCCATCCGCGGCCAGGTGGGCTACGAGGTCGGCAACATCGACGTGTGCATCGACAGCCTCGTCTTCCCCAAGGAGTAGGCTCTTGAGCGCTTCCAAGATGTTCGGCCCGCGCTCCAGCTTCTCTTCCAGGCCGAGGCGCTCGGCCGTACGGTCGACGATGTGCTCGCGGGCGACTATGCGCTCGACGAGGGCCCGCTCGACGAGTACGGCGAGGAGCTCGCCCGCGGCGTGGACGGCATGCGCCACGAGCTCGACGCCGTCATCGCCCGTTTCAGCCATGCATGGAGCATCGGCCGCATGCCCGCGGTCGACCGCAACCTCATGCGCATCGCGCTCTACGAGATGACGTGCGTCGACGATGTCGAGACCGCCGTCGCCATCGACGAGGCGGTCGAGCTCGCGAAGGCCTACGGATCGGACGACGATACGAGCCGCTTCATCAACGGCCTGCTCGGACGCGTCGCCGCAGATATCGCTGCCGGTGCCGACCTGTTCGGAACCGACGACGAGGTGCAGGAAGGCGGCGAGTAGCATGGCCAAGAAGGTCGACGTCTCCGAGTACCGCACGTTCGCCCAGATCAGCGACCGCCTCGACACGATCGTCGATGCGGTGCGCGCCAAGGACATCTCGCTCGAGCGCTCGCTCGACCTCTTCGACGAGGCCATCGCGCTCGGCTCCAAGGCCGTCGATATGGTCGACGCCACCGATTTCTCCCCCGAGGAGGAGGCCCGCCTCGCCGAGACGGCCGCCGCCGGGGATGCACCTGAAGAACCCGCAGCCCCTGCGGCGTCCGGAGAGGATGCCGAGTAGGTGGCACGCAGGCACCGCCTCGATGACGAGCTCGTCGCGCAGGGCTTCTTCGCCACGCGCGACGATGCGCTGCGCGCGGTGCTGGCGGGCGACGTCTCCACAACCGACAGACGCTTGGATTCGCCGGGCGAGCAGGTCGAGCCCGGCATCTTCCTCCATGTCCGCGGGCATGTCGGCTACGTGAGCCGCGGCGGGCTCAAGCTCGCCCACGCGCTCGATGCCTTCGCGGTCGACCCCGCAGGCGCATCCTGCCTCGATGTGGGCTGCTCGACCGGCGGCTTCACCGACTGCCTGCTCTCGCGCGGCGCCGCGCATGTGGTTGCCGTCGACGTGGGTTACGCGCAGTTCGACTGGCGCCTGCGCAACGATGGCCGCGTGGAGCTCCTCGAGCGCACGAACATCGTCGACCTGGACGTGCCCGGGCGGCGCGCCACCATCGACCTTGCGGTCTGCGACGTCTCGTTCACCTCGGTCCTGACGGTGCTTCCCGCCGTGCGCGCCCTGCTGCGGGCCGGCGGCACCTTCGTCACGCTCGTGAAGCCCCAGTTCGAGGCTGCGCGCGAGGATGTGGGGGAGGGCGGCATCGTGCGCGATCCGGCCGTGCGCGGCGCAGCCGTCGAGAAGGTGCGCAGCGCCTTCGAGGAAGCCGGCCTCTCGGTGATCGGCACCTGCGAGAGCCCCATCACGGGCGCCAAGGGCAATGTCGAGTTCCTTCTGGCGGGCAGGCTGCCGTAGCGCCTGCACCGCTGTGCTACACTCGAACCGACCCATACGATACCGTCAAGCGAGGCGCGGCCGTGAAGGTTCTGCTCGTTCCAAACCATTCGCGCGAGGATGCGATCGCGGGTGCCCGCGAGCTGGAGGCATGGCTCGAGGGCGAGGGCGTCGAGGTCGCGTGGGCGCATGACAAGCGCCTCTTCCCCAACCTGCGCACGAGCGCCGAGGGCTGCGACCTCGTGGTCTCGCTCGGCGGCGATGGAACGCTGCTGCGCGCCGCGAAGATCGTGGGCTACTCCGAGATTCCCATCGTGGGCATCTCCTACGGGCACCTGGGCTTCCTCACCACCTCCGCACCCGACGGCCTCATCGCGACCGTGGGCGCCGCGCTCGCCGGCGAGCTCCACGTGAGCCGTCGCGCGACCCTCGCCGTCACCGCCGATTTCGAGCGCGCGGATGGGAGCACCTACACCCTCGAGAGCTTCGCCCTGAACGATCTCGCCATCTCGCGCGGAGGCCAGGGCGCCGTCATCGAGTTCGACATCTCCGTCTCGGGACACCACATCGACCGCCTGCGCGGCGACGGCTTCATCGTCTCGACGGCCACCGGTTCCACGGGCTACGCGCTCGCGGCGGGAGGTCCCATCGTGACGCCCGAGTTCACGGGCATGGTCTGCGTGCCCGTCGCGCCGCACACCATCATGGCGCGCGCATTCCTCACGAGCCCCTCCGACGTGGTCGAGATCTCCATGAGCCCCGACCGTCCCGTCAAGCGCCACTTCTTCGCCGACGGCCAGCCCCTGGGCGAGGAGAACGGCAACGAGGGCTTCGAGGGCATGCGGGTCATGGTCAGGCGCGGCCCCGGCGATATCCTGCTGCTCGACCATTCCGCCCAGAGCTTCTACCAGTCCGTTTCGCGCGTGTTCTACGGCAAGACGGGCGGCAAGTGATGCTCGAGGCGCTCCGCGCACAGAACGTCGCGCTCATCCGCGATGCGTCGATCGAGCCCGCGCGCGGGCTCACGGTCCTCTCGGGCGAGACGGGAACGGGCAAGACCGCGCTCCTCTCCGCGGTGAAGCTCGCCGTGGGCGAGCGCGCCGATGCGACGAGCGTGCGCGAGGGAGCCGATGCCCTCGAGGTCGAGGCGCTGTTCTATCTCGGCCCCGACGATCTCGACGGGACCGTCGTGCGCAGGCGCCTCTCGTCCGACGGCCGCGGCCGCGCCACCATCGACGGCGCGATGGCGAGCGTGCGCGAGCTGGCGGAGCGCATCGGGTCGACGGTCGACCTGTGCGGCCAGCACGAGCACCAGCGCCTACTCTCGGCATCCACGCATGTCGAGCTCCTCGACGCGTGGGCGGGCGATGGCGCTGCGGCAGCCCATGCCGCCTATACCGCCGCGCTCGACGGCGCCCATCGTGCCGCGGAGGAGCTCGAGGAGGTCCGTGCGCTCATGCGCGCGAGCGACGAGCGTCTTGCGGATGCCCAGTTCGCGCTGCGCCGGATCGGCGAGGTGAATCCCCGCGAGGGCGAGTACGAGCTGCTCTGCGAGGAGCTTCCGGTCGCCGAGCATGCCGAGCAGCTGCTCCAGAGCGCCGAGGCCGCCTGCGAGGCGCTCTCCGGTGACGAGGGTGCGCTCGATGCCGTCGGATCGGCCCACCGCATGCTCGAGATGGCATCGGTCCACGACAGGAGCCTCGCGACCTTCGCCTCCTCGCTCGACGATGCTCTCGCGACGATCGAGGATGTCGCCCGCGACCTGCGGAGCTACTGCGACCGCATGGATATCGATGAGGCTGAGCTCGCGCGCATGCAGGCGCGCTACTCAGCCTTCCAGGGCCTGCTGAGGAGCTTCGGTCCCGACATGGAGAGCGTCTTCGCACGCAAAGCTGCTGCCGAGCAGGTCGTCGCAGCGGTCCAGGGCGGGGGAGAGCGCGAACGGGCCGCGCTTGCCGCCGTCGATGCCGCCGAGGCGTCGCTCGCCGAAGCCGCCGCGCATCTCGATGCCGTGCGCCGTGCCGCGGCGCCCGGTCTCTGCGCCGCGATCACCGCCCAGATGGCACACCTCGAGATGGGCGGGGCCGAGGTCGAGGTCGCCTTCGAGGAGCTCCCGCGCTCCCAGTGGATGGGTGTCGGGCCCTCGCGCATCGAGCTGCTCTACCGTCCCGCCGCGGGCATGGCCGCGCGCCCGCTGAGGCGCATCGCGTCCGGCGGCGAGATCAGCCGCGTGATGCTCGCGACCAAGGTGGTCCTCGGTGCCGCCGACGCTGTCGATACGCTCGTCTTCGACGAGGTCGATGCGGGTGTGGGCGGAGCTACTGCCGTGGCCCTCGCCGCGGTGCTCGCCGATCTCGCCCGCACCCATCAGGTGATCGTCGTGACGCACCTCGCGCAGGTCGCCGCACGCGCCGAGCGCCATTACGTTGTCGAGAAGACCGCCGATGCGCTTCCCGAGACCATCATCCGCGAGGTCGCGGGGGATGAGCGCGTGCGCGAGATCGCCCGCATGCTCTCCGGCGATGCGACCGAGGCGTCGCTCGCGCACGCCCGCGAGATGCTCGACGCCTAGCCCATCCCTTCCTCGGGTGACGGTTCTCCGGAATCTCGATGGCGAAATATGTCGTGCCGCTGAGCGTGTCGTGCGGCATGGGGTGGACGCCCCTGCGGACGACCTCTTTGAAGAGGTAGTAGAACATATAGGCATTCGATGCGACGATGAGGAACACGAACACGTAACCGTTCAGGTATTCGAGGAACTGCGAGTTGTTGAGCCATACCACGAGCATCGAGGGAAGCTCGACGAACAGCCACAGGAGCGCATAGCTCTTCACGATCTGCCCGCGCGTGACAGCGCCTCCATCCTCGGATGCCAGGCGCATGCGGCAGATCGCATGCCCCAGCGTCGTGCCCCTGGTCGCAAGCGTCTGGATGAGCCCGTTGATGCAGAAGATGGTGCAGGTGCCGATGCCGCTCTCGAAGATGCGCTCCGAGCCTGGCAGGACGATGGCGAGGCCGCCGGCCAGGAACGTGAGCAGGGCATCGCTGACCAGGTAATCGACGAACGTGGCCCAGAACCTGCGCTTCCCCGTGACGAGCCTTCCCTTGACCCTGCTCCGCTCATCGATGGTGTCGCGGTCGGGCAGGACCATCATGAACACATAGGCGATCTGCCAGCCGACCACGCCTCCCATGGTGTTGGCGATCAGATCCCTCGACGGCTGCCAGGCGATAGGGGCCGGGGTAGAACCCGTACAGCGCGGAGAGCTGCGTCAAATCGAAGAAGAGGCTCAGGCCGAACGAGAGGACGGCCGTGCGCGGAAGGCTCTGCTTGAAGTAGTAGCGCAGGTACACGCCGAACGGAACGGTCAGAAGGATGTTGAACAGGACCTGCCAGAGCGCGAAGCTCCTGAAGAAGCCGAAGATGGTCGCAAACCCGAACGGCTTGTCCTGTCAATAGGCGGCGATGTCCTGGAAGGGGACGAGGCTGAGATGGTCCTGCCAGCGGTTGCCGATGGTGGTGTCACGCTCGGGAAGCGGGAGCGTCACCAGGAAGTAGACGATGAGCAGGTAGAGGATGAAGCTGTAGATGACCAGGGTCCGGTACTTCGAGACGGAGCCGTGGCTATGGTACTGGAACAGGGTGTAGGGCAGGGTGAACAGCGCGGCGAGGAACGGGAAGACCGCCAGCCCGGTGATGATCGTGTCGATGTAGCCCATCCGTTATCCAAGCCTGTATCGAGGTGTTCCCGTTGTTCCGCCGTGATGTGAAGACCCAGGCGGCGCATCTGGGAGATAGATTGGAGGAAACAATCAGTTTACGATAATTATGGTTCGAACGCCGCTGTTCCGTCGTACAATGGAGTCCCGTAGGGAATGAGTGTCGCTTCTACGGGAGGCCATCATGTCAAAGCATATCTTCGTCACGGGCGGCGTCGTGTCGGCGCTCGGCAAGGGCATCACAGCGGCTTCGCTGGGCCGCCTGCTCAAGGCGCGCGGGTACAAGGTGATGATGCAGAAGGCCGACCCCTATCTCAACGTCGACCCCGGCACCATGAGCCCCTTCCAGCACGGTGAGGTCTTCGTGACCGACGACGGCAAGGAGACC
>CADBJR010000007.1 GCA_902795065.1 uncultured Coriobacteriaceae bacterium
ATCAAGAGCGACCTGGACTACAGGAGCCCAATGCAGTACCGCAAGGATTTGGGTTTGGTCGCATAGGATCGTTTGGTCCAAAAACTCCACCGCAGTCCCTTTTGACCAAATGGATTTGGACATTCTGTCCATTTGGACAAATTGTCCAAATGGACAGAATGGCCCAATGGGAGCTTCTCCGCGAGGTTGTAAACGATGGTGTAGCTTTTCCTCCTATCGAACCCTCCGTGTTGGCATGTTAGGACGAGCCCTTTTTCGATAAGGCTGTCGAAGAGACGCCGTATTGTTTTCTCTCCGCCCACGGGGACTTCCTCCACCCATTCACGGATCGAATTCCAGGCCCATACATGCCCGTCCCAGATGTGGTCGTCGCTCTGCTCGTTGATTTTCAGCCAATAGTGCAGCTGCTGGAGGAGCATCGCTTCCTCAATGCTCAGCATGTCGCTGACATAATCGGTGTAGATGGGAATGGCCCTCCCTCGGAAGAAATCCCGGGGCTTCTCATAATCCGGCATCTTGATGGTGCCCTACTCGTCTACGCCAGCCCAGTCAGCGAGCTTCTTCCTGGAAAAGTACCAGCGTCCGCCGCGCTTGACGGCAGGAATCTGACCCGTACGTGCAAACTCGAGAAGACAACGCAGGGAGATGCCCAGCCATGCAGCAGCCTCCTTGGCTCCGATTGGACGTTCGTATATGTGCCTCGATTCCTCGAAAATCCCTTCCATGCTCTTCTCCTCAATTGTTGATGTGGAGCAATGCCGGGATCATTGTATGGGGCTTCAAATACTTATTGAGAAACTGCACCACTGTGTTTGTATACGTTCTACTGTGTTCGTCTTCTTCGGCGCTGCACTACTCGCCCGCACTCGAAAAACCGCCGTTTGCCGATGGCGTTCATCCAATTTGTGTTTGGGAGCGCACATGTAGTGCCAAGGTAGTGCCCTCGTAGTGCCTTTTAGTGCCTTTAAACGAAAACAGGCCACGGATTATACCCGTGACCTGCGAAGTTTCTGGCGGGATGTAAGGGACTTGAACCCTCGACCTCCGACGTGACAGGCCGGCGCTCTAACCAACTGAGCTAACACCCCGTAGCAAGTGCATAGGTAACTTTAGCGAAAAACTCCCTGTCTGTAAAGAGCAAATCGCGCGTCCAGAAGCATTTTTTAGAGCGCGAACCGCGTCGATGTGCCTGCGGAGTCCACCACGACGAGCTCCGACCCCTCCAGGTGCGCGTCGGCGATCTCGCCGGTGCCCTTGAAGGCCTCCCCGTCCTTCATGATGGGCGACGCCTGCGACTCGGCGCCGACCACGTAGGAGATCACGTCCCAGCCGTCAGGAAGGTTCTCGGGGATCAGCAGGATGCCGTCGTAGAAGAGCACGCAGGTGGGCGTGCCCCTGAGCACGAACAGGCTGCGCTGGTTGCCCGATTCGTCGGTGGCGACCACGGCGGAGGTTCCCTCGAGCGCCACGAGCGAGTAGGTCTCGCCCCTGTACTCGATGGTGCCGGAATCGACCGCGCCGGTCGCAGGATCGACGCTCACCTCGGCCTGCTGCACCTCCTCCTGCGCCGCTCCGGGCGCTCCATCCCCGACACCCTGCGGCTTGTCGCCGAGGATGGTGCGGAAGAGCAGGAAGCCGGCGGCGATCACCACGATCGCGGCGAGCGCGACGCCGATGAGGATGCCGCGCGTCGGCGTGGAGGACGTGCGCTTCTTGGGCTTCGCTGAGAACGCGCGCGCACCCTCCCCGGAATGGAGCTTGGTGATGGAGTCGCTCGCCATCGGGCTTGCCTTGACCTCGCGGTCGAAGTCGTCGGTGTAGCTCTGCTTGAAATGCGATGCCATGGCTGTCTCCCTGCGAATCTAGAGCTCGCTGCGCCCTTCGATGGCGCGTGCGAGCGTGATCTCGTCTGCGTACTCGACCTCGCTGCCCACCGGCAGGCCGATGGCGAAGCGCGAGACGCGGATCCCCAGCGCGCGGATCGTGCGCGAGAGGTACGTTGCGGTCGCCTCGCCCTCCACGTTGGGGTTGGTCGCGATGATGACCTCCTGCACCTCGTCGGACGCGAGGCGTGCCAGCAGCTCGCGCACGTGCAGCTGCTCCGGGCCGATCTTGTCCATGGGCGAGATGACCCCGCCGAGCACGTGGTAGAGCCCGCGGTAGACGCCGGCGCGCTCGATCGCAGTCACATCGCGCGGCTCGGACACCACGCAGATCGTCGAGCGGTCGCGCGTCTCATCGGCGCAGATGGAGCAGGTGTCGCCCGTGGCGTAGTTGAAGCACACGGGGCAGAAATGCACCTGGTCGGTCACGTCGATGATGGCCTGCGCGAGGCGGCGCGCCTCCTCCTTCTCGGTGGAGAGCAGGTGGAACGCGATGCGCTGCGCGGTCTTGGGTCCGATGCTCGGCAGACGGCCCAGCTCGTCGAGCAGGCGCTGCAGGGCGCGGCCGTCGTTGAGGGCGCTGGCCACCTTAGAACAGCCCCGGGATGTTGAGGCCGCCGGTGAGCGCGCTCATCTGCTGGCTGGCGCTGGACTCCGCGGACTCGATGGCGTCGTTGACAGCCGCGAGGATCATGTCCTCGAGCATCTCGATGTCGTCGAGGTCGACGGCCTCGGGGTCGATCGAGACGTTCTTCACGCGCAGGTCGCCGGTCACCGTGACCTTGACGGCTCCGCCGCCGGTCGACGCGGTGTACTCCATCTCGCCGAGGCGCGCCTGCGCTGCGAGCATCTGCTCCTGCAGCTTCTGCGCCTGCTTCATCATCTGCTTCTGGTTCATGCCGCCCATGTTGGGACGTCCGTAGGCCATGATGCGTGCCCCTCTCAGTCGTCGTCCTCGGAGAAGTCTTCTTCTCCATCGTAGTCGTCGAAGTCGTCGTAGCCCGCTTCGTCGGCGGATTCGACAGCATCTATATCTTCTCTGCCCGATTCTTCCACAACGATGCTCACGCCCTTGCCGAACGCCCCCTCGAGCATCCGCGCGATGTTGGCGATCTCATCCTCCGAGACCACCTCGACGTTCTCGAGGGGCTCGGGTTCCGGCGCGGGCTCGGGAACTGCTTCGGGCTGCTCCGTCCCGCGCTCGGGCTCATCCCACGTGGTGGGCTGCTCGGCGATCATGGGCGCCGGGGCGGGTGCGGGCGTCGGGGCGGGTGCGGGAGCGGGTGCGGGCTGCGGCGCGATCTCGTCCCACGGCATCGGCTCGTAGGAAGGCACGGGCTCGTACGCGGGCACGGCGTCGTATGCCGACATGGGCACCGCATCGTAGTCGGGCACGGGCTCGGGCACGGGAGCAGGTGCGGGTCGCGGCGCGGGGGCGGATGCGGGAGCGGGCTTCGGCGTCGGCACCTGGGCAGGCTGGGGTGCGGGCATCGGCGCAGGAGCCGCGGGCATGGGCGTGACGCTGTCGGATTCGCGGGTTGTGAAGGTGCGCGGCCCGAACACCTCGTCGATCGTCGCCTTGAGCAGCGTCCGCACATCGTCGCGGCGCAGCATCTGCAGGGCGAAGCGCGATCCCGTGGGGAAGGCGACCGTGAGGGTCTCGCCGTCATCCGATTCGGGGACTGCGTTGGCGAGCAGAGAGCCCTTGGCGGCGCTGGCGTTGCGGACCTTGTCGACGACCTGGCGCCACTTGCGCTGCAGATCGGAGGCGCTGCGCTGCGCGGCGGGCTGCGGTGCCGGAGCCGGCGCTGGCGCGGGCGTCGGGACGGGCACTGGCGCGGGGGCGGGCTTCGGGGCGGGCTTCGGCGCCGGAGCGGGTGCAGGCGCGGGCTGCCTCATCGGCTCCTGAACGGGTTTCGGCGCCGGTTCCGGAGCCGGAGCGGGTGCAGGAACGGGCTGGGGTGCAGCGGCGGCTCGGTTCGCGGCAGCGACGCCCGTAGGCGATGCAAGCGCGCGGACGCTGCGCTCGAGGCTCCCCACGCGCTCCGCCACGGCCTCGAGCGTGAGGTCGCTCTTGGGGCGGGAGATGCGGGTGAGCGCAACCTCGAGCACGAGGCGCTGGTTGGTGGTGTAGCGCATCTCGCTCGCGGCGTCGGCGAGCACCTCGAGGGCGCGCGCCACACGGTCGGGATCGGCGAACAGCGCGGCCTCGGCGGAGAGGGACCCGGGATCGTCGGCACCCGCAGGCAGCACGCCCGGCGCTGCGCCGACGACCGACACCACGTAGACATCGCGCAGATGCGCGGCAAGGTCGAGCGTGAAGCGGAGCAGGTCGCGCCCGCGTTCGACGAGCGAGGCCACCTGCGAGAACAGCGCGGGGACATCGCGGCGGGCAAGGGCCTGGGTGACCTCTCCCAGCGTGGTCGCGTCCGTCTCGCCGAGCATGTCGCGCGCCGCATCGAGCGTGACGTTCTTGCTGGTGTAGAGCGCGAGCTGCTCGAGGGTCTTGAGCGCGTCGCGCATGCCGCCGCGGGCGCTGCGGGCGATGAGCTCGAGCGCGGCGGGCTCGTAGGAGATCTCCTCCTGCGCGCAGATCTGCACGAGCGTGGCCTGCAGGTCGTTGTCGCTGATGGCGTGGAAGTCGAAGCGCTGCACGCGCGACAGGACCGTACCGAGGATCTTCTGCGGGTCGGTGGTGCACATGATGAAGACCACGTGCTCGGGCGGCTCCTCGAGGGTCTTGAGCAGCGCGTTGAACGCCGCCGGCGTGAGCATGTGGACCTCGTCGATGATGTAGACCTTGTAGCTGCCGCGCACCGGGGCGTAGCTCGCGCGCGAGATGATCTGGTCGCGGACGTTGTCGACGCCCGTGTTGGACGCCGCGTCGATCTCGAGGACGTCGGGATGGTTGCCCGCGGCGATGAGCTGGCATTCCTCGCAGGTGCCGTCGGGCAGGTGGCCGCGGCCCTGCACGCAGAGAAGCGCCTTCGCCAGCAGGCGCGCCATCGTGGTCTTGCCCGTGCCGCGCGGCCCGCAGAACAGGTACGCGTGGCTCACGCGCTGCTCGCGCACGGCCCGCTCGAGGGTCTCGACCACGTGGTGCTGGCCGACGACCTGGTCGAAGGTCTGGGGACGGTACTTGTTGTATAGGGACTCCATGTGCCCTCCGCAACCGCATTCTGCTCGTATCGTTCAAGTATACGGCATCGACGGGATGGCTGGCCGATTCCGCCGTCGGGCGCCGTGTCCGTCGAGGTCGGCAAAAAGAGACAAAATTCGTCGAATATTGTCCGTTTCTGCCGACCTCGGCCGGCCAAATCATGCGGGGCTAGGCTGCTTTCGGCGAGAAGTACCTGAACGGGAAGACCTCGCCGTTCAGACGAAGGCTCGAAGCCCCCGTCTCGACCCATGATCTGCCGTCGAGCGTCCTCATCACGTGCGGGATGCGGAAGGTCCGGAGCAGCCGATCGAAGAAGCGCCTGTCGCAGACATCCCGGTAGGAGAACCGCATGATGGGTGCCCCGCACGCGCTGATGCGCGACTCGCGCAGGCGCTCGTCGGCGAGCACGTCGACGACATCCCTGCCGCCGGTCATCTCGGGATTGACGTACTTCTCGCGACCGTCGAACTCGCCGATCACCTGCGAGCCGTCGGGCAGCGTCCAGAGGAAATCGGCGCGGTATCTTCTCCGCCGCTCCAGCGGATCATCCATCTCGACCTGCAGCTCGGGGAGCAGGAACCCGAGCTCGGCCATAACCGCGCGGGCAATCGACTCGCCGCCGCTCTCCGACCGGCCGTCCGCGAACGCCGCCGCACGCCGCGCCGTCACCACGCCCCTGTTCCCGCGCGGGCAGTACCCGTCGAGAAGCTCGCAGAGCTGCATGCTCGTCATCCCCGAAGCGCGCAGGGCGGAGTCGGCGATTGCAACGCCTTGCAGGAACCCCGAGGCGCAGAGGCAATCGACGACCGTCTGCTCGAACGAGGTGACGGGAATCCCGTTCTCGTACGAGCGCTCGGACCCCCTTGAGATGTGGCACACGATGTCCGGCGTCCTGTCTGCCCGCGAGCCCCTGCGCGAGACGCGATGGACCGTCGCCATCTGCGCGAACGAGACCGAGAGGCCGTATGCGATCGCCGCAGTGAAATGCGAGAACACCCAATCGGGATGGAGCTCGTGGAGCGCCCGCGCGATGAAAAGGTGGCGCTGCGCCGCCGTCAGGCTGCTCCAGTGGTCGGGGTCTGCGTAGAGACCCTTGATCGGCGAGATCAGCTCTCCTCTCGCGAGCATCCGCTTAAGCTGCTTCCGCATGCTCGGGCAGTTCGCGACGAGGCACCTGCCCTTCCGCTGCGCCTCGCGCATGAGCACGCCGTATTCCTCCTTGACGATGCATGACATCCGCCCCTCCTTCGCGTGAATTGCTCATCACCATATCGGTTGGAGGAGGCGTAACGGGTCAGTTTTCGATGGGCGGAGGAGAAACCCACGATCCATCACATCTTGGTCCGTCGAGGTCGGCAAAAAGAGACAGAATTCGTCGAATAATGTCCGTTTTTGCCGACCTCGGCCGGCCAAATCGGAGATCGGGTGTCGGGGCAGGCGGTTTAGGCGCGTGAGATGAGCCAGCAGAGGTGAATCTTGGGCGTCCGCTCGAAATCGTGGGGAATCGTGCGGGCCGTGACGTCCTCAACCGCGAAACCCACAGCTTCGAGGGCCGCGTCGTCGATCTTGAACGTGCGCGAGCGAGCCGTGAGGACGAGCCGTCCGCCCGGCGTGAGCGCATGTGCCGCCTGCAGAAGCGTCTCCTGACCGGGGAGCGCGGATGCGTCGGCGTAGATAAGGTCGTAGCGGGACGCACGCGCAAGCCAACCTGCGATCTCCGCACGCTCGGTCCGCGCGCGCACGCCGTTGGCCTCGAGGTTCCTCTCCGCCCAGGCGAGATAGGACGATGCGGGATCGACCACCGTAACCTCGCACGCTCCTCCAGCGGCAGCATACACGGCGGGGGCACCGGTGTAGGAGCCCAGGCTTAGGAACCGTGCACCGTCCGCGAGGTCGGCCAGCAGCTCGCGCGTGGCGCGGTGGTCGAGCGGAAGGCCCGTGTCCTGCAGTGCCGCGAGGTTCACCTCGAACACGTGCCCGCCCTCCCCTACGGAGACGACCAGGGGCTCGTGCTCCTCGCGCTTCCTCGAGAGCGCCGCAACGCGGGACGGCTCGAGACCGAGCACCGCGCGAGCGAGCGCGCAGGCGTCGGCGAAGCGGATATCGGCGCGGTCGGCGTCGATGCTCGCGGGCGCGGGATGCTCCTCGATGCGCGCGCAGAGCCCACGGTCGGCCGTATCGAAGACATCGACCGAGAGCGCGTACTCCGGCAGGTCCGCGTCGTAGATGCGGTAGCACGAGACGCCTGCCCTGCGCGCCCATTTCGCGCGCTCCTTGGCGACCTTGCGCAGGCGCGCGGCGAACTGCGCGCTGTTCTGCTCGGCCACGGCGACCTCGCACCGCTTGCCCGCGAGCGAGACGACCTCGGTCTGCCTCCGCTGCGACGGCACCGCATCGTAGAGGCGCACGGACGCGCGCAGCGGCCCGTTGTAGCAGGCGATCGTACGGTCCGCACGGCTGCCGAGCGCGGTGTCGATGCCCGCGTCGGGGGTGATGGCGGCCATGCGCCACCCCGACGGCAGAGCGGCGAGGCCGCCCGAGAGCGCAGCGTAGGTGGATGAGAGCTGCTCGGGCGTTTGGAGCCGATGCCCGTACGGCGGGTTCACGGCGACGAGCCCGCACGCCGGCATGCCGCCGGGAAGCGCTTCGAGCCGGCGGCCGAGGTCGGCGGCATCGGCGACGGAGAAGCGGATGAGCTGCGCCACGCCCGCGCGTTCGGCGTTGGCGCGCGCGATCAAAATGGCGTCGGCGTCGAGGTCGCCCGCGATGATCGAGCCGGCATACGCGCCGACGGCCTGGAGACGCGCCTCGTCGACCAGAGCGCTCCACAGCGCGTCATCATGCTGCTTCCAGCCCGTGAACCCCCAACGCGTGCGCAGAAGCCCTGGAGCGGCTCCTGAGGCGATGAGCGCGGCTTCGATGGCAAGGGTGCCCGAACCGCACATGGGGTCGGCGAAGGAGGCACCTGCGTCCGCAAGCGCATCCCAACCCGCAGCGAGCAGGATGCCCGCGGCGAGCGTCTCCTTGAGCGGGGCCTCGGTCTGGACGGACTGCTCGCGGTAGCCGCGCCGATGCAGCGACGGTCCGGAGAGGTTCAGGAAGAGGGTCGCGTGGTTCTCGTGGATCGAGGCGTCGACCTCGAAATCGGGGTCGCGCGGGTCGACGTCGGGCCGTGCGCCGCGCCGGTCGCGCAGGCGGTCGCAGATGGCATCCTTCAGCTTGAGGGCCGTGAACTGGGTGTTGCGCAGCGCGTCGTTGGTGCCGTGCGCCTGCACCGCGATCGTGGCGCCCTCCGCCACATGCTCCTCCCACGGCATCCGCACGGCGCCCGCGTAGAGGGCGTCGGCGTCACGCGCATCGAGGCGCACGAGCACGAGCTGGATGCGCGTGGCGACACGGCTCAAGAGGCATGCGCGGTAGGCGTCGCCCAGCTGCCCGAAGAACGCCACGCCGCCCTTGAGCGGCCTCACGCGGCGTGCGCCGAGCCCCTTGAGCTCTCGCGCGAGCACGGGTTCGAACCCCGCGGCGCACCGCGCGAAGAACTCCGATCCGTTGTCGTTCTGGGGTGCCATGGGCCTTGGGCGAAGGGCCTACTGCTTCTTGGACCCGCTCAGCCGCGAGCGGATGAGCGTCATGAGCGTGGGGATGACCGAGATGAGGATGATGCCGCCCACGAGCAGCCCGAAATGCTCCTGCACGGCGGGAATGCCGCCGATGAAATACCCCAGGAGCGTGAAGGCGGTCGACCACGTGATGCCGCCCATCACGTTGTAGATGACGAAGTTGCGCCAGTGCATGCCGCCCATACCCGCGAGGAACGGGACGAAGGTGCGGATGAACGGGAAGAAGCGGCCGAGGAAGATGGCGAGGGGGCCCCACTTCTCGAGGAAGGCCTCGCTCTTCGCCATGCGCTCGGGCGTCATGGCCTTGACCTTGCCCGAGTCGACGATCTTGCGGCCGAAGAAATGACCGATCATGAAGTTCATCTGGTCGCCGAGGATGGCGGCGACCCACACCAGACCCAGCAGCACCGGCAGGGTGAAATGGCCTTGCGGGAGGCTCTCCGGATGCGAGAAGTAACCCGCCGCGAAGAGCAGCGAATCGCCGGGCAGGAACGGGAAGAACACCACGCCCGTCTCGATGAAGATGATGAGGAAGACGAAGCCGTATGCGGCGACGGGCCCCATGCCGATCCATGTGGCGATGGCCGTGCGCGGATCCTTGAGGAGCTGGAAGATGTAGTTGATGAAGCCCATGCGATCCCATCGGACGGTCGGAAACGGGCGCGAGCGTGCTCGATGGGAACGGGCGCCCGCCAGTGACTCCTTATGGCTGCTGCCTCCCGGCCCTGACCAGGTTCGGGGTATGGCGTCGCCCGCACCCATCCAACACGCTCAGGTAATCAATGTACCATATGGCGGCCGTCCGCGCTTCCGTGACGCCGCTCCGAACCATGATGCCGAGAATGGACGAGGGCCTCCGATGCAATCGAAGGCCCCCACTTTGTGATGCTTCAGACCCGCTTCGGGTCCGGGCGGTCGACGGTCTCGGCCGAGTCAGAATTCCTGCCGTCATCCGCGCAAACAATCATCGTCCATACCGCACGCCCGCGCGGATTCCGCGCGCAAACGGACTGTTTCCATCGGCAAGCGTATCGACCGGTCGGTACCGACAAAACTCCTCCACATCGGCTCCACGCGTCCTCCATTCGCGGTAGGATTAACGGGTGCTCACACGGATCGGGGGACCCATGGCCAAGAAGAACACCAAGAACGCAGCGCCCAAGCAGGAGCGTCCGCGCCACGATGACGAGAAGTACGGCGAGGTGCTCTACTCGTTCTCATACGACATGGACGACATCAACCTCTTCAACGCGAGCAGCCTCATCGGCCCGAGCCGCATCCATCAGGTCTTCCCCATCGCATCGATGCTGCTGCTCTTGGTCATCATCGGATCGCTCTACGACCGCGAGCACCCCATCTACCCGCTTGCCATCACCGCGTTCGTCCTGTTCATCGGCATCAGCTCCATGATCAACAACTGGACCAAGGTGCGCGACTGGTACGTCACGAAGACCAACCTCATGCAGCCCGGCGACCCTGAGCGCCGTGTGGTCGTGACCGCCGAAACGATGGTCGTCGAAGGACCCGACGACGCCGTCACCACCTATCCCCTCTCGGAACTCAAGGCGGTCGCCCTGGATGAGGACGGCGCGCTCGCCAAGTTCGGCGGCAAGCGCTATGTGTACATCCCCGCGCGCGCCCTCTCCGACACGCGCTACGCAGCGCTCGTGAAGATGCTCCGCAGCAGGAAGTAGCCGCAGTCTTTTGCAGATGGGGGATACTCCCCGAAATGCGAAGCGGAAAAGAGGAAGGCCCCGTGCGGGGCCTTCCGTCGTTTTGGGAGCATCCCTTATGGACGCTGCGGCTGCTAGGCGCGGTTGGCGCGGTAGAAGGCCATGAGCGCCTTGGTGCTGGCATCCTGCTTGGCGAGCGCATCGTCGTCGTCGAACGCGGGGACGATCTGCTTGGCGAGCTGCTTGCCCAGCTCGACGCCCCACTGGTCGAAGCTGTCGAGGCCCCAGACGGTGCCCTCGACGAAGGTGATGTGCTCGTAGAGGGCGATGAGGGCGCCGAGCGTGAACGGCGTGAGCGCCTTGCCGAAGATGCTCGTGGTGGGACGGTTGCCCTCGAAGACGCGGGCCGGTACCATCCACTCTGCGGTTCCCTCGGCGCGCACCTCGTCGGCCGTCTTGCCGAACGCGAGGGCCTTGGTCTGGGCGAGGTAGTTGGCGAGGAAGACCTCGTGCACGTCCTGGTCGCCGTCCTTGGTGGGGTTGGGCGTGTTCACGAAGGCGATGAAGTCGGCGGGGATCATGCGCGTGCCCTGATGGATGAGCTGGTAGAAGGCGTGCTGGCCGTTGGTGCCCGCCTCGCCCCAGAAGATCTCGCCGGTCTTGGTGGTGACGGGGGTGCCGTCCCAGCGCGTGCCCTTGCCGTTGGACTCCATGGTGAGCTGCTGCAGGTACGCGGGGAAGCGGTGCAGGTACTGGCAGTACGGCAGCACCGCGTGGCTCTCGGCGTCGAAGAAGTTCACGTACCACACGTTCATGAGGCCCATGAGCGCGGGAACGTTCTTCTCGAGCGGTGCGGACGCGAAATGCTCGTCGATGGCGTGGAAGCCGGCGAGGAACTGCTCGAACTTCTCGCGACCGAAGGCGAGGATGAGCGAGAGGCCGACCGCGGAGTCGACGGAGTAGCGGCCGCCGACCCAGTTCCAGAAGCCGAAGGCGTTCTCGGGGTCGATGCCGAAGTCGGCGACGAGCTCGAGGTTGGTGGAGACGGCCACGAAGTGATGCGCGACGGCGTCGGCGGCAGCCTCGGGAGTGTTGTTGATGGCGCCCTGCTCGCGCAGCGTGTCGAGCAGCCAGGTGCGGGCCTCGCGGGCGTTGGTGATGGTCTCGAGCGTGGTGAACGTCTTGGAGACGACGATCACGAGCGTGGTCTCGGGATCGAGGCCGCGGAGCTTCTCGGCCATGTCGTTGGGGTCGATGTTGGAGACGAAGCGGCAGGCGGGACCGTCGAGGTACGGGCGCAGGCTCTCGTAGACCATGACCGGGCCGAGGTCGGAGCCGCCAATGCCGATCGAGACGACGTTCTTGATGGCATGGCCGGTCACGCCGCGCCACGCGCCGGAGCGCACGCGCTCGGCGAAGTCGTACATGCGGTCGAGCACGGTGTGGACATCGGCCACGCAGTCCTGCCCGTCGACCATGACCGTGCCGACCTCGTTCTTCGGACGGCGGAGCGCCGTGTGGAGGACGGCGCGGTTCTCGGTGGTGTTGATGTGCTCGCCGGCATACATGGCGTCGCGGCGCTCCTCGATGCCGACCTCGCGCGCGAGCTGGACGAGCAGGGCGATCGTCTCGTCGGTGACGAGGTTCTTCGAGAAGTCGAAGTGAAGGTCGGCTACGTCGAAGGAGAGCTTGCCCACGCGGTCGGGATCGGCTGCGAACCAATCCTTCAGGCTGATGCCGGCCTCCTCGAGCGCCTCCTTGTGCTCGGCGAGCGCCTTCCAGGCGGGGCAGGTTGTGGGATCGACCGGGGCTTTGATCGTGCTCATGGATGACTCCTTCTCGCTCGTGTTTCCATTAGTAGGGCTCGCCCAAGGGCGGCAGCGTCTTGAGGCGTCGCCACATGATCTGCTTCTCTCGATTATCGCCCAACGCGGCGGCGAAACCGCCTAGGTTCAGCGTACGGATACCGCGAACGACGGTAAGCGCACCGGGTGCGAGCATCGCCGCATCGAAGTCCGCGAGCCGGGCCAGATCCTCGGCGAACACATTGCGCGCGAGGTCGGCCGCAGCCTCATCGCACAGGATGAGCGTTGCCGGATCGAGGGCCATGATGGCGGTGAGGAACAGGTCGTCGGCGAGCGGTGAGCCGTCCGCATCGCACGACAGCAGCGCGCTCCAATCCTCGGGGGCATAGCCGAGCGCCATGAGGGCATCCCGCAGCGCGCGGCCGTCGGGACCCGAGAACGGTGCGGCTCCATCCGCCTCCGGCTCGCCCTTGACGAGCGTCACCGAGGAGAACGCGTTGCCGGCGAACAGGACGCCCCGCTCGGCGAGCGAGGCGATCTCCGTGCGCGTCTTTGCCGCATATGCCTCTCTGGTTCCCGCGCGATCGCGTGCCATGGCACCTCCCCGAAAACGCCGTACTACAGTATTGTAGAAGAGGGTATACCCCTTGTATCACTGATACCTGCTTTTTCATCCCGGAGGTTGCCATGTCACAGGAGATCACCGCCGCCACGTTCGATTCCGTGCTCGCCACGAGAGAGCTCCCCGTCCTCGTCGACTTCTGGGCGCCTTGGTGCGGTCCCTGCCGCGCGCTCGGCCCCACGCTCGAGCAGGTCGCTGCCGAGCATGCCGACAAGGTCGCCGTCTACAAGTGCAACGTCGATGACGAGGGCGACCTCGCCATGCGCTTCAACGTCGTCTCGATTCCGACGCTCATCCTCTTCAAGGGCGGCCAGCCCGTTCTCACCATGATGGGCAACCAGTCCAAGGCCGCGCTCGAGAGCCAGCTGCTCGCCGCGCTGTAGACGCGGAAGCCCGCATAGGCGGGTGGTATAATCCATATCCATGATTGCTTTGGCGGCGTGCCATGCGGCATGCCGCCCGCTTATCGGAAGGAGGCGGCGTGCCCGACGCCAAGGATCGCGAACAGGTCCCGGACAAGGAGAGCATCCTGCGCGGCGCGCTGCGGCTCGCCCGCGAGAACCGCATGATCATCGTGCTGTCCATCGCGCTGCTCGTCTTCGTCTACCTGCTGCAGAACGTGATGTCGGGCGATATCCGCCGTATCGACGGCATCGCGTACCAGTTCTTCGTCGTGCGCCTGCGCCGCGATTGGCTCACCCCCATCATGCAGAGCTTCACGAGCCTGTCCGCGCCGGTCGTGCTCGCGGTCATGCTGATCGTGGTGGCTGCGTTCGCGCCGGGCCGCATGCCGGGACGCTTCGCCGCCGCCAACCTCGTGGGCATCGTGGCGCTCAACTATGCGCTCAAGGAGATCGTGCAGCGCCCGCGTCCCGAGGGCTTCCGCCTCATCGCTGAGACCGGCTACAGCTTCCCGTCCGGCCACTCAATGGTCGCCGTCGCGTTCTACGGGTTTCTGATCTGGTTGATCATCCGCTTCGAGGAGGATCGGCTCCAGCGGTGGATCTGGTCGCTCGCTCTGTTCTTCGTCGTCATCATGATCGGCATCAGCCGCGTGTACCTGGGCGTCCACTACTTCTCCGACGTCGTGGCGGGCTACTGCGTGGCGGCTGTGTGGCTCGTCGTCTTCACGCGCATCATCGTCCCCGCGTTCCAACCTGAGGATTAGCGCAGCGGGAGCACTCCCCCATCGACGCGCACATGGGGACAGGTTGTTCGTTCCCTTTTGGCACATAGGGACAGGTTGCCCCTAGGAACGGGCAACCTGTCCCTATGTGCCAAAAGGGAACGAACAACCTGTCCCCATGTGCGGAACGGCAACGAAAAAGGCCCCCGACTGGAGGCCTTCTCGTAATCATGGTGCGGGCGAAGGGACTTGAACCCCCACGAGATCGCTCTCATACGGACCTGAACCGTACGCGTCTGCCAATTCCGCCACGCCCGCGTGCGTTAGCATTCTACTCTCAACCTGCGGTTCGGTCAAGCGAGAATGCAGCGCCGTACCAGCTATTCCTCCTTCACGCGCTTGCCGCGCATGTGCTCGGGAACCAGCGCGAATACCGCCGTCGCCTTGGCCAGCTTCGCGATCTCGCCCTCGATGTAGTCGTTGTCATCGGTGAAGCGGTACGAGAGCCGCCGCGTCATCTCCTCGTGGAACTCCCCGTGCTCGACAAGCTCCATGCGCCCGTAGATGATGACGCTGTCGACGAGGCGCGCCCAGCCGCTGCCCGGGATCGGACCAGCGTCGCGCATCACGGTGAAGCAGGCCCTCCCGTCGCGCGCGATGCAGTCGTTCTTGTAGCCCTTCTTCGAGCTGTGGAAGTAGATCCGCCCGTCATCGGGGTTGTAGTAGAAGTTGATCGGCAGGCAGTACGGATACCCGTCGTCGCCGTTCACCGCAAGCACACCGCGGAGCTCGCTTTCGAGCACCTCGGCGCACTGCTCGTCGGTAAGCCGCTGCTTGATGCGCGCCAGCTCGCGAAACGCCATGCGCTCCTCCCCTACAGCCAGGTCTGGGCCCACGCGGCGATCGTGTCGGCCGAGACGTTCGTGTCGAAGACCTTGCCCGCGGCCACGCGCGCGTTAGGCGCGAGCGCGTTCATGTTCCTGCCCGAGTCGCCGATGCCGCTGCCGCCGGAGGTCGCGAACGGCACCACGGTCTTGCCTGCGAAGTCGTAGGCCTCCATGAAGGTGTCGATGATGGACGGCTCGCGGTACCACCAGATCGGGAACCCCACGAAGACCACGTCGTACCGCCCCATATCGTCGACCTGCGACGCGATAGCGGGGCGGCTACCGCGGTCCCCCATCTCGACCGAGCTGCGGCTCTTGGCGTTGCGCCAGTCGCAGTCGGCCTTGGTGTAGGGCTGCGCAGGCACGATCTGGAACAGATCGGCGTGGATGCGCTCGGCGAAACGCGCGGCGAGCTTGCCGGTGACGCCCTCCTCGCCCAGAACGCTGAAATACGCAACGAGAACCTTCTTCATGGTCACTCCTCCCGCCCGGATAACGAAACCACCTTCATTGTATAGACCTTCCCAGCTCTGGTTTCCTGTATCGCCGCGGACAGGCCGCATATGGTAATGCTCTGCAGGAAAAAGGTCTCGGCAGCTCGAAACAGAACGATAGCATCTGGGCAAACGTGTGCCGTACTCGAACTGCTTCGCGGGGACGTTACCATTTGAGGCCTGTCCGCGGCGCATAACGCGAGGGGGACGCGAGTGATGGTCCGGAACCCTCCGTTAAGCGCCTAATAGCGGTTGTGGACCTTCTCGGCGAAGCACAGCACGTCCTTGATGTGGAGCTCCGTGCCGTCGTCGAGGATCGCGGTGCCGGACATGCGGCCGAAGACCTGGTGCTGGTCGGAGACGATGACCTTGAAGTCCATGTCGGCGGCGCGGTCAAGCACGGGCACGAAGTCCATCTCGAAGCGGCCGTCCGAGGACGTGAAGGTCCACGGCGCATACCAGTCGTCCTCGGGGATGTTGAACGTGACGTCATCGAGCTTGTGGGCCACACCGTCGTAGAACAGGACGTTCTCGCTGGCAGCCGCGGTGTTGCCGAAGCCGTAGCCGATGTTGAAGCCGAAGGCATGGCCGTCGAGGTCAGCGTTGCCCGAGCCCCAGAACCACGTGTTGTCGTAGGTCCAGACACCGCGGCCCCAGTCGAGCGTGCCGAAGTCGGTGGCGGGATCGAACTCGTAGCGCGTGCCGTCGTACTCGATCCAGCCGCTCGCGCGCATGCAGTTGATCTTCTGGTTGTAGTAGAAGTGGTGCTTCTGGTCCCACGGCGTGGCGATGACCATCGAATCCATGGGCGGCTGCGCGAGCACGATGTCGGCTTTGAGGCGCTTGCCGTCACAGAACTCCTCGAAGTTGCAGCGGATATGGCGTGTCTCGCCCTCGACCGAGAAGGACATCTGGAGGCGCTTGTCGCGGTAGGTCGTGAAGCCCTTCTCGGAGCTCGACGGCAGGCGCACCTTGCCCATCGGGAAGGGATTCAGGATCGTCTCGGTGTGCTGCCAGGACCTCTCGCCGAACGTGAGCAGCGACACCGACTGAAGGCCGATGTAGCCGTCGTCGGAGATCGTGAACGCCGCCCCGAAGCTGTCGGCGAGCACCAGGTAGTAGTCCCACTCCTTGATGCGCCACGCCGGCGCCTTGATCATGGAGCGCCGATACTCCTGGACCAGCGAGCGCGACCAGCCCGGCTCGCGCAGCTCGCCCTCGTCATCGAGGAGCAGCTGACGTGTCGTGACCTCGTGATTGCGTGCCATGGTTGCTCCTTCCCGAATGCGTCAGACCTCGTCGAGGGGCTTGACCCTCGTGCGCCATTTCCTGTGCGAGACGTACGCGAACCCCGCGACGACCGCGAGGAACGCCGCGATCGCGACCACGACGTTCCCGCCCGGATGGGGGATGCCGATCTCGACCTCGGTGGCGGGGGCGCTGCGGTCGTTGGGGTTGTAGATGGTCTCGGCCTTGATCGTCTCGCCGTAGCCGGGCGTGCCGACCACGTTGACCTCGCCCGTCGCGGGGATCATGATGACCGCGGGCGGCTCGATATCGACCATCTTGGGCGTGTAGCCCGCTGCGGGCTTCACCGTGAAATCGCCGTGCTCGCCGGTGTCCGCGGCGAGCGCGATGCCGTTCGCGGCGGTGCTGTGGAGGACGTAGCCGTCCTTGGAGCAGGCGAACTCGAAGCCGCCGCAGACGACGCCGAAGGTGATGGCATCGTCGGAGGTGCTGCTCACCGCGCACTCGAGGTTCGCATCATCCATCGCGATGGCGCGGTCCGCCTCGACGCCGATGGTCTCTCCCGCGGAGACGACCGTCGCCTCGAGCCTGCAGTCCCGCCCCATGTCCAGGGCTCCGCTGATGGTGACGCCGCCCGCGAACGGGACATCGGGCGTCTGCACGGTGACGAAGACCTTCGATGCCCCGGTCATCGTGAGGGCGGATTCCTCGCCGTCGCCGCTGATGCCGTAGCAGCTGACGAACCAGTCCCCATCAGCATCCCCCTCCGCCATCTCGACGGTGACGGTGCTGGAATCGACGCTGAGGTTGCCGAGGTACGCGATGCCCACGAAGTTCGCGAGACCCGAGCCGTACGGCAGGAACCGCTCGGGATCCGCGGCGCCTTTGATGGCGACCGTCGCGCCCGTGATGGAGATGGATCCGTCGGCGTTGATGATGCTCTTCGCCGTATAGCCCACCGACACGCGCGGCGGCACGGAGACGATCTCGACGGTCGCGCCCTGCCCGATGCTCAGATCGCCCTTCGCTCGCAGCCCCGTCCCGTTGGCGTTCAGGGTGAGCTTCGCGCCGCTGCCGATGACGATCGAGCGCCCGGTGATGGCGTCGCAGTAGTGTTCTCCGTCGGGCTCGGTGGCCAGCGTGGCGTCGATCTCGATGTCCGCGTCGGAATAGATCGAGTAGCTGCCGCCCTTGAGCGTGAGCATGCCCGCGCCCCCGATGATGACCGTGGGCGGGTTCGGGTCGTCGCCCGAGCCGAAGAAGCTGTTGAGCACGATGCCGCCCGCGTTGTAATCCGGGTCGTAGAAGGTGTCCTCGAAGACGTTCTCGCCCACGAGGTTGAAGCGGTATTCCTGCGCGGTGCCGTTCCTGCGCATGAGGAACAGGCCGAGCGAGGGCGAGAGCTGCGTGTCGAACGTCATCTTCGCCGTGCTGAGATGCACGTTGTCCAGCGTGATGGTGGTGCCGTCGCGCTCGAAGATGACCGTGCCGCTGCCGAGCGTCGTGCTCGCGAGGTCGAGCCGCTGCCCCGGCTCCAGCGCATGGTCGCCCACGTAGAGGACGGTCTTGTCCTCGTAGCGGTTCAGGTTGCGCAGGACGCCCGGCTCGGACTCGATGGTGTTGCCGTCCCTGTCGGTGATGACGCAGCGGAAGTACAGGTCGTTGCTGTCCTGCTCGGTGGAGGGAACGACGATCGTGTCGGTGGTCGCGGTCTCGCCATCGAGCACGAAATCGGTGAAGCCGTCGCTGACGATCCACTGGTACGAGGCGACCCGCGCAGGATCGGACACCTCGACATGGAACGACGCCCCCGCGGGGTACTCGACATCGACGTTCTCGGGCTGGGCGGTCACCGCGAGGGGCTCGGGCTCAGCCTTTCCCTTCTTCTCCGCATCCGTGCCCTGCGCCGCCCCCTCCGCCTGCTCCGCAGGGGCTTCGGGCTCCGCTGCGGCGAGAGACGGCGTGAGGACCAGGCAAACAGCCAGCACGAGGGCGGTTCCAAGGGACAAAACAGTACGCCTGAGCATGAAGAACCCCTCCATGGCGCGAGAAGGGCGGCTGTACAGCTTCGCCGCCCTGGAGCATCTGCACTCAATTGTGCGATTCGACCTGCATATTATCAAGCGGCGCCGGGTAGACTGCTCCACCCGGCGCCGCAATCCATCCGGTCAGCTGCGCCTATGCCAGGACGGCGAGGACCTCCTCGCGCGAGGGCATGGCGGGGATGGCGCCGCGCTTGCGCACGCACAGCGAGGCCACGGCGTTGCCGAAGCGCGCGAAACCGGCGGCATCGTCGATGCCGACCTCGGCGGGAGCGAGGCCGCTCTCGACGAAGGCGGCGAGGAAGCCGCCCCAGAACGAATCGCCCGCACCGGTGGTGTCGACCGCATCGACGCGGAAGCTCGGCACGATGCGCGCGCCGTCCTTGGCGGCGACGTAGGCGCCGTCGGCATCGAGCGTGACGCACACGACCGAAGCGCCGCCCGCGAGCAGCGCTGCGGCGGCGGCCTCGGGGTCGGACTCGCCGGTCATGAGCGCGCACTCCTCGGCGGAGATCTTGATGAGATCCATGCTGCCTGCGATCGAGCGCATCTGCTCCGAAGCGGCCTCGGGGCTCTCCCACAGGCTCGCGCGGTAGTTGGGGTCATAGGACATGGTGCAGCCGGCGGCCTTGGCGCAGGCGATGGCCTCGCGCGTCGCGGAGCGGGCGGGCTCATCCGTGAGCGAGAGCGAGCCCACGTGGAAGACGCGGCTTCCCTCGATCAGGTCGCGGCGCAGGTCGGCGGGAGCGAGCTGGGTGTCGGCGCCGGGCTTGCGTGCAAACGAGAAGGAGCGGTCGCCGTTCTCGTCGAGGGCGACGAAGGCGAGCGTGGTGAAGAAGTTGGGATCGGAGACGAGGCCGGTGCAGTCGATGCCCGCGTTCACGAGCGTCTCGCGCAGGAAGACGCCGTGCATGTCCTCGCCCACTTTTCCGATGAAGGCGACATCATGGCCGAGGCGCTTGAGGGCCACGAGCACGTTGGCGGGCGCGCCGCCGGGGTTGCGCTCGAACAGCTTCTGCCCGGAAGCCGAGATGCCGGCGTCGGTGAAATCGATGAGGACCTCTCCAAGAGCAGTGACAACGGGCATGTGATTCTCCTTACATTCGGAAGATTAAAACGTGCATTTTCCTGCTATTTGTCTCATTATATAAGACGTTGGGGATGTGATTTGTCACAGAAAATACAAATGCACACTAACACTAGGGTATATGCACAGAGTGTATTTGCTCGGTGTGTTAGAATGTCGCAAAATCCGAAAGAGAGGAACCATGGCCGACAAGGTCACCATCCAGGATATTGCCGACGAGCTCGGTCTCTCGCGCAATACCGTCTCGAAGGCTCTCAATGGTGCAGAGGGCCTTGCCGAAGCCACGCGCGAGCGCATCATCAACAAGGCGATGGAGATGGGCTACAAGCAGTTCATCTACGCCCAGCTCATCACGCAGTATAAGGATGACAACCAGGGAATCATCCCCACCCTGGGCGATAAGCGCGAGGTCGCCGTGCTCTCGACCACCTATCTGGCCGCTCCGCACTTCTCGTCGCTCATGCTCGACGGATTCCAGAACGAGCTGGCGCACATGGGCCTTACGCTCAACACCCATCGTGTGGCGCAGAAAAACATCGAGAGCCTCACCCTCCCGGCCTCCCTCGATCTGAGCCGCGTCGCCGGCATCGTCTGCATCGAGATGTTCGACTGGCGCTACGACGAGATGGTCTGCGCACTCGACGTCCCCGTGCTCTTCGTCGACGGCCCCGCGCGCCTCCATGGCGAGAACCTCCCCTGCGACCAGCTGTACATGGAGAACACCACCCAGGTCATGCGTCTGGTGAACGACATGCTCGGAAAGGGTTACCGCCGCATCGGCTTCGTAGGCAACTGGGAGCACTGCCAGTCGTTCTTCGAACGCTACACCGCCTTCCGCACCGCCATGGCCTTGGCGGATGTCCACGTAGAGGGCCGCTTCCTCATCAGGTACAACACCATCAACGAGATGCATCAGGCCATCAGCGGTCTGGACGAACTCCCCGACCTGTTCATCTGCGCCAACGACTTCGTGGCGCTCGACCTCCTCATGATCCTGCGCGAGATGGGCATCGACGTTCCCCGCGACGTGATGATCGCCGGTTTCGACGACTCCGCCGAGTCCCGCCGCAGCATGCCCAAGCTCACCACCATCCACATCCACACGCAGGTCATGGCATTCTCCGCAATCCAGCTCCTGCGCACCCGCATCAAAGAGCCCTCGCTTGATTTCCGCCAGGTGTATACCGAGACGGAGCTCATCTACCGGGCGTCGACGATGCGGGAGTAACCTCAAGAAAGGTCCCGTACTATGGCGCGTATCTTCTCGTATGACAGCAAGTTCAGCTATATCGTCTTTCGCATTGCATACGGGTGTTATCTCAACGCGCTATGGATCGTGTGCAGCCTTCCCATCTTCACCATCGGCGCCTCGACCACCGCGCTCTACTACGTCACGCTCAAGATCGCCGGTGACGAGGAGGGCGACGTCATGCAGCAGTTCTTCCGCGCCTTCAAGCGCAACTTCAAGCAGGCGACGGTCGTCTGGCTCATCCTGCTCGCCGTGGGCATCCTGCTGGGCGTCGACATCTACGTCCTGCTGCATCTGAGGGAGACGACGACGGGCGTCCTGGCCGTTACCTTCACGATCGCCCTCGCCATGGTGTTCGCGGCGTGCATCGCGCTGGCCATCGTGCTCATGTACGTCTTCCCCCTCATCGCGCGCGTCGAGAACACCAACTGGAACATGATCAAGAACTCCCTGCTCATCGGCACGCACTATCTGTTCTGCACCATCCTCGTCTTCGTCATCCACGTTGCCATGGCCATCGCGATTATCTCCGTCTTCACCCCGCTCATCGTCTTCGGCGAGGGGCTGTGCGCCGTGCTCAGCTCGTATCTGCTGCTGCCCGTCATGCGCGCGGTCTCGAAGACTCCCGAGGAGATCGAGCAGATGAAGAGGATCGAGAAGGTCGGGGAAGACTAGGACGGCGCGGAGTAGGAACCATGAAGCTTCCCGAGAGCGAACGGGAGTTCAACCGCGCGGCGTTCCGCGCCATGAGCATCCCCGAGAAGGCCGATTACATCTTCGCCTACTACAAGCTGCCGCTGGTCCTCATCCTGATCGCGCTCATCGCGATCGGCTCGGCCATCCACCAGATCGTGACCCACAAGGACGCCGTCCTGTACGCTGCCTACCTGAACGTGGTCCCCGATGAGGAGACCGACTCCACGCTCACGGGAGGCTATCTCGAGCGCATCGGCGCCGATCCCGCACGCAACGAGGTGCTCTGCTACCACGAGCTGTACATCTCCACCGACGACACCATCCAGAACCACCAGTACGCCTATGCCTCGAAGCTCAAGCTCATGGGCGCCATCGACGGCGAGCAGCTCGACGTGGTGATCATGAACCGGGAGGCGTACGATCTGCTCTCCGCCTGGGGCTACCTCCTCGACCTGGG
Organism: uncultured Coriobacteriaceae bacterium; assembly: GCA_902795065.1. GTDB lineage: Bacteria > Actinomycetota > Coriobacteriia > Coriobacteriales > Atopobiaceae > RUG721. The sequence goes on from CADBJR010000007.1 coordinate 22,053, forward strand.
GGATGCCTGCGCAGCCAATCCCCGGCTGGAAGCCGCCCTCGTCTCCAACACCGTGATCTCGAGCGATAACCGCGTGGAGGTCGAGCTGAACGAGGCGGACGCATACATCGCCGAGACCATCGAGATCGCCAACGCCGTCGAGCTCGGGGATTCGCCGCTCTTCCCGGATTTCGCCGCAGACGAGCACATCTATCTGGGCGTCATCGCCAACACGCCGCGGCAGGAGCAGTCGCTCGACTACCTCGACTACGTGCTCGGGCTCCAGTAGCGCTGCGGGCCTAGATCTCGCCCGTCCAGAATCCGAACGCATTCACGATCCTCGTGCCGCTGGGATGCTGCAGCTCACGTGGGATGATGCCGTAGTCGAGATGGGTGTGTCCGTGCAGCAGAAGCCGGGGCCTAAACCTATCGAGCAGCCAATTGAAGCATTTGAAACCCCGATGGGGAAGATCGTCGAGATCACCGTACCCGCGTGGCGGGGCATGGGTCACGAGCACATCGATGCCGCCTCGTGCCAGCGCCTTCGCGGCAAGCAGGAGCACCTTTCCCCTCATCTCTCCCTCGGTGAAGCCCACGATTCCCTCGCGATAAGCATACGACCCGTCAAGTCCTGCGAAATTGAGACCGTCGATACGGACGACATCGCCATCAAGCGGTGTACCGCCCATGTCGAGATACCCGCGCTCGTCGGTGTCGTGGTTCCCCCGTACGAAGAGGAGCGGCGCGTTGGCCGTCGTGGCGATACAGTCCAGATACCCCGGCCTGAGGTCCCCGCATGACACGACAACCCCTGGTCCCTTGATCTGCGCTCGCTCAATCCGTGCCGAGAGCAGGGAGTCCTCCTTGTCGGAGATGGCCAGGATGTCCACCGTTCGCTATCCCTCCGCGTCGGTATCCTGCGAAAGGACCCCCGACGCTTCCACGTCATCGCGGCCGCCCTGCGTGAGCTCCCAGCTCTTGGGGAGCCGCCCCACCACGTTCTCGTTGAGCCACCGCATGCTCGCGATGCGTTCATCCGAGAGACCCTGGGGGCTTTCGGGCAGCGAACCCACACCGTGCTGGTCGGTAAGCACCCCGGAGAAGGGCACGAGCCTGCCATCGGCGATATCGCGGGAGAGCAGCTCGACGAGGCGGTGCTGTTGGGCGGAAAGGCACTCCTCGGTCTCGACGCGCACCACGCCTGAGGACATGCCCCACCAGTAGTTGAGCGCCTTGTCCCTGTGGACCTCGGCGTCCTTCTCCCACGTATCCTTGCGGATAGACCGGACGATGAGCTCATAGTAGCGGCCCCAGTCCCACACCGGGGTGGCGATACGCTCTCGCCTTCCGTCGGGGAGCATGCGGTACAGGCCGAACGGAGCGTCGGGGTTCATCGGGTCGGGATGGTCGCGGCCGGCGATGATGTCGACGCCCTCCTCCGCGAGCTCCCGCTCCCAGTCGATGCCCTCGGTGGAAAGCCACCTCAGATACACGGTTGCCTGGCGGTCGACGAGGGCCGCGCCGAGCGCGAAGGCGTTGATCTCCGAGACGCTGCCGTAGATGGGAGAGAAGGCGAGGTAGCCGATGCGGTGGTTCTCCGACATGCTCGCCGCCAGGGCGCCCATGACGAACTTCGCCTCGTACATGCGCGCGTAGAACGTGCGGACGACGCCGCTCGAGAGGTTGATGGAGCAGTTGATGAACCGGTAATCGGGGTTGGTGACCGCCGCACGGCGCGTCTGCTCGAACTGGCGGGGCGAGCAGGTGACGATAAGGTCGCTCTCATCCGCGACCGCAGCCTTCACCGCATCCGCGAACGAGGCATCGTCGGCACGCAGGGCGAACGCGGTGGTCTCCACCTCGTCTCCGAGGCGCCGCTCGAGGTCGAGCCGGCCCCTCTCGTGGAGGGCGATCCACCCCGACGTCTCGGGGCTCCGGTCGTAGATGAAGGCGACGCGCAGCGGCTTCGCCGAACGCACGATGTCCTTGATCTGGGGGATGACGCCCTGCTTGTCGGCAGGCGGCTGCTCGACGTAGTCGATGGGCGCAGGCTGTGCGGCAACCACCAACTCGTACCATGCGGTGCGCACACGCTCGTCCATCTCGTCCGCAACGGTGGTGAGCGGATCGGAGCTGGCATAGCCCTTGAGGTAGGCGAGAAATGCATCGGCATCTGAGATCTTCAGCATCTCCCCTCCCCGCTTTGCGAAGGAGCTGCTGAAGAGCTTGAATGCGACGTCGAGGCGATGCACGTCGTGCTGGGGCCAAGGCTCATCGAGCGTGTGGCCCAGTAGGTGCGCCATCTGCGCAAACGATCCCGGCTTGGAGAAGAAGAATCCGTAGAGCGGTGCAACCCGGTAGAACGCAAGAAACTCGTCGTAGAGCGTAGCGGTCGTCTCGTCGACATCGTTCGGCGCAACCCGCATGACGACGGCCGTGATGACGGGGTTGTCGAGCCAGCGGAGAACCGACACGCGCTTGTTGCCCTCGAGCACGTAGAAGCGTTGGAGGTACTCGTAGACGACGGCGGGGTCGCGGATGCCCTCGTTGAGCTGAGACTCGTAGAGCGCGGCCCACTTGATGGCGAATTCGCTTCCCGGCTCCGCTATGGGCAGGAAGCCGTTGGAGAACATGTTGCTCCGGGCTTTGGTGACGGTTCCGACGATGAGGTCGGCGGGGATGTCGATGGTCCCCACCATCGTCGCCTTGGTGATGGCCTCGGAACCGACCATGTCGTCGAGCGCAGGAAGATACGGGTAGTTACCGCGCCCGAACGCTTCCCTCACCTGGCGCATTCCCTGTTTGCGCGCCTTCGCATAATCATCGATCACGTTACGCACCCCCCGTGACGCCTCGTCCCGTACGTACCGCCACCGCTCGAGCGGCAGATGCCGTGCGCCCTTCTTGGCGGACGCGAACAACCCGGGTTGCCTTTGCCCGCCGGAGGCGCAGGCCTACTGCACCTGGGCGACCATGCACATGTTAGTCGATGTGGCGTAGTCGCCCATGCGCGGCGAGGTCTGGACGTCGCCCGCGGTGATGACCACGAGGTCGCCTGCTTCACGAGACCGTGCTTGCGCGCTTGAATAAGCGCGTCGTAGTAGGTCTCCTGCAGGCTCCACTGCTCGGTCGACTTGATGGACTTCACGTCCCAATAGAAGCAGGTGCGCCTGATGGCATCGTCGCTCGGCGTGGTGGCGATGATGGGAAGCCGCGGACGGAAGACGCTCATGAGGCGGGCGGAGCGGCCGGAGTGCGTCGGGCAGATGATGGCGGAGGCACCCACGCGGCGTGCGGTCTCGACCGCAGCGAATCCGATGGCGCCGTTCACGTTCTTCACACCGCCGCGGTCGTGGTAGGTATGGCGCTCGGGAAGATGGCGCTCGGTCTGGCGGCAGATGGATGCCATCATCTGGACCGACTCCACCGGATAGGCGCCGGCAGCGGTCTCGCCGGAGAGCATGACGCGGTCGGTGCCGTCATAGATGGCGTTCGCGACATCGGTGACCTCGGCGCGTGTCGGACGCGGGTTGCGGATCATGGAGTCGAGCATCTGCGTGGCCGTTATGACCGGCTTGTAGTTGAAGTTGCACTTCTCGATGATCTCCTTCTGCACATGGGGCACTTCGGCAGGCGGGATCTCGACGCCCAGATCGCCGCGTGCGACCATGATGCCGTCGGAGACGGCGAGGATCTCGTCGAAGTTGGCGACACCCAGCGCGCTCTCGATCTTGGGGAAGATGAGCATGTGGTGCGAACCTGCGTTGTGGCAGATCTCGCGGATGCGCTCGACCGCCGCGGCATCGCGGATGAAGCTCGCAGCGATGGCGTCGGCCTTCATCTCGCAGGCGAACTGGATGTCGAGGATGTCCTGCTCGGTGACGGCGGGAAGGCCGACGGCCACGTTGGGCACGTTGACACCCTTGCGCTCGCCCAGCTCTCCCCCGTTGGTGACCACGCAGGAGATGTTGTTGCCATCGACGCGCTCGACCTCCAAGCCAATCAGGCCGTCGTCGATGAAGATGACCGAGCCGGGCTCGACCTCGGCGGCAAGGTCGGCATAATCGACCGAGAAGCGCGCCGCGGTTCCCTCGATGACCTCGGTGGTCACGATCACATGGTCGCCCGTCGACAGGGGCACCTTCGCATGGTCCTTGAGCATGCCCGTGCGGATCTCGGGACCCTTGGTGTCGAGCAGGATGGCGACGGGGACGCCGAGCTCGGCGGACATCGCCCTCACGCGCTCGATGTTGGTGCGATGGTACTCGTGGCTGCCGTGGCTGAAGTTGAGACGTGCGACGTTCATGCCTGCGATGATCATCTTACGCAGGACATCGTCATTATCGGTTGCGGGACCCATGGTGCAGACGATCTTCGTACGCTTCTGCAGACGATCTTCGTACGCTTCGTATCGCTCATGACGGCTCCTCGAGAAACGCAGGTGGGAACAATCGCGTGCAATCCCTACTATAAACCATGTGCCCCGCCCCGGGGATTAGGGGGCGGGACACTGGGGAAGGAAGGAAGGCGGGTTGGGCAAATTTGAGGATGTGAGCCATCAACCCGCCAACAGGGGAATCCTTAGAAGTCGTAGCTCCTGCAGACCGGCTCGTTGGCCGCAACGGAGGCCTCGTCGTACCAGATGAGGTTGTTGCTGGTGGCCTTGTCGAAGAGCTGGACCAGGTCGGGCTGGGTGGTGAACTGCACCTTGGCGCCCATCGACACGTCGGCCTCGAGACCGACGGTCGGAACGACCATGACGACCTCGTCCTCGTTGGAGCGGGCATGGATGTTGTACTCGGAGCCCATCATCTCGGAGACCTCGACGACTGCGGAGAGGTCGCCCTCGCCCACGGTGATGTGCTGCGGACGGATGCCGCACACGATCTCGCAAGGCTCCTGCTTGTTCTGCTTGAGGGCCTTCTGCTGGAAGTCGGAGAGCTTGAACTTGACGCCGCGGATCTCAGCGTAGTAGACGCCGTTCTCGAGGAGGAGCTTGCAGTTGTCGAAGAAGTTCATGACGGGCATGCCGATGAAGCCGGCGACGAACAGGTTGACGGGCTTGTTGAAGACCTCGACCGGGGTGCCGATCTGGTTCACATAGCCGTCCTTCATGATGACGATGCGGTCGCCGAGGGTCATGGCCTCGGTCTGGTCGTGCGTGACGTAGATGAACGTCGTGTTGATGCGCTGGCGGAGCTTGATGATCTCGGCGCGCATCTGGTTGCGGAGCTTCGCGTCGAGGTTCGACAGCGGCTCGTCCATGAGGAAGACCTTGGGGTCGCGGACCATGGCGCGGCCGATGGCGACGCGCTGGCGCTGGCCGCCGGAGAGGGCAGCCGGCTTGCGGTCGAGGTACTGGGTGATCTCGAGGATCTCGGCGGCCTCGCGGACCTTGCGGTCGATCTCGGCCTTGGGGGTCTTGCGCAGCTCCAGGGAGAAGGCCATGTTCTGGTAGACCGTCATCTGGGGATACAGCGCGTAGCTCTGGAAGACCATGGCGATGTCGCGGTCCTTCGGGGCGACGTCGTTCATGAGCTTGCCGTCGATGTAGAGCTCGCCGTCGGTGATGTCCTCGAGGCCTGCGACCATGCGCAGGGTGGTGGACTTGCCGCAGCCCGACGGGCCGACGAGCACGATGAATTCCTTATCGGCGATCGAGATGTTGACATCGTGGGTACCCACGTAGCCATTCTCGTAAACCTTCTTGATGTCTTTCAGCACAACCTCGGACATGTTTGCTGTTCTCCTTCCGTAAAGCCTGCTCAGCGAGCAGGCGTACTGCTATGCAAGGTCATACTTCTCCACGTCCATGACCGCGCACCCATCCGCGAAGAACGAGATGCCGTCGAAGACGGGGTCGGTGAGGATCGTCATGGTGAGCGTCTGCTCGCCATCTCCCACGAACACTTCTGCGCTGAAGCGGTCGAGAAGGATGCGCAGGCGCAGCGTGCCATCATAGTTAACCAGCACGCACTTGCGGTCCTTCACCACGGCGCGGCGCAGGGCCGAGTGCTTGCGGTTGATCTTGATCATGCGCTCTGCGGGGCTGAAACGCACTGACGAACGGAACTGGTCGCCCTGGGCGAACCAGATGGTGAACTCATGGTAGGGATTCTCCACGTCCTCGGGCCTGACCGTGACCGTGAGGTCGATGATGCGCCCGGAGATGCCGTCGAGCTTGAGCTCGCCGCTGACGGGGACGCCCTTATAGGCAACCTTGTTCTTCCTGATGGACTCGAGCTCGCGGACCGGCCACTGGTAGAGCCTGCCGTCGCGCACGGAAAGCTCGCGCGGGACGGTGACCTGGCCGAACCACGACCTCCTGCCACCCATGGAGATGCAATCCCAGTTCTGCATCCAAGCGACCATGATGCGCCGGCCATCGGGCGAGAGGATCGTCTGCGTGGCATAGAAATCGATGCCGTAGTCGATCGCCTGCATCGACTCCTCGACCAGCGCGCCGGTCTCGGGGTCGAGATGGCCGATGAGCGCCAGGGTGCCGTTGCCGCTGGCGAACTCGTCGCCGACGGCGAGCATATCCTGCGGGCTCACGAGCAGCACCTGCTTGCCGTCGAGCTCGAACGTGTCGGGGCATTCCCACATGCTGCCGACGCGGTAGTTGTTCTCCGAGAGGACGCACTCGAACTCCCAGTTGATGCAATCACGGCTCTTGTACTGCAGGATCTGTCCGCTTGCCAGGTCATCGCGATCGACGATGTTGCAGGCGCCCATGATGCAGTGGAAAAGGCCGTCATCCCCGGCCCAGATCTTGGGGTCGCGGAAGTTCTGCGGATCCAGACCCTCGGGGAGCTGGTCGGCATCGATGACCGGATTGCCCTCGTACTTGAAGTAGTTCACTCCGTCGCCGAAGGCGATGCACTGCGTCTGGCGGCTGTCGACGGAGCCGTCGGGGTTCTTGCCGATCTTCTTTACGCCCGTGTACATGAGCAGATGACGGCCGTCGGAGAGCACGATGGCGCTGCCCGAGAAGACGCCGTAGTCGTCGTAGGGCTGATCGGGCGCAAGCGCTGCGGGCAGATGCGTCCAATGCAGCAGGTCGGCGCTCACCGCGTGTCCCCAGTGCATGGGGCCCCACTTGGTATCGAAGGGATAGTACTGGTAGAACAGGTGGTACTTCCCCTGATAGAAGGAGAACCCGTTGGGGTCGTTCATCCAGCCGATACGGGCGGGCAGATGGTAGACGGGCCGATCGCTCTCGGGAATGTTCCCGCTGAACAACACTTCGTGGCGGCGTGCCGCGTACAGGGTTTCGCTGTCGTTGTAGTCGTTCATAATCGGGAGCTGTTCCTTATCGCAGATGGTCGTTGGCAAGGGTCCTGCTCCGCTCCCGGAGGAGCGGAGCAGGCAGGGGGACGGTATTAGGCGTTGTACGCGTCGAAGTACTTCTGGTGGATGTCGATGAACTCCTGGAGCTTGTAGCCCTCAAGGTCGCTCTGGAGCTTGTTCCAGGCAGCGTCATCGAAGCCGTTCATGACGGCATCGGACTTGAAGGTGTTGATGCACTTCATGATGTCAGCCATGAGGTTGGAGACCTGGGTGGTGTCCTCGGTGCTCATGAATGCGTTGGGGTAGCAGTACTTGAAGTTCATGTCGGGGGTGTAGACGTTCTTGATCCAGTCGAGACGATACTTGGCGTCATCCGGGCAGGTGACGTAGACATCGTAGTAGCTGTCGAGGATGGCGAGCGGGCCGTTGACGGACTCGGCCTCGCGGACCTCGACCGGGGAGGCGTCGCCGAGCCAGGTATGCTTGAGCATGGGCTCGCCGGCAGCGTTGGTGCTCATCTCAAAGATGTCGAACTCGTCGTCCTCGCCATAGGTGCCCCAGTTGTTCTGCGCGGACTGGATCGGGTCGTACATCTTGTCGATCCAGGAGGCGATGAGGGCCGGGTTCTTGGCGACGCCGGTGATGACGCAGCGGCCGCGCTGGAAGCCGGAGGTGAAGGAGCCGGTCTCGGGCGTGATGTTGACGGTGTCGGCCTTGAGCGCGGGCAGGGGCACCCAGCCCTTGCCGGCGATCAGGTCGTCCATGCTGACCTGGGCGATGTTGGCGACGTCCCAGGTGAAGCAGACGCCGTAGCGGCCGCTCTTGCCCTTGGCGACGTAGGTCGCCCACTCCTGCGTGAAGGCCTCGGCGTCGATGAGGCCCTTCTCATAGAGGCCGTGCAGCCACTCGGTGCCCTTGCGGAAGCCCTCGGAGTTGGCGACGCAGACGACCTTGCCCTCGTCGGTGACGCAGATGTGCTTGCCGCGGTCGGGATCGCCGTAGCCCTCGCCGAAGCCGTTGATCAGGATGTAGGGATCCTGGCTGCCGTCGTTCATGATGCAGGACATGGGGATGATGTCGCCGTCGATGCCGAACTCGCTCTTGAGCTTGGCGGCGTTGTCCTTGAAGGCCTGAAGGGTGCTCTCGAACTCCTCGACGGTGGAGGGGACGGGGAGGCCCAGGAAGTCGAGCCACCACTTGTTGATGAAGGGCATGTTGCCGATGACCTGGATGGCGGTCTTCTCATAGCCGAGCTGCTCGATCCAGGGGAAGCCCCAGATGTGGCCGTTCTCGTCCGTGCACATCGTGCGGTACTCGGGAGCCTGCGCGAAGACGGCCTGCAGGTTGGGCATGAACTTGTCGATGAGCTCCTCGAGCGGGATGATGACGCCCTGCTTGGCGTACTTCAGGAGCTCGGTGTCGCCGAAGCCGGCGTTGAAGATGAGGTCGGGAAGGGTGTTGATGTTGGACATCTCGAGCGCGATCTTGTCGCCCCACTGGTCGCTCTGGATGGTCCTCCAGTCGATGTGGACGTTGGTCTCCTCCTCGAGGCGCTTGAAGATGGTGCGCTTGTTGGGGTCGGGCTCGGTGCCGACGGGGAAGTTGGTGAGCGCGGTGATCGTGGCGGTCTCGGCGAGCGGGAGGGTGACGTCCTCGATGCTGACATCGTTGTGGTCGACGTCGTGGCCGGCCTCGCCGCCACCGCCGCAGCCGGCGAGCACGGCTGCGCTGGCGGCTGCGGAAAGGGCAAGGAAGTTACGACGGGAAAGCTTGTTGTTCATGGTGAGAATCCTCTCTTGACGCTGTCTTTTTCTCTATACGGGAAGCCGGTGTTTGCCTAACCCTTGACAGCGCCGGCCATGATGCCGCTGTCGAAGTAACGCTGGAAGAACGGGTACATGACAAGGAGCGGGATGCTCGAGATGATGATGGTCGCGTACTTGAGGAGCTCGGCGAGCTGCGCGCGCTGAGCGGTGGACTGCATGTCGGAGACCATGCCGGGCTCGGGCTGGCTCTGAATCAGGATGGAGCGGAGCACCAGCTGCAGGGGCTGCTTGGAGGCGCTGTTGAGGTAGATCATCGCGTCGAAGTAGCTGTTCCACATGCCGACGAAGTTCCACATCGCGATGGTGGCGATGATGGGCGTGCAGACCGGGAGCAGGACGCGGAAGAAGTAGACCATCTCGTTGGCGCCGTCGATCTCGGCCGCCTCCTGGAGGTCCTTCGGAATGCCCTGGTAGTAGGTGCGGGCGATGATCATGTTGTACACGCCGAACGCACCGGGAAGCACGATCGCCCAGATGGTGTCGAGCATGCCCAGGCTGCTGATGAGCAAGTAGGTCGGGATCAGGCCGCCGCCGAAGAACATGGTGATCATGAAGATCAGGCTGAAGAAGCCCTTGCCCTTGAAATCGCTGCGCGACATCGGGTATGCGGCGAGCAGGGTGACGACCAGCGAGAGGACGGTGAACACCACGGAGTAGATGACGGCGTTCTTGAAGCCGATCCAGATCTGGCCGTTGGAAAGGACGCGCTCGTACGCGGTGGTCGTCCACTTGCTGAAGTCGAAGGTCAGGCCCTGGTTCTGGAGGGTGACCGGGTCGATGAACGATGCCAGGATGATGTAGATCATCGGGAAGACGATCGCGATGCAGAACAGGATGAGGATGGCATAGCCGATGACCATGATCACCTTATCCTCTGCAGGGAGCTTGGCGAACTCGCTCTTCTTTTTCTTGGTAGTTGCCACGATTGCCCCCCTTCTAGTACATGCCCTTGCCGTCATTCATCTTCTTGACGATCTGGTTCATCGAGATGAGGAGAATGACGTTGATGACGGTATTGAACAGGCCGACGGCCGTTGAGAAGCCGTAGTTGCCGTCGAGAAGACCTACTTTGTACACGTAGGTCGAGATGATCTCTGACGTGGCCAGGTTGAGGTCGGTCTGGAGGGCGTATGCCTTCTCGAAGCCGACGCTCATGATGTTGCCGACGCTCATGATGAACTGGATGAGGACGGTATCCTTGATCGCGGGCCACTCGACGGCCTTGATCTGCTGGATGATGTTGGCGCCGTCGATGACCGCGGCCTCCTTGAGGTCCTTGCTGGCGTTGGAGAGCGCGGCGGTGTAGATGATGGATGCCCAGCCTGCGCCCTGCCAGATGCCGGAGGCGATATAGATCGTGCGGAACGCCGAAGGCATGGTCATGAAGTTGTAGTTGGCACCGAGCACCATGTTGACGAGGCCCGTGGGCGACAGAAGGATGCGCACGATACCGCAGAGAACGATGACGGAGATGAAGTTGGGCATGTAGAGGATGAGCTGGATCTTCTGCTTGAGCTTGGTGCTCAGGACCCTGTTGAGCAGGAAGGCAAGAAGGATGGGTGCGGGGAAGCCCCAGAGCAGGCCGAAGAAGCTCAGCTTGAGCGTGTTCATCAGGTAGCGCATGAAATCGGGCGACGACAGGAAGCGCTGGAAGTGCTGGAGGCCGACCCACTCGCTGCCGAAGACGCCGCGGAACGGGTTGTATTCCTCGAACGCGATGAGGATACCGCCCATGGGGATGTAGCGGAAGACGATCGTCAGCACGAATGCGGGCAAGATGAACAGCACGTAGAGCTGCCAATGCTGTCTCACGTACAAGAAGAAGTCGCGGAGCTTTCCACCTCCTCCAGCCGTCTTGGTGGTGGCAGGCTGCTTGCTGCTCATGACGGACCCTCCTTTCCCTGATTTCTGCGCAAAAAAAGCATTGAATCGTCACTGAAACGACAATACTTCGAGTATCAAGTTTACGTTTGCACTATTGTATATGTCAATAGACAAGGGGTGCGATTGCGATTTCAAGTCTGTTATGAACTAACTATTTGAATTCATTTGCACACATGGCAGATGAACGTTTCGTTGTGCCGTCAGGCGATGGAATCGCGATAGCGCTTACGCAAAAACGGGATCGAGATGCTGGGTTTTCGGTACCGCTCGCCGAGGTGCGAACGGCTTGGGCGGCGTCAGCCCAGCTGCTCGAGGAACCCCTCGAGCACCGCGCGGTACGCTTCGGGGGCCACGATGGCAGATTCCGCATGCCCGGCGCCGTCGATGAAGTGGATCGCACGCGGTCCTCTCGCTCGCCCGAACATGCGCTCCGAATTCTCGGGCGCGATCAGGTTGTCGTCGGCGCCGTGGATGAAGAGGACGGGCACCTCGTTGGCATCGAGCGCATCGATCGGCCGCGCGTCCTTGAGCGCGAACCCATAGCGCATGCGCGTGCCGAGATCCGCGAGATCGACCAGGAAGACGGGGACGCCGGCATTGCGGTAACCCGCGCGCAGCACGCCCTCGATATCGGAGAAGCCGCAGTCGGCAACCGCGAAATCGACCTCGGGCCCGTATGCGAGCACGGCGACCGTAGTGGCGGCGCCGAGCGACTCGCCCTGCAGTCCCAGCTGGGTGATCCCGGGGTAGCGTTCGCGCGTATCCTCGATGACGCGCACGAGGTCGCGGCTCTCGAGGATGCCGTAGGTGGTGGCCGCCGGCGCGTTCAGGCCATGTCCGCGCAGGTCGTAGATAACGCAGCTGAAGCCCAGACCGAGGTAGATGCGTGCGTACTTGAGCGCGCCCATGCGGTTGTCGGTGTAGCCGTGGCTGATGATGACGTAACGGTCGGAGGGCACGGGGCTCTTGAGCAGCTTGGCATGGAGGATGTAGCCGTCAGCGCCCTCGACGGTGTACTCTCCCCCGTCGCATGTGTCGTAGAACGACGTGTCGTAGCGCTCCTGCTGCCACGCGCGCGCCTCGTCGAGCGTCTGGCGCGGACCCGACGAGACCGAGAACCCTCCCAGGAAGAACGCCGCGGCGACAACCAGCGCGAGTATTACGACGGCGATGATCGCAACGATAATCGTCGGGGTCATCGCGCCTCGCCTCCGGCTCGAGCAGCCGCCTCATCCGCAATCGCCATCAGCTCCCGCTCGCTCACGATATCGCTCGGATAGGGATGCGCTGCGGCCATCTTGTCGAAGCTGCGTGCAACCTGCGCGGCCTTGTCCGCATCCCGCTCGTGGAGCAGGGCGGAGGCGTACTCGGTGCGGAGCACGCTGGGGTAGTCGCGCATGGCGGTCATGAACCGCTCCTGGTCGTCGGTGCGCATGCCCGCGATGGCATCGGGGCGGTTCTCGCCGATGAGCTCGACGAACAGGCGGTCGTTGACGAGCAGCTGGCGGTAGAGGCCCGCCATGCCGCTCTCGATCGAGAGCAGGCGCTCCATCAGCGCATCTGCCTCCGCGAAGCGGTGCTCGTCCATCAGGCGGTTGGCTGCGAGCGGTCCAAGGGACGCCGCCATGCTGTTGGCCATGTCCGCATCGGACGGGAGGGCGAACCACTCCTCGGGCATGTCCTTCACACGGACGCCGCGCGCGGTCATCTCGCTGGCCTTGAGCTGCACCCAGAAGGAGCGTCGTGCCGCGGCGCTGCGCGTAAGCGCGATGGTATTCTTCCCGTCGTTGTCCACGTCGCCGATGCTCAGGGGGATGCCGTTGATCGCCGCCATGAACACCCCCACCACCGCTGGGAACGCGAGCAGCGTCGAGGCGATCGGCCACGCGGAGCACAGACGCGAGAGCACCAGGAAGAAAGCGGCGCTGATAAGGTTCGCAAGCACGCCGCCGAGGTTGTAGAGGGCTGTGGGGAACGAGCCGTCGTTCAGGTCCGGCGGCGACATCAGGCACTGCCCACCTGTGCCCGCGATGGACTGGCGCGCGAAACGTACCTTGCCGTCCGCCTTGACCCAGGCGAAGCCGCCGATGCGGAAGGAGAGGAACGAGTAGCCCGAGAGCAGCCCGAAGACCAGGTGACCTGCCTCATGGATGACGGTCTCGACAAGGAACGCCGCGTACATGCCCACGACGAGCGCGGCAAACAGCAGCGACCGGTATCCGCGCGGGGCGCCGTCGGGAACCGCCGCTTCGAGGCACCGCATGATGAGCATGCCGGACACCATGCCCGCGAACATGAACAGCACGATGCTCACGATCCGCCCGACGGAGCCCCGCCTTCCTGCGCTCTTCGCCGTCGTTGCCGGACGCTCCCCCATCACCGCCCCCTACAGGGTCTCTTGTATATAGCGCGTCGTCACATCGCTCTCGACGACCAGCACCGACTCCTGGCGGAAGAACACGCAGAGGTCGCTGGCGATCTGCTCGACCGTATCGCCGTCGATATCGAAGAAGGAGAGCGCTAGCGTCCTCTCCTGGGTGAAGTCGCCGTTCTCGTGGAAGTATCCGCCCTCGATCACCGAGAACGAGAAGGGCACATGATAGCTGAAGCAGACCTTCTTCAGGAGAGAGGTGTACTTCTCCGTCTCGTAGCGCTGCTCCAGGGTGAAGGCGTCGTTCAGTCCTACGTAGACCTTCGTCTCAGTCATGGCTCACGCTTTCTCGAATGGGGCCGTCTCCTACACTCTACTCCCCCGGCAGGACCTCGATCACCTCGAACTCCTCGAACACCACCTTGAGGTCCTCCGAGAACGTGTAGCCCAGCTCCTCTCCCTCCGCGCGGAAGAAGCGCTCGTGGTTCCTCCTCCACGATTCGAGCGAATCGTCCTCGCCTTCCAGCTTCGTGATGGCAAACGTGATATCGCCGTATCGCATCACCCGAACCGCCGTCGTCATGACCACGCATCGGGGAACCCCATCCCAATCGGTGATGACGCTCAGGTCGCCCGCCTTCGGAATCTCCTCCCCTTCCATCCGATAGGAGAGCAGGCTGCTCGAAGTTGCGCGTTTCTTTCCCGCGAGCACGAGGTCGAGCAGCTGGTTGCATGCGCTCTCCGTGAGCTCGAAGTGCCAGTGCTCGAGCCTGTCGATGTCGGGGATATCCATCGCCGGCATCATCCAAGCATGAGGACAAGCTCGATCTCGTCGTCGTACACGGCGCCGGTTGGTACGAAGCCCTTGCGCTCGTACAGCCTCAGTGCGGCAGCGTTGTCCTTGTTGCAGGTCAGGGCGACCCTGTCCGAATCGCCGAACGGCTTCGTCCTGATGTAGTCGATGACCTTGTCCAGCGCCTCGCTGCCGTACCCGCGCCCCTGCAGCGACTCGTCGATCATCATGTGCCAGATGTCGTACTCGGGGATGTCGTAGTCGTAGATCACCATGACGTAGCCGACCATCGTGCCGTCCGCATAGATGCCGAACGGCTGGCACTGGTCGCGGTAGACGTACGCCTGCGCAAGGCTCCGTATGGGATGGGACACGAACTCGTCCTGCCCCGGCGCCAGCTTGAGGTTGAAGGCGTCGATGAAGTTGTCTTCCGTTATGGGTTTGAGCTCTACCACCTAGACCTCCGCGTTGTTGTGAATGATTGCCTATTCCTGCTCGCCCGACGCGTCCTCGCGCGCGGAAAGCGCAAGCACGGCCTCTCGATTGTCATTGTTGACGGGTTCAAGTTTGATGCTCATGTCAACAGCACCTTTACAGGATTAGACTCGGCTAGGCCCTTGCCATTGATACGACCGTCTCGACATGCCTGGAGACGCCATCGTGAATGTCAGCGGTACACCCGAATTGTTTATGGTCAAGTGCCTCCAACCGAATAAGTCTACAAGCTGCAATTTGTCAGTATCTGTCTCCACATTCCTTTCTTGCTTCTGCCGTCCATTTGGAGATGAAATCTGTCTTTGCATCTGTATAAGCGTCCCGGTTGTGCTCAAATTGCTTCCAAAGCCTGAGCTTCAGTGTTTCATATTCTTTTGCCACGTCAGGATGGTCATTTAAATAATCACGGAAGTACAGTTCATCATTGTCCCCGGCGTATCGCAGATGGATATGATACACCTTGTCCGCAAATCCATTTTCAGTATATCCCTTATTGAGCGAGACCCGGTTTGCCCCGAAGGACATGATGGTAAAGCCGCTCTGTTCCAATATTTGCGCCATAGCTTTCATTTCAACACTTTGTGGAATCTCAACCATCACGTCAACGATATTCTTGGCCCATATTCCCTGAATGGCGGTGCTTCCGATATGACTGATCCGAATGACAGTCTGATCGGCTAAAAGCCCGGAGAGCTCTTGCTCGATCTCTTTGTAATAAGCTTCCCACCGTTCATCGTGCGCCACAAGGAAAATGGGGAATAATACCCAAAACTCTTCCAAAGTCATTTTTGACAAGTCTTTTCCCATGCTAAGAGTCTCCGTAAAACACGATTTGATTTCTATTCCTCTAAAGCTTTGATTGCACCCAGACAGTGGATTCTTACGACTCGATTCACGTCGATTTCGGATATCTGCCGCAGCTGCTCTACATACGGTCTGACGAACTCCGGTCTGCGTTTGCCGAGGACACGGAAGATCTCCGGCGCTTCCATCCGAACCTTATCATTTGCGTCATGCAGGAGCTTCTCGAATACCGGCATATAATTCTCATAAATGTCGGGCGTGATCGTGGCGATGTTTTCTGATGCCCAGATGAACGCCAGACGAACCTTTGGCTCCTCGTCGGAAGCGAAGCGGAACAGGGCCGTCCAGCATGGCTCGATTATGCTATAGCATCCCCGCCCGATCCTGCCGAGGGCGTTCAGCGCACGCTCCCGCAAAAGCGGCTCTGGGCTGTCAAGGAAGGAAGCGATAGCTGGAACCGTGTTCTGCACGGACTGAGGGTAGATGAGGCCCATCTCACCCAGCAGCCAGAGGGCCTTAGCCTGTATCTTTACGGAGTCATGGGTGAGGAGAGACAAAACATATGGTATGTTCTCTTTCCATTCATCCTTTTCTTTTGTCAGTGCTCCAAGCTCTTTATAGAGTTCTGCTTCGGTCATATCACTGGCCTCTCAGACCTGATTGCAGTATCGATCTCTCTCAATCGGCAAATCGGATCATCTGCTTTTCTACATCCACAACCGCTTCAACACCAAATGGAATGATGCACCGAGGCATTGCATGTCCAATGTTCAGGTTGAAAACAATCGGGAGATCAGACCTGCCTATGATCTGAATCAACAGCTGCTTATATTCTTGAGCATAAGCTTCATCCATAGGCTTTCCAACCAACACGCCAGAAACAGTTTCAAACACGCCTCTTTCTTTAAGGTACTCAAGAGATTGCCGATACTTTTCCGGAGAAGGTTTTTCTTCGCTGGATTCCAGAAGCAGTATGCGTCCTCTCCAGTCCTCTGCATCAGGGAACAAATGATATTTTTCACACAGATCCGGCATATCCGCATAGCGCTCAGTGTTAAAGAAATCATACATGGAGTCGATACATCCACCGAGTATTATCCCTGAGAATGCAGGAGATCCCTGCAACAGTTCAAACCCATAATTGGGATGAGCAATCAGTGGCTTGCCAATCTGATCGGATGAAAAGCTCTTTCGTTCTTCATACCAGACATCACTGGGAGTTATTTCCTTAATGGTTCCGGTGGAAAGCAACTCCTCAAAATACTTTCGTGTATAGGGGTGCATTTCTGAACTCAGTTCGCAGATATCCGGAAGAAACGCCTGTCCGTAAAAAGAATTCAGCCCAACCTTGTGAAGCATCAAATGGTTGACTGTTGTATCTGAAAATCCGAGAAAGATTTTGTCAGTCACAGCATCCGCAAGCTCATTATGATCGAACAAATACGGTAACATACGGTAAGTATCATCTCCGCCGATTGCACACAGGATCATGTCAATCTGGGGATCACGGAATGCCTGCAATAAATCCTCGGCTCTTTTTTCCGGATGCGCTTTGATATAGTCCAGCCCCATTAGAGCATGCGGCATAAACTGTACATTCAGACCATATGCTTTCAGTCTGCGAATCCCTATATCCGTTTCAAAACGGATAAATGATTCACCGATGATTCCACTCGACAAACTGACAATACCAACCGTCTTAATCATACTTCCTCCGATTATTCTTTCGTTGCCGCCCTGACATCTAAACCACAGCCACAACCTGCCGTTATCCAAATCACTAACTCAACCCTGCCGCAAAAACATCCCAACCGGCCACTCAACCCTGACATCTAAATGGCCTACTCAACCCTCCGAACGAAGCGATTGATATGTTCTGACAGAACGATTTTTATGGTCAAATCCGCTCTCTGCCGCTGACGGTCAAATGCCCGAAAAGCCCGGAAATACGGCACTATTTTTTCAAGCCTTATGTATCTTTCCGTGACATCAATACTACGGTCTCGACATGCTTGGTGTGGGGGAACATGTCCACCGGTGAGATGCGCTCCACGCGATAGCCCCGCTCGCGGAAGAGGGCGAGGTCGCGCACCTGCGTGACGGGATTGCATGAGACGTACACCACGCGCGCCGGCGCGAGCGCGGTACATGCGTTGATAAATTCGGGCGTGGATCCTGCGCGCGGCGGGTCGAGGATCACCGTGTCGAAACGCTGCCCATCGCGGGAGGCGCGCGTCATCCACACGGTTGCGTCCGCGCGCTCGATGTGCACGCGGTCCTCGACACCGTTGGCCGAAGCATTGCCGCGTGCCATGGACACGCCGCCTGCGTCGCGCTCCACGCCCACGACCTCGACGCCGTCCGCCTGCGCCGCAGCGCAGATGCCGATGGTTCCGCAGCCGCAGTACGCGTCGAGGATGCGCTGGCCCGCTTCCGGCGCCGCACCCTCCAGCGCCAGACGGTAGAGCACCTCGGTCTGGGCCGGATTGGTCTGGTAGAAGCTCGTCGAGGTGATGGCGAAGGTGCAGCCCAGCAGCTTGTCATGCATGGTGGGGCTGCCCCACAGCGTGCGGCACTGCCTGCCGAGCATGGCGTTGGTGCGCTTGTCGTTGATGTTCTGGACGATGCCCGTGAGCTCGGGATGCTCCTCGACGAGCGCATCCACGAGCTGCTCCGCGCGCGGCAGCTGCTGCTCGCGCGTCACGATCGTGAGCAGGACGTCGTCGGTCGCGTAACCCGCGCGCACGATAGCGTGGCGCAGGTGCCCCGTGTGGGCGTCTTCGTTGTAGGCGGAGATGCCGAGCTTCTGGGCTATGCGCCCCACATCCGAGAGGAGCGCGCGCAGGCCGTCCTTCTCCACGAGGCAGGCGTCGCAGGCCACGATGCGGTGGGTGCCCTTCTCATAGAAGCCGCTCCGCACGCGCTTGCCGCCTCTGCCTCCCGGCGCAAAGGGCGTCGCAGCCTTGTGGCGGAACGCGAGCGGCTCGTCCATCCCCGCGATCCGCTCGAGCACGGCACCGTCGGCTTCGACGATCTCGGAGAAGAGCTCCTCCATCGCCGCCTGCTTGCGGTCGAGCTGTATGGGATAGGGCACGGCGAGCCATTCGCAGCCGCCGCAGCTCCGTGCTATCGGGCAGGTGTAGGTACGGTATCCCATGGTGCATCAAGTGTAACGCCTGAAGCGGTTATCTTAAACGACGGCCTGCTCTGCATTCCTTGCGTTCGCAGGTTGCAAAGCAGGCCGAAGCGTTCTCAGCGAAGGTGGAGCGGTTTAGTTACCGCCGCCGCCTCCCTCGGGCGTATCGGGCGTTGCCGGTCCCGTGGAGATGGAGAGCGTGATCGTAGTGCCCGGGACAGCGGTGCCCGTGGGCGACTGCGCCACGATGGTGCCGATCGCGGAATCGCTCTCCGCGTAGCTGAAGTCGACGTAGAAGCCGGCATTGTTGAGGATGGTCGTGCCGCTCTCGTAGTCCTGGCCCACGACGTACGGGATGTCGATGTAGGACGGACCCGTGGACACGTAGATGGTGATCGTGGAGCCGTGGTCGACGGACTCGCCGGGCTCGGGCGAGGTGTAGACGATGCGGCCGGCGTACACGCTGCTGGAACTCGTGTAGCTCACCTCGACCTTGAAGCCGTCCTCCTCGAGCGTCGCCTTCGCGTTGTCCTCGGTGTCGTTGATGACGTTGGGGACGGTCGCCTTCTCGGTGCCCTTGGACATGTGGTAGACGATCGTGTCGCCTGCCTTCATCTCGGTGCCGGGCGCGGGCTCCTGCTGGGCGACGTGGCCGGCGGGCAGGTCGGAGTAGACCTCGTCGGCGGCGCGGCCGATGAGCTTGAGGTCGCGGAGGATCTCGTCGACCTCGGAGGCGGTCTTATCGGTCAGGTTTGGTGCGACGACGGTCTCTGCAGGGGTCGGGCCCTTCGAGATGACCAGGTCGATCTTGGTGCCGTCGGGGAACTGGCGGTTGGGTGCGGGCGTCTGCTCCATGACGCGCCCCTCCTCGACCGTCTCGGAGTAGCTCTGCTTGACCTCGCCGAGCTCGAAGTGGTCATCGGCCTCGATCTGCGCGATGGCCTCGTCCTTGGTGAGGGTCAGGTAGTTGGGGACGGGGTACTTGGCATCGGTGCCGCCGAGGACCGACGTCACGAAGTAGATCGCGCCGGCGATGACCGCCGCGCATGCGAGGAAGCCGAGGATGGCGTTGCGGACGCGGTGGCGCTTGCGGCCGTACTCGATCTGCTGCGCCTGCTCGGTCGCCGTGATCCTGCGGTACTGGCCCGTGGCGCCGGACGTCACGGTCTGCGGACGGACGAAGGGTCTCGTGGAGCCCTGGACGGCACCGCCCTGGTCGAGGTTGGCCGTATCGGTGATGGTGTTGACCTGCGTGACCGCGGGGATGGCGGAGATGCGGCCGGCGAGGTAGTCGCGCAGCACGCGGTAGAGCTCGTTGGCGCTCTGGAAGCGGTTGGCCGGGTCCTTCTCCATGCACTTGAGGATGATGGCCTCGAGCGCGGGATCGATGTTGGGGTTGATCTGGCTGGGCGGCACGGGCAGCTCGTTGACCTGCTTGAGCGCCACGGAGATAGCGTCATCGCCCTCGAAGGGCACCTTGCCCGTGGCGGCCTCGTACATGACCACGCCGAGCGAGTAGATGTCGGTGGTGGGACCGAGGTCCTTGCCCTGCGTCTGCTCGGGCGAGACGTAATGGGCGGTGCCGAGCACGGAGTTGTCCTGCGTGAGGTGGCTGTTCTTGGCGCGGGCGATGCCGAAGTCCATCACCTTGATGTTGCCGTCGGGCTGCACCATGATGTTCTGCGGCTTGATGGCTTGTGGGCGACGGAGAGCGCCTGGGCGATCTGGGAGCCGATCTGGGCGACCTTCTTGCTGTCAAGGGCGCCGTGCTTGCGGATGCCGCTCTTGAGGTCGGTGCCGCGCAGGTACTCCATGACGATGTAGTAGGTGTCCTCGTCCTCGCCCCAGTCGTACACGCTCACGATGTAGGGGCTCTGCAGCGCGGCGGCTGCCTGGGCCTCCTGCTTGAAGCGCGCGGCGAACGAGGGGTCGGAGGCGTATTGCGGCAGCATGGTCTTGATCGCGACCGTGCGGCCGAGCACCTCGTCGAGGCCCCGGTAGACGGTGGCCATGCCGCCCGTCCCGATCTTGTCCTGGACCGTGTAACGGCCACCGAGCATCTTCGACACCATCGTTACTCTCCTTCATCCACGCGCCGGACGGCGCGATCGTTCCCTATCACGAAGCTCCCGCCGACTGGATTGCCAGGCATTCGGCGATGACCTGCCCGGCGACCACGGTCGCGACGCCCTCGACGTCCTCGCCGAGGCCCTCGATGTAGACCGACACCACGACCGTGGGGCTCTCGTACGGGGCGAAGCCGACGAACGCGGAGTTCACCTGGCCGTCGCCCACCTGCGCCGTTCCGGTCTTGCCCGCGACGAGCGCGCCCTCGATCTGCGCGCGCCAGCCCGTGCCGTGGTCCACGACGGCGAGCATGGCATCCTTGACCTCCTGGGCCGTCTGCGGGCTGACGGCCTGGCCGAGCGAACGGGGCTCGGTGGTCGCGATGACCGCACCCTCGGGCGAGAGGATGTGGTCGACCAGGTACGGGTTCATCACGACGCCGTTGTTGGCGATGGTCGCCGCGACGACGGCGTTCTGCATGACCGTGACCTGCGGGCCCGCGGGGCTGTCGTGCTCGCCCACGGGCTGGCCGCATGCCGCCCACGCCGTCTCCCAGTCGGTCATCTCGGCGGGGTTGGGCATGAGCGAGATGGAGGTCGAGAAGTCCTGCCCGAGCGTCGTGCCGTAGCCGAAGGCGCGCGCGTAGCGCACGAGCGTGTCGGGTCCGATCTGGACGCCGAGCGAGCCGAACGCGGTGTTGCTCGAGAGCGCGAGCGCCTCGCGCAGCGTGGGCTCGCCGTAGTCGTTGTGGCCGTAGTTCGCGACCTCCGCGCCGCCGATCTCCATCTCGGGCGGGGCCGGCACGATGGTGTCGAGCGTCGCGGCGCCGGAATCGAGCACCGCGGAGAGCGTGACCACCTTGAAGCTCGACCCGGGCGGGTAGAGCGCGTCGACCGTGCGGTCGAGCAGCGGCGCGTTCTCCGAATAGCCGAGGATGTACTCCTCGAGGTCGTCCTCCGAGAAGCCCGGCGACGACGCCTTGGCGAGGACCGCGCCGGTCTGGGGGTCGAGCACCACGATGGCGCCGACGTAGCCGTCGAGCGCGTTCTCGGCGGCGGCCTGCATCTGCGAGTTGATGGTCAGCACCACCGACGAGCCCGGGGTGGAGACGCCCGCGAGCGAGTAGAGGGCGTTGCGCCAGTTGGAGTAGTCGGCGTGGCCGGTGAGCGTGTCGTTCATGGACGACTCGATGCCGGTGGTGCCGAAGCGCACCGAGACGTAGCCGACGGTATGCATGGCCATGCTCCCCTGCGGGTAGACGCGGAGGTAGGAGCCGTTCTCCTGCTGGACGCTCTCGGCGAGCGTCACGCCGTCGGAGGTGATGATGGCGCCGCGCTGCACGTAGGCGCTGCGCGCGATGGTGTGGTTGTTGCCGGGCATGCGCCTGATCGCATCGGCGTGGATGACCTGGATCCACGTGAGGTTGGCGATGAGGGCCGCGAAGAGCACGGCAAACGTCGTGATGGTGACGGTGATGCGGTTGGCCAGCGCGACGCGGCCGAGCACGCCCGACTCGGGCGAGAGCAGGCCGAAGCTGCCGCGCGCATGGGCGCCCTTGACGACAGCCGCCTCGGCGCCGCGCATCGAGGGACCCTCGCCGCCGGCGCTCTCGATGAGCGTCCCGTGGCCAGTGCCCTCGTCGCCGCAACGCAGCAGCAGGCCCACCGAGATGAAGCTCGAGAGCAGCGACGAGCCGCCCTGGCTCATGAAGGGCAGGGTCACGCCCGTGAGCGGCAGCAGCTTGGTAACGCCGCCGATGATGAGGAACGCCTGGAAGGCGATGGCGCAGGTGAGGCCGATCGCCGTGAAGGCGGAGACGTCGGATTTGGCGCGCGCGGCGGTGGTGAGGCCGCGTGCGGTGAAGACCATGAAGAGGATGATGACGGACGCGCCGCCGAGAAGGCCCATCTCCTCGCCGATGGCAGAGAAGATGAAGTCGCTCTCGACGACGGGGATGAGCGTGGGCAGGCCCTTGCCGATGCCCGTGCCCACGAGGTCGCCGTCCGCGAGCGAGTAGAGCGACTGGACGATCTGGTAGCCGCCGCCCTGCGGGTCGGCCCACGGGTCGAGCCAGATCTCGACGCGCGTGCGCACGTGCCCGAAGAGGAAGTAGCAGGCGACGCCGCCCAAAAGCAGCAGCAGGATGCTCACGACGACGTAGCTCATGCGGCCGGTCGCCGAGTAGAGCATCACGACGAAGAACGCGTAGAACAGCAGGGCGCTGCCCAGGTCGCGCTCGAAGACCACGATGAGCAGGGACAGGCCCCACATCACGAACAGCGGCAGGAGCATGCGCGGGCGCGGGACGGAGAACGGCCCAATCTTGCGCGCGGACATCGAGAGCGCCTCGCGGTTGGTCGCGAGGAACGCAGCGAGGAACAGGACCATCAGGACCTTGGCGATCTCGCCCGGCTGGAACGAGAAGCCCGCGATCTGGATCCAGAGCTTGGAGCCGTAGATCTCGACGCCGAAGATCATCGGCGCCACGAGCAGGACGACGCCGGCGAGGCCGAGCGTGTACTTGTAGCGCGCGAGGTCGTCGATGTTGCGCACGAGCACCATGGTCACGATCATCGCGATGACCGAGAGGAACAGCCAGATGACCTGGTTGACGGCGAGCGACGGCGCGAGGCGCGTCACGAAGGCGATGCCGATGCCCGAGAGCACGAAGACGGTGGGCAGGATGGCGGGGTCGGCCGCGGGCGCGAGGAAGCGCACGGCGATATGGGCGACCGTGAACGCGCCGAAGAGCGCGAGCGGGACGGCGAGCGTCTGGACCGTGATGTCGGTGGTCGTGTTCGCCACGTACATCGCGTAGAGGAGCGTGACGGGGATCGCGCCCAAGATGAGAAGGCCCAGTTCGGAGCTGCGTCCGAGCCTATGTTCCGACATCTCGCCGGCCACGGCTACGCACCTCCCCCGCTGGACTGGCCCTCGGTCTGCGCTGCGCTGGCGCCGGCGGCGGCTTCGCCCTCAGGCGCCTCGTTCGGGTCGGTGACGGTCGCGCCGGTGGGGTCGCCGCCGTCCGATTTGGCCTCCTCGGCCTTCTCGGCGGCGCGGGTCTTCTCGGCATCGATCTGGTCGCGGTACGACTCGACGATGGCGTGCGCCTCGGCCTCGGTCGAGACCGGGATGCCGCGCTCGAGCTGCGTCTGGACCGCGTCGGGCAGGTCCTTGATCTGCACCGTGGTGGGTTCGACGAGCGTGTAGAGCGGCATGCCCGCGAACTCGCCGTTGATGCCCTGGTAGATACCCACGGTATCGCCGTCGGGCGCGAGGTACCACTCGCTCTTGATGAAGGCGAAGAAAAGGGCTGCCACGGCGATGAGCGTGACGAGCACGCCCGCCGTGAAGGTGCCGATGCGCTGGAGGAGGCGCTTGCGCGCCGCCTCGGCAATGCCGTCGTTGAGGATGTCGATCACGAGGACGGTCACGTTGTCGGCACCGCCCGCGGAGAGGGCCGCCGAGACGAGCTTGTCGGCAGCGGCCTGGGGGCTCGCGCTCGAGACGGCGAGCAGCTCGATCTCGGCGTCGTCGATCATCGACGAGAGGCCGTCGGAGCACAGGATGATGCGGTCGCCGTTGTGGACGTCGAGCGTGAAGTGGTCTGCGTACATCTCGGGGTCGGAGCCCAGCGCGCGCGTGATGACCGAGCGCGACGGGTGCACGCGCGCCTCGTCCTCGGTGATCTCGCCGGCGTCGACGAGCTCCTCCACGAAGGAGTGGTCGTGGGTCACGCGCACGAGACGGCCCTCGTGGAGCAGGTAGGCGCGCGAATCGCCCACGTGGGCGACGGCCATGTGCTCGCCCTTGATGAGCACGGCGGTGGCGGTGCAGCCCATGCCGGGCTTGCCGCGGCCCTCCTCCGCGCCCTTGATGATGGCGAGGTTGGCGGCCTCGACCGCAGCGCCGAGCAGGATGTCGTCGGCTTCGGCAGGCGCCTGCGCGCCGATCGTCTCGACGGCGATCGAGCTCGCGACCTCGCCGGCCGCGTGCCCGCCCATGCCGTCGCTCACCACGAACAGCGGGGTGCGCACGATGAAGGAGTCCTCGTTGTGGCCGCGGACGAGGCCCACGTCGGAACGGCAGCCCCAGGAGATGAAATGGTTCGAGCCCGACACGGCATCGGCGCCCACGCGGTTCTCCACGGGGAGGATCGCGCGGCCGGGTGCCTCGACGGGCTCGATGGGCTGGGTGTTCTGCTCGTCGCTCATCGGCGGCTCACGCGCATGATCGTGTCGCCAATCTGGACCTCATCACCGTCCCTGAGGGTGACGGCCTGGTCGATGGGGTGGTTGTTGACGAGCGTTCCGTTGAGGGATTTGAGGTCCTCGAGCACGAGCGCGGGGCCCTGGAGCGAGAAGCGCGCATGGGTGGCCGAGACGTACGGCTCGTCGACCACGATGTCGGAGGACGGCGAGCGGCCGACCACCACGGGGCCGAGGATGTCGACGTGCAGGCCGCGGAGCGACTGCATGCCCTTCTCCACGTCGACCGACCAGATGGCGGCGTCCTTGCGCTGGCCGCGCACGAGGCCGACGCCTGCGCGCATGGCCGCGAACAGGAACACGTACATCAGGACGACGAGGAGGATGCGTCCTGCGAACAGGACGAGGTCGATCATGCTAGTTCTCCCTGAACTCGAGGTTGGTGAGACCGACCGTGATGAGGTCGCCGTTGTGGAGCACGACCTCGTCGATGTCGATATCGTTCACGAGCGTGCCGTTGGTGGAGCGCAGGTCGACGATGTGCCAGTAGCGGCCGTCGTACTTGAGCTCCGCGTGGCGGCGCGAGATGTTGGGGTCGGTGAGCGCGACGTCGACCTTGCCGCGCTCGCGGCCGATGACGCCCGAGGGGGCCGCGACCTTGAAGGTGCGCCCGGACTGGCGGTCGATGAGGAGGCACTCGGCGACGGCGGGTGCCGGCGCGGGCGCGGGTGCGGGGTCGATCTCGGGGATCGCGGGCGCCGCATGGCGGCGCTTCGTCTCGGGGACCTCCGGCGCGGGCGCGAAGTCCAGCGGAGTGATCGGCTGGAGCTCGTCGATCGGATCGCCGTCGATGACGTCGAGGCCGTCGGCCTCGTCCGCGAAGCTGTCGAGCGGCTTGAGGCCGGGCGTGAGGGCGGCGGGAATCGCCACGACGCCGGACTGCGCGGCAGCGCCGCCGACGCCGGCGTTGCTGCTCAGGAACTCCTTCTCCTCCTTGCGTAGGCGCGCGAGCGTGACGCCGTCGATGTTCTCGGCGAAGACGGCGAACCTGCCGGACTTGAGGGAGGGGTCGACCATGAAGCGCACGAGCGGGCGGCCGACGAAGGTGTAGCCCTTCTTGTTGGCCTGGGTCGCGACGAAGGTCGAGAGCTCGTCGGTGATCGACGCGTAGAGCGGGCGCATGAGCGCGTCGTCGGCGGACGAGACGAGGATCGTGTAGAGCGCCGGCGCGGTGTCGATGCCGTCGATCTCGTACGTCTCGGCCTCCATCTCCTTGGCGGCGCGCTTGGCCAGCTTCTTGAAGGAGAAGGGCTCGACGTATCCCTGGGGTGCCGTGTCGAACAGAGCTGCGATACGGCCTTCGAAATCGGAGAAGAAACTCATGAATCTTCGCCTTCCTGGTCCCATTCGAGCGGACCTCTCAGGACTGTTGCAATGCACATACAGATGGTTAATGATACCGCGCACGCGATGGTGGGGGCGTCTGGAGGCGCCCATATACCGCCATTCTCCATGTGAGCAGCGTAAAGGAGACCCGCCACGACGACCGCGCATCCGATGGCCTGGCCGGCGATTCCGGCGCCGACGCTGCCTCGTCCGACGAGGGCGGAGCCCACGAGCGCGGCGAGCCCGCACGCGAGCGCGCCGAGCCAGACCGTGGGCTGGATGAACGTCTCGGCGACGGCGGCGACGAGCGGGGTCGCCGCGAAGCCCGCCTCGCGGATGAGCGAGAAGAACGTGCCGAAGAGGTAGCCCACCATGCCGGTGGCGAGCGCTTCGGCGGGTTCGAGCGCGTAGATCGCGAGCGCGACGCCCGCGAAGGGGAACGGCGTCGC
>CADBJR010000008.1 GCA_902795065.1 uncultured Coriobacteriaceae bacterium
TGGGCGCCTTTTCGGTATCTCCGTACCGCTCTTAAAGGTCGGTAATCATTGTAATTCCAACCCTATGAATTGCACTGCTTTGTAACATTCACGCTATATATGCAGAATTCCGCATTTTTTACTCATTCAACCCATATCCGTATAGCGGATAAGGCATTTCGTAAGAAGCTTGCATGTTACAGATTCTTTAACCGGCTGGATTTATCCGAACGTCACAGCCATACTCATCCCAAGCAACATCCGCTCGGAAGGAACGCCATGACCAAGAGCACGCATAACTCCGTTCGCGCTGCGCTCGTGCGCCGCGCTGGTCGATGGCAACTCGGCAGGGCCTGAACTCGGATTACTGGGGCTTTTGCCGTTGCGCGCAGGGAAGTCTCCGGTTGTCCGGGGGCTTTTTTCTTGCCGTGAGCTGGATTTCCAACCCATAACCTCCCAACTCACCTGGCATTGATGACGTGAGCGCGCTCGCCGCTTAAGAGCCCTCTTCCGAAAGGATCCATCATGGCCGAGAAGAACCCGTACCGCATCTACCTGTCCGAGGACCAGATCCCCACCGCCTACTACAACCTCCGCGCCGATATGCCCACCAAGCCCGGCCGCATGCTGCTCCCCAACGGCGTGCCCGCCGAGGTCGCCCATATCTCGCCCGTCTTCGCCGAGGAGCTCTGCCGCCAGGAGCTCGACGATGAGACGCGCTACGTGCCCATCCCCGAGGGCATTCGCGAGATGTACAAGATCTACCGTCCCAGCCCCCTCTGCCGCGCCTACAACCTTGAGCAGGCGCTCGGAACGCCCGCCAAGATCTACTACAAGTTCGAGGGCAACAACACGAGCGGCTCGCACAAGCTCAACTCCGCGCTCGCGCAGGCCTACTACGCTTACCAGCAGGGCCTCTCCACCATCACCACCGAGACGGGCGCAGGCCAGTGGGGCACCGCTCTCTCCGAGGCGGCCGCCCGTTTCGGCCTGGAGTGCGACGTTTTCATGGTACGCGCGAGCTACGAGCAGAAGCCGTTCCGCCGCTCCGTGATGGAGACCTTCGGCGCGCAGGTCACGCCCTCACCCTCGGATACCACCGAGATCGGCCGCAAGATGCTCGAGGATCCCGCCAACTACACCGGCTCGCTCGGCACCGCCATCTCCGAGGCAGTGGAGCGCGCGCTGCACGTTCCCGAGAACCGCGGCCGTTACCAGCTGGGCAGCGTGCTCAACCAGGTGCTGCTCCACCAGTCGATCATCGGCCTCGAGTGCGAGACGGCCTTCCAGCAGCTCGGCGAGTACCCCGACGTGGTGGTGGGTTGCGCGGGCGGCGGCTCCAACCTCGGCGGCCTCATCGCCCCGTTCATGCGCGACAAGCTCACCGGCGTGCATCCCGACACGCGCTTCGTGGCCGTGGAGCCCGCGAGCTGCCCCAGCCTCACGCGCGGCCGCTATGCCTACGATTTCCCCGACACCGGCCGCACCGCACCGCTCTGCAAGATGTACACGCTGGGCAACGGCTTCATCCCCAGCCCCGATCACGCCGGCGGCCTGCGCTTCCACGGCATGGCGCCCATCCTCTCGCAGCTCAAGCACGACGGTTACCTCGAGGCCGTCGCCGTGAAGCAGACCGACGTCTTCGGGGCGGCCGAGCTCTTCGCCAAGCTCGAGACCATCCTCCCCGCCCCCGAGAGCGCTCACGCCATCCTCGGCGCCATCAACGAGGCGAAGAAGTGCATCGAGACGGGCGAGGAGAAGGTCATCCTCTTCGGCCTCACCGGCACCGGCTACTTCGATCTGACCGCCTACGAGGCCTACAACAACGGCACGATGGTCGACCACGTTCCCACCGACGAGGAGCTCGAGGCCGGATTCGCAACCATCCCCGCCGTTCCCGGCATCCAGGCGGAAGGCGGTCTGCCGCTGTAGCACATGGGGACAGGTTGTTCGTTCCCTTTTGGCACAGAGGGACGGGTTTGAAACCCGTCCCTCTGTGCCAAAAGGGAACGAACAACCTGTCCCCATGTGCGAGAATGGTGATATGAACTGCACGCACGAAACGTAGGGAGCCGCCATGTCCTCCGACATCCGCCTTGTCATCTGCGACGCCGACCACACCCTCGCCAACAAGGAGCGCATGCTCTCCGAACGCACCAAGGCGATGGTCGCGCGCCTCGGCGAGCAGGGCATCCTCTTCGGCATCGCGAGCGGCCGTCCCGTCGAGGACTCGCTGCGCTTCTGCGAGCGCTGGGGCCTGCCCGAGCAGCCCGGCGTCATGATCGGCTACAACGGCAGCGAGCTGTGGATGCGCGACGGCGACCGCATGTTCACGTACCACATCCTCGGCAAGGACGTCCTGGAATACATCGTCAAGCAGATGTCCGAGCTCTTCCCGTTCGCCAACCCGCAGTTCTACATCCCGGGCACGCTGCTCGTGGGCTTCGAGGACGACAGGTACCTGGGCTCCGCCGCGCGCGCGGGCCGCACGCCGCGCATCGCCGGCGACCTCAGCGAGTTCTATGCCGACGACAACCCCAAGATCATGTACCGCGTGCCTGCCGACCGCATGGACGAGGTCGAGGCGTATTGGAACGATCACCCCAGCGACCGGTTCATCACCCTGCGCACCCAGCCCACCATGTTCGAGTTCTGCCACCCCGACGCCGGCAAGGGCTATGCGCTGCTCAAGTGGTGCGAGATGACCGGCACCGACCCCGAGCAGGTCATGGCGTTCGGCGATGACATGAACGACCTCTCGATGATCGAGGTGTGCGTGGGCGTCGCGGTGGAGAACGCCATCCCCGCCATCAAGGCCGCCGCGCGCTACGTGACGCGGTTCGACCACGACAACGACGGCGTCGCCGACTTCGTCGAGGCGCACGTCCTCAACGGATGAGCGCCGTTTGCCCAATTTCCTCGCGCTTCTTCGAATTCAGGCTATGAAACCAGCGGTTTGAGGGCATGATGGAAATAAGGATGCGAACGATTCGCATCCACGTACCACCCGGCCGGATGGCCATGGGAGAAAGAGCAGGTAGCAACCATGAAGAAGCTTTCCGAGATCAAGGTCTGCGTCGGCGTCACCAGCTGCGCCACCGGCATCGCCCACACCTACATGGCGGCCGACGCCATCAAGAAGGCGTGCAAGAAGCGCGGCATCAAGGTCAAGGTCGAGGAAGATCGAGCGCTTCGCGGGCAAGGACGACATCCTCTTCTCCTGCCGCCCCGGCGACGTCATCGCCAAGCCCGACCTGATCTTCAGCAAGTGCGAGCAGTAACGGGCATCTGAGAGCACACGCTCGAAAACCCACGGCCCCCGCAGCGATGCGGGGCCGTTCCTTTTCGGCCTCTTCATGCGTCTTCGAGGTATTTGACAGCATTCAAGGGTGTTCTTTGTTCCCCCACACAATCAATAATTCATGCGAGTATCGTACAATCTCATTCTGTCGAACACTGTTTGGAAGGGCTCTGCATGATCGAGGAGCATCGCAAGGTCTACCGCATCTCGCTTGCCATCGTGCTTGCGGTTGCCATCCTCGCCCTGCCCGCCGATCGCACGATCTCGTACGGCCTCATCCTGGGAATCGGCCTCTACCCCATCTACCTGCTCATCCTCACCCGCTCGGTAACCGTCCAGCTTGAGACGGCGGCCGGCCGTCGCAGCAGCAGCCCGGCCATTCCCGCGCTGTTCCTTCTGCGCGTGGCCGTTCTCGCTGCGCCGCTGTTCGTAGCCGCCAAGCTGCCACAGTATTTCAACATTCTTGCTGTTTTCGCACCGCTCTTCTTGAATCATATCCTGACCTATATACTGTATGGTCGGAAGGAGGTTGCCGCATGACGCTCGTCGTCCAGAAGGAAGTCCCGTCGATCATCATCATCACGGCGCTGCTGTGCGCGTTCTGCGTCTTTGCCGGCAGCAGGATCAAGAAGGCCGACCCCTACGAGAAGCCCAAGGGCATCGTCTTCGCCGCCCTCTGGCTCATCGAATGGGTGGACGGCACGGTCGAGTCCATGATGGGAAAGGGCAACGTGAAGGCGTTCGGCCCCTACATCGGCTCGCTGGCCATGTATCTCATCTGCGCCAACCTCTCGGGCCTCTTCGGGTTCAACACGCCCACCATGAACCTCTCCGTCACGCTGTCGCTGGCGCTCATCACCTGGGCGCTCATCCAGTGGGCGACCGTCAAGTCCAACGGCGTGGGCGGCTACGTCAAGGGCCTGTTCGAACCCATACCGCTCCTGTTCCTGGGCAACCTCATCGGCAAGTTCTCGCCGCTCATCTCGCTCTCCATGCGTCTGTTCGGCAACATCCTGTCGGGCTCCATCCTCATGTCGCTCGTCTACACGGCATGCAGCGCGCTCTCGAACGCCGTCCTGGGATGGACCGGCCTCAACTTCAACGTCTTCGGCGTCGTCCTGGCGCCGGTGCTGCACGCGTATTTCGACGTGTTCGCAGGATTCATCCAGATGTACATCTTCATCTCGCTCACCATGGCATTGGTGTCCAACGAGTTGGACGACGAATAGGAGGAAACACGTATGGATATCGCAAGGGGTCTGGTTGCCATCGCCGCCGCGATCGCCGTCTTCACCGGTTTCGCAACCGGTATCGGCGAGGGCAAGGTCGCCACGCAGGCTGTCGAGTCCGTGGGCAAGAACCCGGAGGCCTTCGACAAGATCCGCACCATCATGATCATGGGCGACGCAATCTCGGAGACCTGCGCCATCTACGGCCTGCTCATCGCAATCCTGTTGATCTTCGTCTTCGCATAAGGCAGGAGCAGGGCGTGGATATCGAAGTTGCCGAGCAACTCTTTCCCAACATCCTGACGATCGTCACGCAGCTCTGCGCCACCGGCGTGCTCCTGTACTTCGCCAAGAAGTTCCTGTGGGCACCCGGCCGCGAGATGATCGCGAAGCGGCAGAACCTCATGCAGAGCCGCCTCACCGACGCAGAGAAGCTCAAGGAGGCGGCTGCCGAGGAGAAGGCGAACGCCGACATGGAGCTCAGGGCGATGCAGAACCGCGTCAAGAGCATGATCGAGAGCGCCAAGGACGAGGCGAACACCGAGAAGGAGCGCATCCTCGAGGACGCCGCACGCCAAGCGGAGGCCACCCTCGAGAATGCCAATGCCACGATCGAGAAGCAGAAGGCAGAGATGCGCAAGGATCTCCAGCGCGAGATCGTCGATGTCGCCCTCGCCGCCAGCACCAAGCTGATGGGCAAGGACGACCTCGCGGAGCAGGACCAGCGCGCGCTCGAGTCCTTCGTGAAGGAGATCCAGGATGAATCCGGTCGCTGAGCGATACGCGCAGGCGTTCTTCTCGCTCGCCAAGGATGAGGGTCGCGTGGCCGAGTTCAAGGACGAGGCCGTCACCCTGCGCCGCGCATGCAGCCGCGAGCTCGTGCGCCTGCTCGACTTGCGCTCGATCGGCAAGGATGAGAAGAAGGCCCTCTTCGCCGAGTGCCTCGCCGGTGCGGACCCGTATCTGATGAACCTCCTGTACCTGCTCATCGACAAGGGCCGCGGCCGCTACCTCCCCGAGATCCTCGATGCATTCGTGAAGTATTGCAACGTGGAGCTCAACATCCAGGAGGCGCTGGTCTACTCCGCCCGTCCGCTGACGGAGGAGGAGTCCGCGCAGATCGCGCAGGCCATCGGCACCAGGTTCGGAAAGCAGGTGGAGATCACCAACAGGATCGACGAGAGCTTGCTCGCGGGAACGCGCATTTTCATCAACGACCGCGTCTACGACTCATCCCTCAAGGCCAAGGTCAGGTCCTTGAAAGAGGAGCTGCTGAAGGAAAGCTGGTAGGAAGTGGATCTGAGACCCGAAGAGATCAGCGCTCTGATCAAAGAGCGCATCAAGCACTACGAGGACAAGATCGAGGCGGACGACATCGGCCGCGTCATCACCGTGGGCGACGGCATCGCGCTGGCGCAGGGCCTCGACGCCGCCATGGCCTCCGAGCTCGTGGAGTTCGAGGACGGCACCATGGGCATGATCCTCAACCTCGAGGAGGAGTCCGTCGGCATCGTCATCCTCGGCAGCGACCGCAACATCAAGGAGGGCCAGTCCGTCAAGCGCACCCGCGAGATCGCCGAGGTCAAGGTGGGCGACGGCATGCTCGGCCGCGTGGTCAACGCGCTGGGCGAGCCCATCGACGGCAAGGGTCCCATCGAGGGTGACCGCTACCGTCCCATCGAGCGCGTCGCGCCGGGCGTCATGACCCGCAAGAGCGTCCACCAGCCGCTCATGACCGGCCTCAAGGTCATCGACTCGATGATCCCCATCGGCAAGGGCCAGCGCGAGCTCATCATCGGCGACCGCCAGACGGGCAAGACCGCCATCGCCATCGACGCGATCATCAACCAGAAGGGCAAGGACGTCCTCTGCATCTACGTGGCCATCGGCCAGAAGGCGTCCACCGTTGCCCAGCTCGTCGAGAAACTCCGCCAGAACGGCGCCATGGACTACACCACCGTCGTCGTCGCCACGGCATCCGAGTCGGCGCCGATGCTCTACATCGCCCCGTATGCAGGCTGCGCCATCGGCGAGGAGTGGATGGAGGAGGGCAAGCACGTCCTCATCGTCTACGATGATCTGTCCAAGCACGCCGTGGCCTACCGCGCCATGTCGCTGCTGCTCCGCCGTCCGCCCGGACGCGAGGCATTCCCCGGCGACGTCTTCTACCTGCATTCGCGCCTGCTCGAGCGCGCCTGCAAGCTCAACGACGACCTCGGAGGCGGCTCGATCACGGCATTGCCGATCATCGAGACGCAGGCCGGCGACATCTCGGCCTACATCCCCACCAACGTGATCTCCATCACCGACGGCCAGCTGTTCCTGCAGACCGAGCTGTTCAACGCAGGCATCCGCCCCGCCGTCGACTCCGGCCTGTCGGTCTCGCGCGTGGGTTCCGCCGCCCAGACGAAGGCCATGAAGTCCGTGGCCAAGTCGCTCAAACTCGAGCTCGCCCAGTACGCCGAGCTGCTCAGCTTCACGCAGTTCGGCAGCGACCTCGACCCCATCACCCAGAAGACCATCGACCACGGTGCGCGCCTGCAGGCCGTCCTCGTGCAGCCCCAGTACGCACCGCTCACCATGCCGCAGCAGGTCGTTTCGCTCTACGCGGTTGAGCACGGTTTCATGGACACCATCGACATCGAGCGCATCTCCGCCTTCGAGCGGGCGCTCCATCGCGATATGCAGGCAAAACACGCCGATCTCCTCGACGCTATCGAGGAGAAGGGCGTGCTCGACGATGACATGGTGAAGGAGCTCGAGGCCGGTATCACCGAGTCCCTGAACGATTTCATGCTGATCAACGGAGCATAAGGCATGGCAGGCAACCGACAGGCCATACAATCGCGCATCCGATCCGTCAAATCGACGAAGAAGATCACCAAGGCCATGCAGATGATCGCCAATGCGAAGCTGGCCAAATCGCGCAAGAAGATGGAGTCGAACCGCTTCTACGCGGGCGAGCTGCAGAAGCTTGTCACCGAGATCCTGCACTCCGAAGAGCCGTTCGAGTCGCGCTTCCTGCGCGAGCACACGAGCGGACGCGCCTACACGATCTTCTTCTGCTCCGATCTGAGCCTGTGCGGCGGCTACAACGCCAACGTCGTCAAGTTCGCGCAGCAGAACCTCAGCAAGGAGGACCCGATCCTGATCATCGGCACCCACGCGTACAACCAGCTGGTGCGCGAGGGGTTCAACGTCGTCAACGACGGGCCGATCTCCGTGGACGCGCTCGACGAGCCGGCGCTCACCAAGGCCATCTCGACCGCGGTCGACCTCTATCTGGACGACGAGGTCGGCAAGGTCCAGATCTGCTACACGCGCTTCGTCAACACGATGACCTTCGAGCCCACGCTCGACGTGCTCATCCCCTACGACGACGCGCACATCGCAGACGATGCTGCCGGAAAGCGGCTGACCGAGATCATCTTCGATCCCAGCATCGACGAGGTGCTCGACAACCTGATCGTGCAGATGATCCAGAACGTCGCCTATGCGCATGCGCTCGAGACCAAGACGGCCGAGCAGGGCGCGCGTCGCCTCGCGATGGAGACCGCAACCGACAACGCAGAGGAGCTCGAGGAGAAGCTCGTGCTCCAGTTCAACCAGGCCCGCCAGGCCGCGATCACGCAGGAGCTGACCGAGATCGTCGGCACTGCGAACGCACTGTAAGAGGGAGAGATGATGAGCAACGAAGGCAAGATCATCCAGGTCATCGGCCCCGTCGTCGACATCCGCTTCGACCAGGGCGAGCTGCCCAACCTGAACAACGCCATCAAGGTGCTCAAGGAGGACGGCAGCCACATCATCGTCGAGGTGGCCCAGCACACGGGCGACGACACGGTGCGCTGCATCTCCATGTCCTCCACCGACGGCCTCGTGCGCAACAGCCGCTGCATCGACACCGGCGAGCCCATCACCGTGCCCGTGGGCAAGGAGGTCCTGGGCAGGATGTTCAACGTCCTCGGCGAGCCGATCGACGGCCTCGGCGACATCGACCCGCACATCGTCCGCAAGCCCATCCACCGCAACGCCCCCACCTTCGCAGACCAGTCGACGACCTCCGAGATCCTCGAGACGGGCATCAAGGTCATCGACCTGCTCTGCCCCTACGCGCGCGGTGGCAAGATCGGCCTGTTCGGCGGCGCCGGCGTGGGCAAGACGGTCCTCATGCAGGAGCTCATCCACAACATCGCCATCGAGCATGGCGGTCAGTCGGTCATCGCCGGCGTGGGCGAGCGCACCCGCGAGGGCAACGACATGTACCACGAGATGAAGGACTCCGGCGTTCTGGAGAAGACCGTCCTGGTCT
Source organism: uncultured Coriobacteriaceae bacterium (assembly GCA_902795065.1). GTDB lineage: Bacteria > Actinomycetota > Coriobacteriia > Coriobacteriales > Atopobiaceae > RUG721. The sequence goes on from CADBJR010000008.1 coordinate 8,822, forward strand.
ACGGCCAGATGAACGAGCCGCCTGGAGCGCGTATGCGCGTCGGCCTCTCCGGCCTCACCATGGCGGAGTACTTCCGCGACCACGACCATCAGGACGTGCTGCTGTTCATCGACAACATCTTCCGCTTCACGCAGGCGGGTTCCGAGGTCTCCGCGCTTCTCGGCCGCATGCCCTCCGCCGTCGGCTACCAGCCCACGCTCGCGACCGAGATGGGCCAGCTGCAGGAGCGCATCACCTCCACCGCGGACGGATCGATCACCTCGGTCCAGGCCATCTACGTGCCGGCCGACGACCTCACCGACCCCGCGCCCGCCACGACCTTCTCGCACCTGGACGCCCGCACGGTCCTCGACCGCACGATCGCGTCGCTCGGCATCTACCCCGCCGTCGACCCGCTCGACTCGTCCTCGCGCGTGCTCGACCCGCTCATCGTGGGCGAGGAGCACTACAAGGTCGCCCACGGCGTGCAGGAGCTGCTGCAGCGCTACAAGGAGCTCCAGGACATCATCGCCATCCTCGGCATGGAGGAGCTCTCCGACGAGGACAAGCAGATCGTCGCCCGCGCGCGCCGCGCCCGCAACTTCCTCTCCCAGCCGTTCAACGTCGCCGAGCAGTTCAGCGGTATCCCCGGCAAGTACGTCCCGCTCAAGGAGACGGTGCGCAGCTTCAAGGCGCTGCTCTCCGGACGCTACGACGGCTTCCCCGAGCAGGCCTTCATGTTCGCAGGCACGATCGAGGACGTCGAGGAGAAGGCCAAGGGTCTGGGCTATGCAGTTTGATGTCATCATCAACACGCCCCACGGGCTCTACAAGAAGACGAGGGCGTCGATCGTCAACGTCGTCTCGACCGATGGGCAGCGCGGCATCCTGCCGAACCACATGCCCATCGTGGTGTCGTTGGCCGTCGGGAAGATGACCATCGAGGAGCGGGAGCGCGAGACCTACGCCATCAGCGGCGGGGTCCTGTTCTTCCGCGACAACCTCTGCACGATCCTCACGCCTGCCATCGAGAACGTGAAGGACATCGACCTCGACCGCGCCATGAGGGCCAAGGAGCGCGCAGAGCGGAGGCTTGCCGCCGTCCATGACGATCATGTCGATATGGCGCGAGCGCAGATCGCCCTCCAGCGCGCCATCAACCGCATCAACGTGAAGCGCGACTTCCGCTAGGGCTGCGGAACCGCGAGAAACAGGTCGCCCTCCCCCTCGAAGAGCACCACGCAGGTGCCGTCCTCGAGCAGGGCGGCCTCGCATGCGTCGCCTGTTCCCTCGAGATGGGCGGGCTTCCAGTCGAGCTCGCCCGGATCGACCTCGTCGGGAACGTAGAGGTCGACGATCGCGAAGCGGCTCCCATCGTCGAGCATGACGATCTCGGCTCTCGCCTCCGCGGGTGCCGCGCTGTCCGCTTCCATGAGCCTGTCGGACGCCACGTCGTTCTCCTCGGCGGCGCCCTCGGGCTCGCCCGACGTTATCAGGACGATCCCTCCATCGGTTCCGGAATCCTTGGGCGACCTGTCGGCGGGGATGATCTGCGTTCCCACGATCACGCCGACGAGCAGGACGGCTGCGATCGACGCGGGGGCGACCCAGCGCCAACGACGACCTGTCAAAGGGACAGGTTGTTTGACAGGATTTCCCGCGTGCTTCTTCCCATCGCCATCGACATCGGACAATCCTGTCAAACAACCTGTCCCTTTGACAGAATCCGCTTCGGCGGCGAGGAGGTTGGCCAGGATACGGTCCTCGGCCTCGGGGCTCATCCTCACGTCCGCATACGCCTCGCGGACCCGCTCCTCGAGCTCCTCATCCGTCATGTCCCGCCACCTCCTTCCAGCTCCTTCCTCAACAGCGCCCGCGCATCTGCGAGCCGGTTCCTGACCGTCGAGGGCGGCGAGCCCAGCATGCGGGCGATCTCGTCGGTCTTCCGCCCCTCGACGTAGTGCAGGAAGACCACATACTTGTACTTCTCGGGCAGGCGCAGGACCGCCTGCATGACCTCGCCCGGCTCATCCGCGAACACCTCGTCCTCCACGGAGGGTTCGGGCACGCTCTCGTCGAGCGCGACGACGCGGCTGTACGACGCGCTCCTGAGCACGTCGAGGCAGTGGTTCTTGGCGGCGACGATGAGCCACGCCTTCTCATGCTCCTCGCTCTCGAAGCTGCGCGGATGCTCCACGAGCTTCATGAACGTCGCCTGGACCGCGTCCTCCGCATCGGCCGCCGAACCCAGGTAGGAGTAGCAGACGCGGTAGACGGTCTGCACGTGGCGGCGGTAGATGCCCTCTATGCCGTTCGTGCGCGCCATCTGCCCTCCTATCATGAACACGAATGTGCGAGCTTGCTTGTCGCCGCTATCTTATCGCATCGGCGATGAAGCCATGCGGTAGGATGAAACCATAGCCTGACGAAAAAGCACCTCGAGAGGAACGGGAGCCCCTTATGGACAACTTCATGTTCGACATGCCCACCAGATTCGTGATGGAGACCGGCGGGGAGAACCGCCTCGGCCAGCTCATCGCCAGCTTCGGCGGCACGCGCGCCCTCATCCACTGGGGCGGCGACTACGTGAAGGCCACCGGGCTGCTCGACCGCATCCACGCGAGCCTCGAGGCTGCCGGCGTCTCTTTCGTCGACCTCGACGGCGTGGTGCCCAACCCGCGCATGTCGCTCGTGCTCAAGGGCATCGAGCTCTGCCGGGCGGAAGGCGTCGACTTCCTGCTCGCCATCGGCGGCGGATCGGCCATCGACTCGACCAAGGCCATCGCGGTCGGCCTCGGCACCGGCGAGGACCCGACCGGCTACTACCGTCGCGCCATCTTCGGCGAGGCCAAGGCCATCTTCCCCTTCGGCGTGCTCGCCACCACGGCGGCCGCCGGCTCCGAGGCATCCATCTCGTCGGTCGTCGACGTGGAGAACGCCGACGGCACCATCGACAAGCTCATGTACCAGGACCCCAAGATGCGCCCGCTCTTCTCAGTGCTCGCGCCCGACCTGACCACCACCCTGCCCGCCTTCCAGACGGCCTGCGGCGCGGTGGACATCGTCTGCCACGTGTGCGAGCGCTACTTCGTGCACACCGTGCACACCGAGACCATGGACGCCATGGCCGAGGCCATCATGCGCACCGTCGTCAACCTCACGCCCGAAGTGCTCGCCGATCCCGGCAACGTGGACCTGCGCGCCAACCTCATGTGGTGCGCCGCGATGGCGCAGAGCAACATCGTGGGCATCGGCCATGGCCACGAGTGGACGACCCACGCGCTGGGCAATCCCTTCTCGGCGATCTGGGACACCACGCACGGCGCCACGCTCTCGGCCCTGTTCCCGCACTGGGCGCGCTACGTCATGGACACCTGCCCCGAGCGCTTCGCGCAGTTCGCGGTGAACGTCTTCGGCGTCGATCCCGACTTCTCGGACCCCAAGCTCACCGGTCTGCGCGGCATCGCCGCCTACGAGCGCTGGTGCCACTCTATCGGCATGCCCACCACCATCTCCGAGATGGGCGTGGATCCCACCGACGAGGAGCTCCGCAGGATCGCCCAGGACATCTGCGTCGGCCGCGGCGGCACCTGCGGCTTCTTCCAGGTCCTCACGGTCGACGATGTGGAGAGGATCCTCCTCAACGCACGGTAGGCACGGCTCGAGCTGCATATGGATTCGCCATGCCCGCAACCTGGAGTCCGCAGGTTGCGGGCATGTTCCGCTTCCGGCTCCAAGGCACGCCCTTCGGGGCGTGTTTTCGTCTCCCGGCTCCTTCGATGGCATTCCTGATCGCCGCCCGAAGGGTTCGCACGATACACTGATGGCAGGGAGAAGCGGATTGGGAGGAGGGAGATGCATGAAGGCTGTTTGCCAACTCTGCGGATACGTCTATGACGACGAGAAGGAGTCCGTGCCCGTCGCGGAGCTGCCCGATGACTGGACCTGCCCGTGCTGCGGCGCTCCGAAGGAGTTCTTCGAGATCGAGGGGTCGCCGGAGGAAGCGGCGGAACCCGTCGCGGACGCGCATGACGAGGCCGTCCGCGTCGCCGTCGATGCCGAGGGCGATATGATGGCGGGCCTGTCGGCAGGCCAGGTCGCGGCCCTGTGCGGCAACCTCGCGCGCGGGTGCGAGAAGCAGAACCTGCCGCGCGAGAGCGCGCTGTTCGCCCAGCTTGCCGAGAGCTTCACCGCGCAGGTCGAACCTATCGACGGTGCGGATATCCAGGGGCTGGCCGACCTGCTGATGGGCGACGCGGGACGCTATGCCGCCGCGCGGAACGCAGCCAAGGCCGCAGGCGACCGCGGATCGCTGCGCGCCCTGACCTGGGGCGAGCGCATCACCAACATGCTCTCGTATCTGGTGGGACGCTACCTGAAGGACGGCGAGGCGTTCCTGAGGGACACCGAGGTGTGGGTGTGCACGGCATGCGGGTTCATCTATGTGGGCGATGAGGCCCCCGAGCTCTGCCCCGTGTGCAAGGTGCCCGCGTGGAAGTTCGAGAAGATGGAGGTGAGGGCCTCATGAGCACGCCTCGGAAGTATGCGGTGAGGAACCTGCGCCTGTGCACGAAGGACTGCATCTGCCTGTTCGTGTGCCCATACGGCGTCACCGACACCGAGGACAGCGTCATCGATGTGGACAAGTGCGTCGGGTGCGGCGCATGCGCCGAGGCATGCCCAAGCGGTGCGATCCACATGGTGCCCGCAACCTATCCGCCCCAGCAGAAGAAGCAGGATCCCGTGCTCGAGGCGATGGGCGAGCTCTCGCGTGCCAAGGCCGACGAGGAGCAGATCGCCCGCCAGATCGCGGCGGGAACCGGCGAGGACGGCCTCGCCCGCCTGATGCAGGCGGCAGTCAAGTCCATGCGCCTGGTGCATGAGGACGTCATGCGCGAGTCGGGCTACATGCTGCCGCAATCCGCCAACGCGCAGGCGCTGCTCGCGCGCATCGCAGACGGCGCGGGCGCTTCCGCGCAGGCGGCGAAAGAACTTCTGGATATGATTCCCTGCAACGAGCCCTAGGAGCGTCCGGACACAACCCGACGATCAGCTCGACGGCTGCCTGAGGAACGCCGGCAGCTCGCCTTTGAGCGATGCTGCGGCGATCTCGAGCAGCGCCTTGGCAACGCTCCCCTCGCGGCAATCGCCGATCTCGAAGCGTGCAGCCTCCTTGGCCTCGGAGCAGGCATTGGCTACGGCGACGGAGTACGGCACGGCATCGAACATGGCGACGTCGTTCTCGGAATCGCCGAACACGCAGACCTCGTCGGCGCGGATGCCCAGCTCGCGTGCGATGGCGAGCACCGCCGCGCCCTTGCTCCAGTCGGCAGGCGTGTAGTCGAGCGCGGGGATCACGTTGCTCGGACGGAAGAAATCGAGCTCGGGGACGAGCGCTTTGAGCTTCTCGCGCACCTCGGTGACATAGTCCTGGTCATCGCGGGTGAAGAAGATGCAGCCCTTCACGAAGGACCCCTCCCCCAGCCCCACGCGGGCGGTCTTCGCATAGGGGAATGTCTGGGGCACCTTGTCGATCCCCTCGGGACGCAGCGTCACGAAGGCTCCCTTCGAATCGTCGTCGAGGTCGAGCAGGGCGATCAGAACGCCATCCATCTCGTCGATTGCCGCGACGGTTCGTTCGATGACATCGCGGGGAATCGACGCCGTGTGGCACAACCGTCCGTCCACATAGACGACCTGCCCGTTGGAGAACGCGCCCGTTGCGAAGCACGCGGGGTCGTTGCCGAACATCCACGACATCGAGCGCGGGGGACGCCCCGACACGGGCCCGAAGTGGACGCCGGCGTCGAGCAGCTCGTGGATGGCCGCGCGGGCGAAGTCGCTCACGCCGGGGTCTCCGAAGGGGATGAGCGTATCGTCGAGATCTGTGAGGACGAGTTTGATCATGCGCTACGCCCCGAGCACCTCGCGCAGGCGCGCGCCGAGGCCCTCGAGGTTGTAGCCCTCGACGAACTGGCGGATGGAGCGCTTGATGCAGTCCACGGCGTAGCGCTGGGCGTCGATATGGCACGCGGCGAGGTTGGCGGCGTTCTTGGCAACCTCTGCCTTGACGGGCTCCTCGTTGAACGTGTAGTGGCCCGCGATGTCGAGGATGACGAGCGCCTTCTCGGGGTCTGCGAAGATCTGCTCGACGGTGAGCTTGGTGTCCTCCCCCACCATCCACTTGCGCCAGCGCTCGGTGAGGATGGCGCGCTCGAGCAGGACGTCGCGCAGACGCGACGGCTCCGCCACGAGGCCCTTCTCCGCGAGCTTGCCCTCGAGCTCGGCCAGGCGCAGCAGCGCACGGGTCTCCTCGGTGCCGAACTGCGGCGCCACGTTGCTCGCGGTCACGCCGGCGGGCGCATGGATGAGCATGGTGATGTCGTCGAGGTAGTCGCAGTTGTGCTCCTTGAGGCCCACGCCGTAGCTCGCGGCCATCTTGGCGAGCGACACCGCGTTGTCGAAATCGTAGTGGCCGACCTGCTCGGTGAGGCGCGTGAGCGTGCCGGTCTGGCCCACGATGAAGGTGGGCATGGGCAGGCCGCGCGCGCAGAGCTCCACCTTGAGGCGCTCGATGAACTCCTGGTACTTCTCGGTCGAGGTGAGGCCGCCGTTGGTCTCCTCGGTGCCCACCTCGTAGCCGATCTCGGGAAGGCCCAGCGCACGGCGCTCGTCCTCGCAGTACTGGATGAGGTCGACGGTGCGGGAGAGCACCACGTCGAGCGGGATGACCTTGCCAATCTGGTAGGGATCCTTGGTGGGGTCGATCATGAGCAGGTCGAAGCCGGCCTCGAGGTCGGCCTTGTAGGACATGCGGGCGAGCGCCATGGCCTCGTCCTCGGGCAGATGCGCGTTGCGCTCGCCGTCGCGCTGCCACGGACCGCCGTGGTCGCGGCAGAGGTAGTAGTCGCCCTCGTAGCCCACGGCCTCGGCCGCAGCCTTGATGTCCGCGGCGAAGCGGAACTGATCCCAGCCGTTCACGTAGCCGCCGCCCAGCTCATCGAGGTCGACCTGGTTGCGGCTCGCGATGAACATGGGCGGGAAATCGCAGTCACGGGCAAGCTCGAACGTGGCCTGCAGCAGGTTGGGGCTCATGGGACCGATGCCGATCAGCGTGGACGGGCGTCCCTGCGCGGTCAGCTCGATCATTCCCTCGACGGTCTGCATCATGGTCAGCTTGCTCATGTGATTCTCCCTTGGTGATGGACGGATGGCGCCACCTAGTGTAGCGCGATTCGGAACCGCAGGGCCCATCCTTGCGCTACGATAAATACTTACCACACGCGACGGAGCGGAAGGAGGGCACGATGGACGCTGGAGAGGGGCGCGACCCGTTCGCGTACGGCTCGCTCGGCGAGCTCGTGCCCTGGCCGGACGACGAGCACTTCCCCAACATCCCCGCCGATGAGGCGCTCGACCTCTTCCTGAGCTGGGTGGAGTCGCGCGGGCTCGAGCTCTGGGAGCACCAGGAGGAGGCGCTCGTCGACCTCGCCGCGGGCAGCCATGTGATCCTGGGCACCCCCACCGGCTCCGGCAAGAGCCTGGTCGCGCTCGGCCTGTGCTTCGTGGCCATGTGCACCGACCGCCGCTCCTACTACACCGCTCCCATCAAGGCCCTCGTGAGCGAGAAGTTCTTCGAGCTCTGCGACGTCCTCGGCCGCGACAACGTGGGCATGATCACCGGCGACACCGTGATCAACGCCGAGGCGCCCGTGATCTGCTGCACCGCGGAGATCCTCGCGAACGACGCGCTGCGCTGGGGCGAGGCCGCAGACATCGGCTGCGTGGCGATGGACGAGTTCCACTTCTACGGCGACCGCGACCGCGGCTGGGCGTGGCAGGTCCCCCTGCTCACCCTGCCCCACGTGCAGTTCCTGCTCATGAGCGCCACGCTCGGCGACGTCTCGGCCATCTCGGACATGCTCGAGCGCCAGACCGCCCGGCCGGTCGACCTCGTGCTCGACGCGCCGCGCCCCGTGCCGCTCACCTTCGAGTTCGTCGAGACGCCGCTCGAGGCGACCATCGAGCTCGCGATCAAGAACGGCGCGGCACCTATCTACGCCGTCCATTTCGCGCAGGACGACGCGCTCAACAGCGCGCAGTCGCTCGCGAACTACGGCATCTCGACCAAGGAGCAGCGCGAGGCCCTCAAGGATGCCGTCAAGGGCACGGCCTTCTCGACCGCGTTCGGCAAGACGCTCAAGCGCCTGCTGCTCGCGGGCGTGGGCGTCCACCATGCCGGCATGCTCCCCCGCTACCGCCTGCTCGTGGAGAAGCTCGCACAGCAGGGGCTCCTGCCCGTGATCTGCGGCACCGACACCCTGGGCGTGGGCATCAACGTGCCCATCCACACCGTCCTCATGACCGCGCTCGCCAAGTACGACGGGCATCGCCAGAGGCGGCTCAACGCGCGCGAGTTCCATCAGATCGCGGGCCGAGCGGGCCGTTCGGGCTTCGACACCGAGGGGCTCGTCCTCGTGCAGGCGACCGAGTACGACATCGACGCCGCCCGCGCGCTGGCCAAGGCCGGCGGCGACGCCAAAGCGGCGCGCAAGCTGCGCACCAAGAAGCCGCCCGAGGGGTTCGTGGGCTGGACCAGGCAGAACTTCGAGAAGCTCGTCGACGCGCAGCCCGAGGCGCTGAAGCCGCATATGAAGGTCACCCACTCCATGGTGCTCGCGGAGTGCGCGCAGGGCGGGCGCGCCATGGAGCGCGTGGCGAAGATCGTCGAGGATTCCGACCAGACGCCCGCCGAGAAGGCAGCTCTGCACGCGCGCGCCGACGAAGTGCTCGCGACGCTCGTCGAGACGGGCGTGGTCGAGCCCATCGCCGAGGCCGACGGAGAATGGCGCCTCACCATCGACCTGCCCGAGGACTTCGCCCTCGACCAGCCGCTCTCGCCCTTCCTGCTCGCAGCCCTCGAGCTGCTCGACCCCGAGAGCGACACCTACGCGCTCGACGTGATCTCGATGGCCGAGGCAACGCTCGAGGACCCGTACCAGATCCTGCGCCGTCAGGAGAAGCTCGCCCGCGAGGAGGCCAACGCCCGCATGAAGGCGGACGGCATCGACTACGAGGAGCGCATCGAGCGCCTCCAGGAGATCACCTACGCGCGGCCGCTCGAGGACCTGCTCGTCCCCGCCTTCGAGCAGTATTGCGCCGAGGTGCCGTGGGCGCGCGACTTCGAGCTGCGGCCCAAGTCGATCTTGCGCGACATGATCGAATGCGCGAGCGACTTCCGCGGCTACGTCACCCACGTGGGCATCGCGCGCTCCGAGGGCCTGCTGCTGCGCTACCTCTCCGACGCCTACCGCGTGCTCGACCGCACGATCCCGCCCGAGAAGGTGGACGACCGCCTGGCCGACATCATCTCGTGGCTCCGCGTAGTCGTGCGCACCGTCGACTCCTCGCTCATCGACGAGTGGGCCGGCGCTGGGCAGCCGGGCATCGGCGAGCAGCTCGCCGCGCCGGGAGCTGCGAACGAGGTCGTGCACGACCGCCGCGGCGTGACGCTGCTGGTGCGCAACGCCCTCTGGCGGCGCGTGCGGCTCATCTCCTTCGACGACGCCCGCGCGCTCGGCGAGCTCGACGCGGAGTGGGGCTGGCGCGAGACGCGCTGGCGGCAGGCGCTCGACAGCTTCTACGACGTCCACGAGGACGTGCTGGTCGACGACACCGCGCGCCGCTGGGAGTATCTCGCCATCGACGAGAAGGACGAGCTGTCCGCCCACGTCTGGCACGTGCGCCAGACCCTCTGCGACACCGACGGGGACCATGACTTCCTCATCTCGGCAGATGTGGACCTCGACGCCACGCAGGAGACGGGCGAGGTCGTGTTCGCGAACTACCGCGCAGGCTTCTTCGAGGACCTGCAGACCGTGGAGGCATGATGGACGAGGTGTTCGAGCAGGAGCAGGCGCATCTCGCGGAGGTATACGCCAAGCTCGAGGGCATCCGCGACGAGCTCACGGCAGGCCTCGAGAGCGGCCACGAGGGCGCTGCGCAGGACCTCATCGACATGAGCGAGGAGATCCGCCTCAACTTCAACAGCTCCGACGAGACCATGGAGACGCTCGCCGCCATCGAGACCCTGAACAGCATCATCGACGCCTACAACCAGTACCACGACATCAAGCTCGACAAGCTCAGGCGCACCGTCCTGCTGCTGCGCCAGCCCTACTTCGCGAAGGTCGTCCTCAAGACCGCCGCCGGCAGGGCGCCGCGCGATGTCTACATCGGGTCGGCGGGCATGACCGATGCCGACTACGTGTCGCTCGTCGTCGACTGGCGCAGCCCCATCGCCGAGACCTACTACAACCAGCAGATGGGCGAGATGAGCTATCTCGTGGACGGCAGGCCGCGCACCGTGGAGCTGCTGCAGCGCCGCCAGTTCGACATCGTGCGCGACCAGCTCAGGGGCTACTTCGACACCACCGTCGCCATCGAGGACTCGCTCCTGCTGGCGGCGCTCAAGGCCGACCACACCGAGAAGCTCCGCGCCATCACCGCCACGATCCAGCGCGAGCAGAACGTCGTCGTGCGCCATGAGGACGTGCCGGTGCTGCTCGTCTCCGGCATCGCGGGTTCGGGAAAGACGAGCGTCATGCTCCAGCGCATCGCCTACCTCTTCTACCGCATGCGCGCCACGCTCGACCCCGCGCAGGTCTTCCTGTTCACGCCCAACCAGATGTTCGTGCGCTACATCGACACCGTGCTGCCCACGCTCGGCGAGTCGAACCCGCAGACCGTGACCTGGGACGCCTTCATGGCCTCGCTCGGCCTCGCGGACCGCAACTCCGGCGCCGATGGCGATCCGTCCGAGCTCGAGCGCCTCGAGGAGCGCGTGGCGGACCTCGTCCTCGAGACGGGCGACCTCCGCGAGATCAAGATCGACGGCGTGAGGCTCCTCTCGACGGCGCAGATCAAGAACGCGATCGACAAGTTCAAGCGCGTTCCCGCAGGTCCGCGCCTCGCTGCCCTCGTCGAGGACGAGCTGCACGAGAAGCTCGAGCGGCGCTTCGACGCGCTTTCGAAGGACGACGAGATCCAGGAGGACATGCTCGGGCTCGACGTGGAGGACCAGCTCGCGTACTTCGGCTCGACCATCGCGCCCTACGACGAGGAGGAGACCCGCAAGCTCGCCCGCATCTACGCGGAGAAGCGCTTCGCACGCGCCCACGACGACATCGATTCCGCCGCGTGGCTGCGCATCGACCGCATCGGCATGCGCCTGCTCGACCGCGGCGACCTCACGGCAGCCGAATGGCTCTACACCAAGCTCCTCGTGGCGGGCGGGCAGGCGAAGCAGGTACGCTTCGTCATGGTCGACGAGGTGCAGGACTACACGAAGGTCCAGCTCATGGTGCTCGCGCGCTATTTCTCGAAGGCGCACTTCCTGCTTTTGGGCGACGAGAACCAGGCGATCTTCGAGAACAGCGCGAGCTTCGACGAGCTGCGCGCGGTCTTCTCGGCCGTCCATGGGGATGTCGCCGAGTGCTCGCTCACCACGAGCTACCGCTCGAGCCCCGAGATCACGCGGCTCTTTGCGAGCCTGCTCGACGCCGACGTGGCCATGAACCTCTCGTCGGTGCGGCGCGCGGGAACCGAGCCCGAGATGCACGACTGCGCAGACCGCGACGGGTATCTCTCGACCCTCAACGCCGTCATCGACCGGGCACTCGACGAGGATGGGCTCTCCTCGATCATCGTCCAGCGCAAGGAGACGGCGCACTGGCTCAAGAAGCAGCTCGGCGACCGCGTGCGCCTGCTCGACCGCACCGACTCGCTGCCCGCGAAGGGCGTCGTGCTGCTCACGCTCGCGCTCGCGAAGGGCCTCGAGTTCGACCACGTGATCGTCGCGGATGCCGACGGGCAGGACTACCCCGACACGCCGCTGGCACGGAGGCGCCTCTACACCGCCATCTCGCGCGCCATGCACCGCATCACCCTGATCGCGCAAGGCGGCCTGTCTCCGCTTCTGCAACGATAAAAAGGGACGGGTACCGTTAAAAAGGGACGGGTACATTTTTACGTTTCTCGTTTACGTTTTTGGAAGGACAGCAGCCAAGATGGCGCGAACACCGAGAAAACGCAGCGAATCCGACATCTACCACATCATCATCCGCGGTGTTGGGCAGCAGATATTGTTCGAGGATGATGAAGACAGAGGCTTCTTCATGGGGCTTCTCGGCGATGCAATCGCCGGCAAAGAGATCCAGGTACTCGCGTGGTGCCTCATGGCGAACCACGTCCACATGCTGATTGCAGCGCCAATCGAAGCGGTTTCGGTCCTCATGAAGACAATCGAATCGCGCTACGCGAACCACTTCAACAGCCGCCACGAGCGCGTTGGAACGCTGTTTCAGGGACGCTTCACGAGCATCCCCATCGAAGGGGACGAGCAACTGCTCAGCACGGTGAGCTACATTCACCATAACCCTGCGAAAGCGGGTTATGGCCTTGATGTCAAGTGGAGCAGCTATCGCGACTACATCGGGACGGGCGAATGCCTCGTCACGAGCACGGAGTTCGTCCTCGAGGTATTCGGCAGTGTCGATGAGTTCGTGCGCTTCCACGCCCTGCAGCAAGAGGATGATCAAGCCGGTATTCCTCGTTCACGTATTCCCGAGTCGCAGGCGCTCGAAGTTGCGAAGACGGTGCTCGGCAGGTTAAGCCCTTACGACGTGAAAGCGCAGGGGAAGGAGCAGAGAAACGCTTGCATTGTCGCCCTCTACAACGCAGGGCTGTCGGCAAGGCAGATCTCGAGGATAACCTCGATCGGTACAGGCATCATCTATCGCGCCATCAAATAGCCCGACTGCATGAATACGTTAAAATGTACCCGTCCCTTTTTAACGTGCACTACCTCGTGACCAGCAGGTACTCGTTTTTAACGTGCACTACCTCGTGACCAGCAGGTACTCGAGGATGCCGTACAGGGCGACGATGGCGGCGCAGTTCATGGCGATGGGCAGCGCTCGCGCCGCGAGCATGCCCACGAATTCACGGAGGAACGCATTGGGCCAGAAGTACAGCTTGGTCGGAGCCGCGATGCCCTCGGCCTCCATGCCCGCCATGTGGGCGAACACGTAGCCGCGCAGCACGTGGTAGTTGGTCGTCGAGAAGGCCACGCGCTGCTCGGATGCGGGAGCGTCGGCATCCGCCTCGATGACCTGCGCGGAGAAGGCCATGTTCTCGCGCGTGGTGGTCGAGCGGTCCTCGAGCAGGATGCGCGCACCCGAGTCCGCTCCGATGTAGCGGCCCATCGACTCAGCCTCTGAGCAGACCTCGTCGCCGCCCTGCCCCCCGCTGGGAACGAAGGCGGGGGCGTCGAAGCCCGCTGCCGTCTGGCGCTCTGCGAACGCGCGGGCGGCATCCACACGGCCCGCGAGCAGCGGCGTCGGCGTGCCGTCATCGCGCAGGCCGCAGCCGAGGATGATCAGGTAGTCGCGCGGGAAGGACGGCGTGTGGCGCGCGGCGAAAAGCGCCGTGATGCTCACGCCCAGGAACAGCGCCAGCGCGTAGGCGAGCACCGCGGCGAGCGCGGAGTCGACCAGGACAAAGACGTAGGGGTTCGTGATGAAGGCGCCCATGTTCTCGTGGAAGGCGCGGATCCCGAAGAAGGCGGCGGCCCAGAGGATGGTCGCGATGACGCCGAGCAGGTTGGTGAACGCCCTCCCCTCGCGGCGCAGCAGCACCACGTTCGACGCGCTCACGAACAGGGCGATAGCCGCCATCGGGATGGCCATCGCCTCGATGAAGCGGTTCATCATGGTGATGGCGGCGGCGGCGAAATCCGAGAAGGTCGCGAACCACCCGCTCAGGAAGAACACCGCGAACTGGATCGCATGGAGCAGGAAGAAGACCGCCCCGCCGATGTAGGCCGCCATCTCGTAGCCGTACCACGAGCGGCGCCAGAGCGAGATGATGGCGCTCGAGCACAGCACGCCGATACAGCCGGAGACGAGGATCAGGCTGATGCAGATGTACTCCCAGCCCATGACGTCGAAACCTTCGGAGACGACCACGCCGCTCTTGGTGGTCTGCATCTCGAACATCGTGCCGCCGTCTTCGAAGCCGATGAGCACCATGCCCTTTTCAGGTGTGCCCGCGCGGAACACGACATGGGGAATGCCCTCATCATCCTGCCAGATGTCCCCCACCTCGACTATGCCGGGAGGATCGATCTGGATTTTGTCCGCTGTGAGCTCCTTGCCGGCGAAGTCTTGGAATGCAAGCTCGTAGGATCCGCCGACCGCGATGATGTGCGCGCGCGTGATGAGGATGCACGCGATGATGAGGGGGACGAGCACGAGGAAGCGCAGGCGTATGCGGCGCTGCCCCGCGTGCATCCTGTCGGTCGGATCGGACAACGTTAGAGCTCCTCTTCGGTACGGATGGCCGGTCGAATCTATGATACAGGTTGGCCGTCCTCCCCGCGTGACAGTTCTCCTCGTAGGACTTTTGTCATCTTTTTGATGACAAAAGTCCTACGAGGAGAACTGTCACGCGGAGAACTGTCACCCACAAGCTTATGCGTCCAGATACGCCCTCAGAGCATCGAGGTTCTCGAAGCAGTCGTAGACGCCCAGCCAGTACAGGTCGCCGAGCCTCTCGACATCGCCCTCCATGTTGCTGATGGCAACAGGCTCGGACGGCGCGATGCGGAAGATCCTCCCCTCCCCGTGGAGCCGCTCGATCTCGTCGCACTGGAAGTTGTAGCGCTCCCCCGCCGTGGCAAGGTTGTCCACGAGCTCGGGGTAGCCGCGGTACATGACCTCCGCCAGCTTCACGTCCTTGTCGGCCTTCCTGTAGGAGAGGTCGCGCGTGCGGATGACCACGATCTTGTCGTAGCCCTGCTCGAGCGCCCAATCGTAGGGAATCCTGTTGGAGCAGGCGCCATCGAGGTACGGCTCGCCATCGACCATCACCATGGGCGTCGTGTAGGGCATGCTCGCCGAGGCGCGCACGGCCTGGTTGATGTCGCTGCAGGAACCCTTCTCGAAGAAGGTCGCGGCGCCCGTACGGCAGTTGGTGGCGACGGCGAGGAAACGCTGCTCGGGGCGGTTGAAGCGCTCCCAGTCGAAGGGTTCCAGGATGCCGCGATCCTCGAGCAGGAAGCCCACGTCGAGCATGGAGCGGCTGTTCAGGAACGCGCGCCAGCCGATGTAGCGGCTGTCGTGACGGTAGCCGATGTTGATGCGCGCGGCACGGCCGACCTGCCCGGACACGTAGCCCATGCCGGTGAGCGCGCCAGCCGAGACACCGACGACGCACGAGAAGTTGATGTCGAGCAGCATCAGCGTATCGACGATGCCCTGCGTGTAGAGCCCGCGGAACGCCCCGCCCTCCAGGACGAGGCAGCCCTCGGTCAGCCGCTCGGACGCGTGCCCGGTCGGAATGCTGTCGAACTTCGAGTACGGCCTGTGTCCCATGGCGATGCCTCCCGTGATTCTCCCGAGCATCATTATAGGGAACCGTCGCTTCGCGCAGAATTCTCGTTTGACTTTTCCCATGGGGGTGCTATGATGAATATCCGCGCGCAAGCGCCCATAGTGCGGGGTAGAGCAGTCTGGTAGCTCGTCGGGCTCATAACCCGGAGGTCGTCGGTTCAAATCCGGCCCCCGCGACCAAGAATCCGCAGGTCAGAGGCTTATTCTCTGGCCTGTTTTTTGTTGTGTGTGCTGAAGTGTGTGCTGAATGTGTGCTGAAAAGGCCTGCGAAGACCGACGAACAAGGGTGAATAAAGCACAGAAAACACATCACTAGGAAGCCGTCTCAATACCATGAATAGCGGGCGTGCGCTCGTCGATGGGACAAGGGCACGCCCGCTTCTTGTGGTCGCTCGTAGGTCAGCCCTACTCCTTTGCTGCATCCTCCGGATTATTCCCGTTGTTGATGTTGACGGTGGCATCGCCGGAACAGTTGACGACAGAAGCCCTGTCACCCATCACGAGGCTGTTGTTGCCGTCGCCGATCTGACTGACATCGTTGTTATTGATCGTGCAGTCCCTGTACATGAGCGCGTTTGCCACATCGATCAGAGCTCCCCTGCTGCTCTCGTTCATCTGATAATACGCGTTGAGAACGGGCACGCACTGAGCGCAAGCGCCGGTGCCCTGGGAACTTGTCTTGAAGTTCGAGAGGCCGAGCATCCAGTCGACTGTCACCCCGTAGCATCTCGCCATCCTGATGAGAGCGTCACCCGTTACATCGGATTGAGCCTGCTCGTACCTTGCGAGGGTAGAGAGGGGGATGCCGAGAGCAATGGCAGCTTCTTTCTGACGATACCCACTATCAACCCTAGCTTCACGGAGCCTTGAGGCAACCAGCTCATCACCGCTCATTTCCATCCTCCTTCTCTCGCCATAACTCTATTATGCACTATTTTGGCAATAAGAACTCATAAATGAGTTGCAGAATCCATATTTGTTGCCTAAGATAGTAATAACTCATATTCGAGTTATTGGAGATTGAAATGGTCAGATATGGTAACAACATCGCAGCGGAACGGGCACGCGCGGGCATCCGCCGCGCTGAGCTCGCGGAGGCGACGGGCTTCACCATCCACCAGCTGAGGTCTTGGGAGGAGGGGAAGGCGCAGATGAACGGGGAACAGATCATCGCACTCGCCCGCTTCTTCAACGTCTCGAGCGACTTCCTGCTCGGGCTCAGTGATTACAGGCTCCCTGTCCCAAATGTCGTTCTTACAGGAATCCCCATCCAGCCGGATGGCTTCGTCGAAGAGTCCAAGGAGGTCTGAAGATGCCGAAGATCGTTCCGCGCGAGACCATAATGATGGTGTTCGATCGGATTCCGCTCTATGATCCCTCGAAGCCGATGACAACCAAGCAGGTGGCAAATTTCTTCGGCTTCTCAACCAGATACGTCTATGAGCTGGTCGAAGCGAAGAAGCTCCCTGCCACTAAGATCGGGAACCGGCTCTTCTTCAACCCGAGAACCATCTACGAGATGGCGGGGATGAGCGACTACCTCCCCCAGGACTTCGAGCTGGTATAGGACGGTCGCAGGGTGAGGAACAACGTATCCATCGAGAGGATGAGGGCAAATTTGACCCGCGAGGAGCTCGCAGACAGGCTGGGCTATCGCGGGACCTCATCCGTTCGGAGAATCGAGGCTGGGGAGCAGCCCCTCACCGACGAGCAGCTCGTCGTACTCGCAAAGACATTCGGATGCACCGTCGACTACCTCCTGCGCCTCAGCGACTACAGGAAGCCCATGGTGCTCACGGTCTTGGATAGGAAGCGGGAGGGGCGGGACTGATGCGGGATTTGGCAAGAACCGACCGCTATCCGAGCGGTTCCCCACAGGGGATGCGCTGTTCTGCTCACATCCTGCTTCGTAAGGAGAAGGGCGCATCTAGCTGGGAGAATCGTGATATGCAGTACATGGGAACGTAGCTACCAGACCCTGCCTCGGAGGCCTTCCACACTCCCCGCAGGGATAGAGATCCGTATGAGAGAAGGGGCGAGACATGCCGTTCGATGCCGGCGATGACGCTGGGAAGGAAAGCACGCAGTTCATGTCGATGATGACCCGGGAGTTCGTCCGCCATTCAGTGTTCCCGGCAATCGGAAATCGGCTTCGTTCCCAAGATCCGCAACAAGAGGATACGGCTGCCCATGCAGCGCAATCGGCGAACCCGGGGCCCGGATACGACCTCATGGTCATGACGTACGGCTTCGACAGCGAGGCGAGACGCGACGCCTTCGTCTCGCGCCTTGAGGAGAAGGGTATCCTCGTACAGCCGAACAGGAACCAATCCAACGGGCAGTATGTCGCGACGGTCGCGTTCGACCCCTTGGCTGGCGAGGTCTCCATCGTCAACTCTGCGCTCGCATCCGTCCAGCGCGATGCGGTGGCAGTCGATGAGCTGATTATCGAGGGACGCGATGCCGACTACGACCTCTCGGTCGACGACGAGCTCGAGGACGCCTCATCCGTCCTCGCACAGGAGGAGGCAGATGCCGGCATCGGGGAGATCGTCGCAGATATCGCGGAGCAGGTGAGATAGATGAGGAGCATCTTTATCGAAGAGGCCCGCAGGCAGAATCTCGCGCTCGGTCTCAACCCCGACGGCACTTGCCTTGGCGACATAGCGAAGCCGTTCGCATGGTGCAGGACGATCACGACGTCCTCTGGAAGGTCCGACCCGTTCTGCCAGGACGTCCTTGCCGTACTCGTCAGAATGGCGAGCGCCCGCCTCGTCGACGGCAGCCCGTTCGGGGGATGGTACGGGGAGACCTGCTGCGATGAGGAGGGCTTCTTCCGCATCTCCTACACCAGGCTGGCAGATAAGTTCAACACCTACGCGAAGAGGGTGAAGAGGGCGGTCGTGAAGCTCGAGCAGCTCGGCGTCATCGAGCGCCGCGTCCGCATCGACGACATCCCCTCAGATAGCGGCACCGTGAGGGGTCAGAACTCCCTCTACATCAGGATCGTCCCCGAAGGGCTCGCTGCCCTCTCGGAAGACGGAGGGCATTAAGGGCGAAGCGACGATGGGAAAGGTCAACTTCACACCGAACGAGCGCGTCAACCAGATGGCCGGGTTCTCCTGGCCTGCCGGCGACGTCATCCCCCATTACTGGCGCCAGACCATCGTCGACCCGTCCAAGGCACGCAACGGGAAGACGGGAAAGCCCGAGTGGCTCGCCATGCTGATCCTCTCCCACATCGTCTACAAGTACATGCCCTACGAGGAGGCCCGCTACGTCGGAGACGAGCACATCATCGACTACAGGATGAAGTTCGACCGCAGGCACGAGTTCTACCAGACGAGCTACAGGGAGCTCGCGGCCCTTTTCAACGAGACGAAGGACCGCGTCAAGGCCGCCCTGGCGGTGCTCGAGGAGCTGGGCGTCGTCAAGAGGATCCTCACCACCGAGTCCTACCACGGCCAGACCCTCAACAACTGCCTGAACATCGACATAGACATCGACAGGCTCAAGCAGCTCACATTCCCCGTCCCTGCAGAGGGGAGCGCAGCGGGGGTGGGGTCGGAAAGTGACCCCACCTATGGGGAAAAACGCACACAGGTGGGGCCAGTTTCTGGTCCCCCCTATGGGGAAATTCCCGCACCCCTCCCCCCGGATTTGCCCCCACGTACACTAAGAAAGACCTATGAGAATAAGAACCCTAACCCAGAGGAGGCGGGTGATCCGCTGCCGCTGGGTGCGGATGGGTTCGGGTCAGGGTCCATCGAAGACGAAAAACCTCCGACCATCATCCCCGTCATGGAAGGCCTCGAGGACTCCGAGGAGTTCAAGGCCGCGTGGGATGCGGTCCCAGCATCGAAGCGCACGGCCCGCTCGAAGAGGGCTGCGCTCGGGGCGTGGGCGGACGCAGTCCAGGAGAGGGGCATCGACGGCTCCCTCATCTCCGAGGGCTACACGAGCTATTCCGACATCCGCAGGGAGGAGGGGTGCGAGGAGCGCTACATCGCCGCGCTCTCCACCTGGATCTCGCCATCCCAGCCCATGGAGGGGCTCACGCTGGAATCCCTCGTCGAGGCCCGCAGGAGGGCAGACGAGGTGCACCGCGCCGAGGAGGAGGCCCGCGCATCGGCCACAGCCGAGGATGCGGCAGAAGAGCGCGAGGAGCGCTTCGTCAGGAAGCTCATCGCAACCGACGAGGAGGCGAGGCGCCTCCATGCCCTCGCATTCCCCGACACGCCCTCGAGAAGGATCACCGACCGCCTTGAGCATCTCAGGGCATGGTCCGCTTACCTCGCAGAGAAGAGGGACCATGCGTCCTCCGAGGGGGCGGCCTGATGAAGAGGGAGATGGCGGGGGGAATCGCTGCGATCGCCTCTGGCGCGGTGCTCGCCTACCTCGGCAACCGCTGGGGGGCGCTCATCGCCGCATCGCAGGACCCAGCATCGGAGATGTTCGGGTCAGCCCTGCGGGGAACGATACCGTCCATCATCTCGGACCCACTCACCCTCTCCCCGTCGATCCCAGCGCTCGTCTGCTCGGCGCTCCTCTTCTGCGCCCCGACGCTCCTCTGGTCGTGGTCCCTCCTCCGGCACACGGACGTCGAGGTCGAGGGAACCCACGGCAAGTCGCGCAAGGGCAGGGTGTCGGAGGCATCCGCCTACAGGGACCGGGAAAACCCCGACAACAACATCATCCTGACCAAGAACCTCGGCATCGCCCTCCGCCCCGGTCCCGGTGTCGGGAAGGGCATCAACAACCGCAACGTCCTCATCGTCGGCGGCTCCGGCTCGGGCAAGACGGCGGGCTACGTCGAGCCCAACATCCTGCAGCTCGGGGCAGACCGCGACCTCGTCGTCATAGACACCAAGGGGATGGACATCAAGCGCTGCGGGATGGCGCTCGTGAGAGCCGGCATAGAGCCCGTCCAGCTCGACCTCGTGGACCTCGACAGGTCCGTCAAGTGGAACCCGCTCGCCGCCATCGAGACCCACGCGCAGGTCGACACCTTCGTCGAGTGCCTCATCAGGAACACCAACAACGGGCGCGAGTCGAACGACCCCATCTGGGACAACGGCGAGCGCCTGCTCTACCAGGCGATACTCTACTTGCTCCTCGACTGGTTCCCGAGGAGCCAGTTCACGCTTAGGAGCTTCTTCAAGTTCACGAGCTACCTCAGAGTCGAGGATGAGGGCGGGAGGTCCCGCCCCTGCCCCGTCGACCTGATCTTCAGGCAGATCGAGACCGGCTTCAAGGCCGTCCCCTCGGGCGCCGCCGCCGAGGCGCCGGCGGGCGCCCGCAAGGTCCACGCCGCGCAGGGCCGCAGGAGGACCCCCACCAAGATGAGGAGGAGGGACGGCGCGGACCCCTCCGCGGCGAGGCTCCGCCGCGGGGCCATGAGGAGGGGGCTTGCCGTCACCGAGGACATGGCCCTCCGGAAATGGCGCCAGTTCAGGAGCGGAGCGGGAAAGACCCTCCGTTCCTTCGTCATCTCGTCGCACGCCCGCATGACGTCGCTCTGCTCGGACGACGTCCTCGACATGCTCTCCGGCATCGACGGGGCGGACGAGCTCCACCTCGAGCAGCTCGGCCAGGACCGGGTCGGGGCGGTGGTCGCGGACGACGGGACGGTCGTCTCGAGGGGCGACCGCAGGGCCCCGCGCGCCATCTTCGTCCGCACCTCGGACTTCGACGGGAAGCTCAACGCCCTGCTCTCCATCCTCATGTGGCAGGCGATCTTCCTGCCGATGTCGGAGGCGGACAGGCAGGGAGGCAGGCTCCCGCGCCCCGTCTCGATCATCATGGACGAGTTCAAGAACATCGGGAGGCTCCCCTCCTTCGACCAGTGCATCGCCGTCGTCCGCTCCCGCAACATCGACCTCACGGTCATCCTGCAGAACCTCTCCCAGCTCAAGGAGGTCTACGGGCAGGAGACCGCAGACACCATACGCGGCAACTGCGCCACGACGGTCTTCCTCGCAGGCGGGCAGGACTACGCCACGGCGCGCCAGCTCGCAGAGGAGAGCGGGAAGCGCACCATCACGGTCCAGTCGGAGACGGTGCATGCCGGCATCGTCCCCGACGTCTCCTACCAGTACTCGCAGAAGGACCAGGAGGTCTTCGAGGCGTCGGAGCTCGCGCACATGGACGCGGGCCACGCCGTCGTCTGGATGGGGTCCGAGTACCCCGTCGAGGACGCGAAGAGCTGGGTCTTCGAGCACAGGAACTACGACCCCGCCTACATGTTCGACCCCAACGACCCGCCCGAGCGGCACCACGAGTTCGACTTCCCGGACTGGAGGGCCAACGGATCCCCGCTCGGGAGGGACGCGGAGCCGTGGAGGCGCTCGCTCGAGGCGAGGCAGGACGCCGCCCACGCGCGGATGGCCGTCGTCGAGGCGGAGGACGACGTCCGCGCAGCAGAGGAATCCCTCGCCAGGGCGAGGGGCCGCGCCACCGAGCGGAAGGCGAATCAGCTGCTCGAGGAGAGGCGGGCGATCCTCCGCCGCCGCCTCGACGAGCGGGACAGGGCCTCCGCCGCCCTCGAGGCGCTGGAGGAGCAGCAGATTGATTGCGGGAATGAGAAGGGCCGCCCGGGCGACGACATGGTCGCGACGATGCATTGGGCTTCCACCCCCGCCGCATCCCGGGCAGCCCGATCCGTACGAGAGAAGGCCCGCAGGCGGGCTTCCCCGTGAGACGAGGATAGCAGATTTCACCGAGCGGGGACCCTCCCCGCACGGGCAGGAGAACGAAGGGAGAAACGATGAGGGGAGCCATCGCCAAGGGAATCGGGACCGTCCTCGCAGCGGAGGGCTACGACGCGCAGGGCACGCTTACCTCGATCCTCAACACCATCTCTCAGGGCGTCTTCTTCATAGGCGCCGCGATCATGGGATGGGGGTTCGTGCAGATCGGCATCGCGGTCTTCAGCGACACCAAGGGCGGCGGGGCGCAGATCATCTCCGCCTTCCAGGCCATCGTCGCCGGTGCGATCATCATGGTCGCCTCCGCGATCTTCGGCGGGCTTCCGACGCAGTGGGTCTCCATGTGAGGGCTGCGCCGTGCTCACCACGAACATACACGCCGACCTCACGAAGTACCGCCCCAAGATCGTCGGGGGCCTCACGGCGCGCACGCTCGCGTGCATCGTCCTCGCGCTCGCTACGGCGGTGGCCATCGCCGCGGTCGCATGGCTCGCGTTCGGGGCGGGGGCAGACTCCGTCGGAATCATCGTCTTCGTCGCCGTCATCCCCTTCTGGTCGATCGGGTTCCTCGAGCCCGATGGGATGAGGTTCGAGCAGTGGCTTCCGCTCTGGATGCGCCACAACTTCGGAGGAGACGAGCTCGTCTACGAGAACAGGTCGAGGTACGAGGAGGCCGGCTTCGGCGGGCTGACGCATAGGGGAAGGAGGGCGCATGCCGTTTCCAAGGCTTACGGGAGGTACCGCGGGAAAAGGGGCTTCGAGCGATGGCCCTCGGTTTGACCTGGGAAGGAGGTGCCCCTCCTGCCACGAGCAGGTGGGATCCGGCGACAGGTACTGCCCCGCATGCGGCTCCGAGCTCCCCGTCGACGTGAGCGACGTCTACGAGGAGGGCCCGGTCGAGGTGTACGACCTCGGCGACGCGGAGCCCCTCCCCCGGGAAGAGCATGCGCCAGCGGAGCCTCCCGTGGAGGGGACGAAGGGCATCGCCGCCCGCATCAGGGCAGCCCTCGCCCCGCGCAAGGAGGATGACGGCGATGACGAGGTCTCCTACAAGGAGGCCATGGAGCGGTTCCGCGCACGGGACAAGACCCTCGCCTCGGCTATGGACGAGAAGAGGCGTAACCGGAGGAGGGCCCGCAGCGTCTACGACGCGATCGGCTTCGACCTCATGTACAGCGACGGGATATGCGAGGTCGAGGAGGGCCTCTTCTCCCAGACGCTCTCCTTCGAGGACGTGAGCTACCAGACCGCGCGGGTGGAGTCCCAGTCGGAGATGTTCCGCGAGCTCTGCCGCCTGGTCGACCACTTCGGGCCGAACACGTCGATCCAGTTCACGATAGCCAACACGCTCCTCTCCGAGGAGGACATCGAGTCGAGGCGCTTCTTCGACCCCGCCGAGTGCGGGGAGAACGCCGATGCCGCCCGCGTGTTCAACTCGATACTGTCCGCCAAGATGCGCGAGGGCTCGTCGAACATCAGGAGGGACCGCTACATCACCTTCTCCACGCTCGCACCGAACCTGCAGCGCGCCACCCAGCTCCTCGCGAGGAGCAGGGGATGGGTCCGCCAGAGCTTCAACGTCCTGAAGTCGAGGACCCACAGGCTCGACGGCGAGGAACGCCTCGCGGTCATCTCCTCGATCCTGCGCCCCGGGAAGCTCTTCACGTTCAGCTACGACCGCGACCTCAGCTCCACCTCCCCGCTCACGGCGAAGGACTACGTCTGCCCGGCCTCGCTCAACTTCAAGCCGAGCGGGTCGGAGGCCGTCTGCTACCGGAGCGGTGATGTCTGGTGCCAAATCCTCGTCTTCCGACCTGACTTCGCGGCGGAGGTGACCGACCGCGCCATCGCATCGATCCTCGACCTCCCCATCCCCATGGCAGTCTCCTGGCACCTGCAGCCCATCGACAAGTCCAAGGCGATCGAGATGTCGCGCACGCAGGCGGGCTGGATCCAG
Organism: uncultured Coriobacteriaceae bacterium; assembly: GCA_902795065.1. Taxonomy (GTDB): domain Bacteria; phylum Actinomycetota; class Coriobacteriia; order Coriobacteriales; family Atopobiaceae; genus RUG721. Next base: position 32,917 of record CADBJR010000008.1, read on the forward strand.
AAGGAGGTCATCGAGGAACAGAGGCGCGCGATCAGGGGCGGATACGATTACGAGCTCCTCTCCCCAGGCCTCGCCGAGGCCAAGGACGAGAACGCGCGCGTGCTCGACCTCCTCATGCACCTGAGCCAGCGCTCCTACTACTTCAGCGGGCTCGTCTTCACCTACGCGGGCACGAAGGCGAGGCTCCACGAGCAGGCCCAGCAGATCATCTCCGCCGCGCAGGCGGAGGGCATCGAGCTCGAGGCGTACGCCCTGCGCCAGAGGGAGGGCCTGAACTCGGTGCTGCCCCTCGGGCACAACCACTGCGACATCTACCGGGACCTCATGACGAGGGAGCTCGGGATCTTCGTGCCGTTCACGACGCTCGAGCTCGACATGGAGGGCGGCGGCTACTACGGGCAGAACGCGCTCTCCGGGAACCTCGTCATCTGCAACCGCGAGGAGCTCATGAGCCCGCACGGGTTCGTCTGCGGGATGTCCGGCTCCGGGAAGTCCTTCGCGGTGAAGCGCGAGATTACGAACACCGTGCTCTCGCACCCCAGGTCGCGCATCTTCATCCAGGACAGCACCGGGGAGTACACCTACCTCGTGAGGAGCCTCCACGGCATCGAGTACGCCTACGGCCCCGACTCGGACGTCCACTACAACCCGTTCGCGCTCGACGAGGGCGACGACCTCACCTACCAGGCCAAGCTCGCCTGGAAGATCGACGCGGTGCTGGCGATGACGTCCGCCCTGAAGTCCGATGCGGACGCATCGCTCACGCAGGAGGAGCGCTCGATCATAACCAAGGTCGTCGAATCGATGTACCGCGATTTCGACGGGGCGTTCTCCGAGCCCCTGATGGAGGACTTCGTGGAGCGGCTCGAGGCCTACGAGGGCACGGGCGAGGATGAGGCGAGGCGCCTCGCGCTCGTCTTCGGCCGCTACACCTCAGGTACCTTCTCCTTCCTCAACCACCCCTCCACCCCGCAGGACGCCTCCGCGAACCTCATCTCCTTCAACATCAAGGACGTGCCGGGCGACATGCGCTCGCTCGCGATGATCTCGATGCTCGAGAGCATCCGCCAGGAGATGTACGCGAACCACGGGAAGGGGATCTCCACATGGGTCTACATCGACGAGATCCAGTCCCTCACGGGAAGGACGGCGGTCCTCGAGTACCTGGCGAGGCTCTGGAGGGAGGGCCGCAAGTACGGCCTCATCTGCACGGGCATGACGCAGTCGGGCATGGCGATCGGCGACAACGACCTCACCCGCGACCTGATCGACCAATCGGGGTTCGTTCTGCTCCTCAGGCAGGGCGACGAGGACAGGGCCTACTGGGCGGAGCGCAAGGGGCTCTCGCAGCGGGAGCTCGAGGCCATTGACGAGAACTGCGAGCCGGGATGCGGGCTGCTCATCGCCGACGGCGCGCGCGTCCCCTTCCGCGATGACTTCCCCAAGGGCAACGTCCTCTACGACATCTTCAACACCGACCCCAAGGAGTACGCGCGCAGGATGGCGCGCGAGAAGGGGGCGGGCTGATGGCGGAGGCGGCGGTCAAGAAGGCGCGGGAACGCGCCGCCCTGTCGGTCTGGGGCATCGGCGACGATGCCGCGGAATGTTACCCCTATAACGGGCATAAGGGACGTTATGCCCGTTATAGGGGTAACATCCCTTATGCCGCCGGAAGGAAGAGGCATAGGCAATACATTGCGGATATTTCGGCCGTCAACGCCGTCGGATCGGACGACGGTGACGGAGATGGGACGGAGGAGCCTACCGCCGAGCGCATGGTGCGCTTCGCGGTAGCGGACGCCTCCGCAGCTGCCCCTACCATCCCGACGACGGTTAAGACCGTCGCGCACCCCCTCAGGAGGCTCCAGGCGAGGGCGAACGCCCGGGAGTCGAGAAGGCTCCACGAGGAGGGGGCGTCCATCGGATCTGCCGCATCCCGGAGCATCGCAGGCGCCGTATCCGAGGCGACGGGCGCGGTCGCATCGCTCGTCTCCGCAGCCGCCGTCCAAGCGGCATCGCTCCTCATCCCCATGCTCATCCCAGTCCTGGCCGCGATCGCCATCCTCTCGGCGCTCCCGACCTGCACCGCGACGCTCACGCTCCTCCCGCAGGGCACGGGAGGCGCCGCGGTCGCGCGGACGGCGCTCTCCGAATACCGCATCGGCGAGGAATCCGGGAGCTACGGGCACGGCGAGCCGAAGTACTGGAACCGCGTCTTCGGCGGCGGGTTCGTGAACGGATACCAGACGCCCTGGTGCGCCTGCTTCGTCTCCTGGTGCGCAGACGAGGCGGGATCCGTCGGCCAGGGGCTCGTCCCGGTGCTCGGGGGATGCGGGGGCTTCCTCGAGTGGTATGCGTCCCATCCCGATGCGGGCACCGTGTACCACGGCTTCGCGGGCTACTTCCCCCAGGTCGGGGACTTCATCATCTACAACTCGACGGGAGGCCCCGGCATCGGCCACGACCATATCGGCATCGTCGCCCGGGTGCACGACGACGGGAGCTTCGACACCGTCGAGGGCAACACCTACGCACCGCATTCGAGCATGTGCGGCTTGTCCGACAACCACTGCGGCATCCACTACCACCAGCGCGTCGGGGACGGGTGGCCCTCGGCCGACAGGACGGGCAACGGCCGCGGGGGCGGCGAGCCGTCCTTCATCCGCCCCGCCTACGCAGCATCCGGCATTGGAGAGATAGCCATCCCCGAGTACAGCAGCGGCACCTGCCCCGCAGGGCATTCCTTCGAGAACGTGTGCGTGGGGACGTACGCCACGCACGAGTGGGATCTGGCGGAGAACAGCTTCGCCGCCGGCACCGCGCAGGCGCGCGTCCAGGCGCTCTGGCGGAGCGCGGGATCCGTCACCGACTCCGCCGGGTTCAACACGCTCGACGGTTGCTATCTCATCGCCTGCACCTCTGTCTTCGGGGACGTGGGCGACAGGATCACCTTCTACTTCGACGACGGCACGGCCATCGAGTGCGTGAAGGTCGACGCCAAGGCGGAGTCCGTCGCGTCTCATGACGGGCATCCCGCCACCCGATGGGGGCATGCCCACGATGCGAACGTGCTGGAGTTCTGCGGGACGGACGCCATCGGGGACGATCCCTACCTAGCGCTCGGCCTCGACGGGCGGCGCGTAGTGTCCGCGACGAACCACGGCTCGATCCTCTAGGAGGCGGAAATGCGCGATTATCTGGAAAGGCTCCTCTCCACGTGGCCCGGGCGCATCGCTGCGATCTTCGCCATCGCGCTCGTGCTGTCGCTCCTCGCGTTCTGCGCGCGGGGCGGTGGCGAGGACGAGGAGGCCTCGACCGGACCCAATGAGGTGCCGGCACCCGCCTCGGCGTCAACACCCGATGCGGCGCTCCCCGACGGGATGGTCGCCCCATCCGAGCCTGCGCCTGACACCGCCTACTCCCCGGACAACCCGGATCTCTCCACCGAGATCATGGGTTGGCTCGTCGAGCACGGCTTCCCCTACACCGCATCGGTCACCGCCGTCTCAGACGAGGTGGTCGATGTCGGGAACGGCGCGACCGCCCGCCTCGTCATCTGGTCGGTCGAGGACGGGGAGGCGTACATCGCAGGACAGCAGCAGGACGGCAGGTGGACCGTCTGGACGCCCGACGGCCCCGATGGAAGCGAGGCGCCGTCGATGAGGTCGTACGACGGCATGCTCTCCATCTACCAGGCGGACGCGCTCGCCGAGCTCATGCCGCGCGAGCTCGCGGAGAGCCTCGTCGACCCCTGGCTCTCATTCGCTGGATCGCGCAGGGTCTCGGGCACCTCGGCACGCATCCCCACCTCGTCGGTCTCGGCGGATGGTGATGCCGCCTCGTTCCTGCTCGTCGTCGACGACTTCGACGGGAGCATCCCCGAGACGCGCTTCTTCCTCGCAGCATGCAGCCGCTCCAAGAAGGGCTGGAAATGCTCCTTCGAGGAAATCGGCGCGGACGAGGCGCGTGAGTCCATCGGGAAGGAGGGCATCTGATGGCGAAGGGAAGGAAGCTGGGGCATGCGGCAGTCGCGGCCGGAGCCACGCTCGCCATCGCCCCGACGGCCGCATATGCCGCGACGCTCCAGGAGCAGGCGGAGGCGTTCCTCGCCAAGTTCCTCATCGACGCTGCGAACGCCCAGTTCGCGGGCATCGCGGAGCACACCTCGCAGATCGCCCATGCATCAGGCCTCATGGACCCCCTGAGGGACGCGCTGGGCGACGGGGGCGCCTTCTACACCCAGGTGACGGCCGCATCCTACGTGGTCGTCCGCCCGATCGCCCTCTCCATCCTCTGCCTCGTCGTGCTCGTGCAGCTCCTCGAGATATCGCGCAAGTACGACGCCAACGCCCAGCTCCCCGTCGTCAAGGAGGTGCTCACCCTTGCAGTGTACTTCGCCATCTGCGTCTGGCTCATCAACATCAGCACCCGCCTCTGCGAGGCGATCTTCGACATCTCCGCGGGGATCATCAACGCATTCAGCTCCCAGCTGAACGCGGGGGGCATCGAGGAGATGGTGACCCCCGAGCTCACCTATAGCAGCGTGAGCGTCGGAGAGGTCATCGGCATCGCGCTCGCCGCCCTCATCACGGGCCTGCTCTCCACGGTCGCGGGGGCAGTCACCCAGCTCGTGGTCATGGCGCGCGTGCTCCAGGTCTACGCTATGGTCTTCCTCTCACCCATCCCCCTCTCGCTCATGGGCATGGAGCAGACGAGGCAGTTCGCCGTCGGGTTCCTCAGGAGCTTCGCCTCTCTCGCGCTCGCGGGCGTCATGATGTTCTTCATCATCGCCGCCTATCCGACGATCCTGAACATCCTCATCGTCGCCTCCAACCATCTCGCGGAGGAGGGCGGGCTCTACATGAACTGGATCACCTCCTCCCTGATCATGAATGTCCTCTACATCTGGGCCCTCACCAGGTCGGGTGCCTGGGCGCAGTCCCTGTTCGGATAGGAGGGCTGCGACGATGGATGCGAGATACGTCGGGAGGTGCCCCCGCTGCGGGGGGCGCGTGCTGGATGCGGGCAGGCTCTACGCCTGCGAGAACGCCATGGCCAGGGAGAAGAAGGGGCAGGCCGCCTGCAACTGGAGGCTCTGGAAGGTCTTCCGGCGGTGCGCCATCACCGAAGGGGCGCTGGGTCGCCTCCTCGCGGGCGATGAGGTCGTCATCGAGTGCGCCACGGAATCAGGCGACGCCTACAGGCTGACCGTGTTCCTCGACCCCGACCGCAATTTCGCGCTCTACCCCGTCAGAAGGGTCGTCGGCGAGTGCCCCGCATGCGGCGGAAGGCTCCTCGAGAGCGACCGCGCGGTCCGTTGCGAGAACAACCGGACCCATCAGGTCGGCGGGAGATGGGTGAACGACGGGACTTGCTCCTTCCGCGTCCAGAAGGACATCAACGGAGTCCGCCTGTCGACAGCCGAGATCGCAAGGCTCGCGTCGGGCGAGGAGGTCTTCCTCCGCGGGCTCGCGGGGAAGGGCGGGAGGAAGCTGGACGCTTGGATGAGGCTCGACAGGAGGGACGGTTTCAAGCCTGCCTTCCGCCTCGACGGAAAGGGGGATCACAGTGGAGACTGAGAGGGACGGAGGGATGGAAGCCCGCGGGAACCGGACCAGACGGGTGATAGCGGCCTTCGGGATCGCGGTCGCCATCGCGGCGATCCTAGCCACCCGATCGTGTGTCCCCGCATCCACCACGGAGGCGACGCCCCATGCTGCCCCGCAGCAGACCGAGGCAGTCGAGACGGACAGACGCGGCGCGGAACGGGAGCATACGCCCCAGAGGGAGGGTCCCGCCTCCGACGGAACGGACATGCGCACCGGAAGCACGCCAGGCACCCAGCAGGACACGATCTCCAGAACGCGCCGACGCGAAACCGCCGCCGGTCAGGATGCGACAGCGCCTTCCGATGGAGGCAGCATGGCGGAGCCTCCCGCTCCATCTGCATCGGACAGCGGCTCCGGGAGCCAGAGCGGCAGCTCGGTCGATGCGCCGGCGCCGATGCCCGAGAAGAGGGCCTGCCAGGCATGCGGCGGGACGGGCTCGGTCAAAACAGGGTCGAGGACCGTCACCGACAGCGCCGCCTGGGACGAATGGGTCGTCGACAGCCCCGCATGGGACGAGTGGGTCGTCGACAGCCCGGCATGGGACGAGACGGTCTACCTCGGCATCCAGCTCTCAGACGGCACCTTCTTCGCCGCCGGGGACGAGGCATCTGCGGACGCCTACGAGGAATCGGTCGTCCTCGCGGGGGGATCAATCTCGAGCAGCAACGTCTACGGCTCGGTCCACCACGACGAGGTCGGGCACACCGTGCACCACGACGAGACCGGCCATGCGGTCCACCACGACGCCATCACCCATACCGAGGACGCCTACGGGACCTGCCCCGCCTGTGGCGGGAGCGGGACCGTGTAGGCAAACCCGAGAGGAGGACGCACTTGGCCACCTGAGCATCCAGCACCCATCCGAGTGAACACGGAGCCGTGCTTCCACGCCCCAGCAAGGGCCGCGGCTCCGTTCCGTACGAGAGAGCACGCAGAACTGAGGCACCCCATGAAACGCAAGCAGCATGACTGCAGCAACCAACCAACGCCTCCCTTCTCCATGCTCCGAATGCGGCACGGCAAGAGCATTCAGCCAGAAGAAAGGAGTCGATGAATGCAGAAGCACAAGAAGAGACAGAGAACGGTCCGCCTCATCAGTTGGGGCATGGGCACGGGAAGGAGGATCGAGACGGCGATCGTCACGCTCGTCCTCGTCCTCAACCAATGCCTCTGGCCCCTCGGACCCTCGAAGATGGCCCTCGCTGAGGAGGCCGATGGCGGAGATTCCGCCATTATCATCGAGGCGGCGCCCGATGAGGCCCCCGAAGCCGTCGTCGAGGAGGAGCCTTCGGTCCCCGACGCCCCCGACGTTGCTGCGGAGCCAATCACCGAGCAGGAAGGATCCGAGCTGCCCGATGACGAGCCCGGCCTTCCCGACGCGAACGCCCCTCCGACTGGGCAGACCGAGGAGCCATCGCTCCCGAAAGCACCATCCACCATCGATGTCACCTACAAGGTCGTCAGAGGAGCGGACGAGGAAGCCTTCACCGATCCCGCGGCGGTCGAGGCGGGAGCGACCTCCAACCGCGTCCGGCTCGATACCGACCTCGGATTCGAAGACGGGACAGAGGTCGAGCTCCGCATCTCGATCCTCCTCGACGGGAACGACATCACGGACAGGGCGGAGGTCGCCCCCGACGGGAGCTGGATCGAAATGCCAGCGGAGATCGACCTCTCCAAGGTCGAGATCGAGGTGACGGCCACCGCAGCCATGCCCGAGGAGGTCTCCCCCGAAGCAGCCGAGCCCATCGAGGCTGAGGAAGCGCCTTCTGCAGCCGAGGAGGACCAGATGATCTCCGAGCAGCCAGCGGAGGATACCGGGGATGGCATGGACCAGCCCGCACCGAACGAGCCGGATCAGGAAGCGTCCGAGCAGCCGGACGATCTCCTTCCGGACGATGGCGATGGGGAGGATTCCGGGGAGGCAGATGCCGAGGAGCTCGACGGCGAGGCCATCGCCGCCCAGATGGCGGAGTTCGAGGCCTTCTTCGAGGAGGCCGGCCTCGGCGAGGACGAGCAGCAGGCCTTCATGATGCAGGTCGGCATCCCGCTCCTCGCGGCAGCAGGGTCCACGGGAACCATCACGAGCATGAGGTCCACGGGCCTCGGCGACGGCATCACCGCAGGCTACACCTGGACGCTCGACGGCAGGCAGGCGTACTGCATGTCCGGGTACTTCGCAGACCCCGTCGTAGGACAGACGCTCACCCGCTACAGCGGGAACCTCGGCATCAAGGAGCTCGACTATGTCCTCTACCACGGCTACGACGGTGTGACCGTCACGAGCGTGGGAGGGCTCAACGCGATGAGGTCAATCGCAGCCACCCAGGCGGCGGTCTGGTACGTCGTCGGGGACAAGCGTCCCGACATCCTCAACACCCACGGATACAGCCATAACGAGAACTACTACAACCGTCTCTACGGCCTCGACGTCATCGACGGAAGGCAGGACATCTTCCGCGCGGCCAAGGCGCTCGTCGACGCCGCGACCGCATACGCGAACTCTGGCGGAGGCGGCCCCGAGGCGGGCTTCGCGCAGGTCTACCTCAACGACGGCTCCGTCCACGACAGCGCAGGCTACCTCATCCAGCACATGGCGGCGGTCGGCGAGAAGACGGGCACCCTCCGGCTCGTCAAGGTATCCGCGAGCCCGTCTCTGACGACCAACCTCGCATGCTACGACCTCGCAGGCGCGGAGTACGGCGTCTACACGGACTCCAGCTGCTCCGCGAGCTCGCTCGCAGCCACAATCAGGACCGATACGAACGGAGAGGGATCCGCGACGCTTCCCGCAGGCACCTACTACGTCAAGGAGACCAAGGCGAGCTCGGGCTTCCTGCTCGACACCGAGGTCCACACCGTCACGGTGCCTACGGGCGGGACGGGCACCGTGACGTCGACCGAACAGCCAGGCAACGACCCCATGAACGCGCGCGTCGTGAAGCGCGACAAGGACACCGGCGAGGCGAGCCCCCAGGGAGGAGGCACCCTCGCGGGGGCGGAGTTCACGCTCCGCTACTACGACAACACCGACGGCGATACCGCCGGTGCACCCACCCGTTCATGGGTGTTCGCGACAAATGCAAACGGCGTGGTCCTGTTCAGGTCCGCGACGCCGATCTCCGGCGATGAGTTCTTCATCGGGGCGGGCGGGACGCGCATCTTCCCCGTGGGAACCTACACCATCCAGGAGACCAAGGCGCCCGAGGGATACATACTGCCCTCGGGAGGGTCAGAAGTCCACACGCAGGTCGTCAGAGTCGCAGGCGACGGCCAGACCGTCACCGAGATGAACGACATCATCGTCGACGAGCAGGTAAAGCGCGGAGACGTCCGCTGGGTGAAGACCGACGACTCCGGCAGGCCGATGGCCAACGTCGAGTTCGAAATCACCTCGCAGACCACCGGCGAGAAGGTCACCGTCAGGACCGATGCGGACGGCGTCTTCGACTCGAGCCGCGCATCCGACAAGCGGCAGGCTTGGATGCCCCATTCGAGCACGCCCGACTCCTCGCTCGGAGCCTTCCCCTACGACACCTACTCGGTGAGGGAGCTGCGGAGCGATGCGAACCGATCAGCGAGCACCCTCCTGAGCTTCACCTTCACCATCGACGACTCAACGGCTGGCAAGACAACCGACCTCGGGACCGTCGAAAACAGGATCGTCACCATCGGCACCACCCTCACCGAGGACGGAGGCACGCACTACGTTCCCGCCATCGGAACCGTGACCCTCACCGACACCATCTCCTACACCAACCTCGAGGTGGGCGCGACCTACTGGTTCGAAGGCGAGCTCTACGACAAGGAGAGCGGCGAGAGCCTCAGCATCACCGCGAAGGGAACCGAATTCATCCCAACCAAGACGAATGGAACCGCATCGATGACCTACGAGGTCGATGCGGAGGAGCTTGCTGGGAAGACCGTCGTCTGCTTCGAGACCCTGCACTGCAAGGACGACGACGGCTTCACCGTCTCCCACGAGGACATCGACGACGTGGCCCAGACCGTGTACTTCCCCGAGATCGGAACCACCCTCACTGGCGATGAGGGAGAGCACGAGATCGTGCTCTCCGAGAACATCGTCCTCACCGACACCGTGGAGTACACCAACCTCGAACCCGGAAAGACCTACACCATCACGGGCGAGCTCATGGACAAGGCAACCGGAAAAGCCAACGGCATCACGGCGTCCACGACCTTCACGCCTGCCGAGAAGGACGGCGAGGTCGAGGTGACCTTCACCTTCAAGGGCGTCGAGGTCGCGGGCAAGACCGTGGTGGCCTTCGAGACCGTGGAGCGCGACGGCAAGACCTGGGCGGTCCATGCCGACATCGACGACGAGAACCAGACGGTCAACTTCCCCGAGATCTCGACCACCATGGTCGACGCGCAGGGCGAGCACGAGTCCGTCGTGACCGACGAGACCGTGACGCTCACCGACACGGTCGAGTACAAGGCGCTCCGCCCCGGCGAGGCCTACACGATGCAGGCTGAGCTCATCGACAAGGACACCGAGGACGTCATCGCCACCGCAGAGACCGACTTCGTCCCCGAGGCGGCCGACGGCACCGTCGACGTGGTCTTCGAGGTTCCGTTTGCGGACGTCGAGGGCAAGGTCACGGTCTGCTTCGAGACGCTCACCAGCGAAGGCCGTCCAGTTGCGATCCATGCCGATATCGCCGACGAGGGCCAGACGGTGAACTTCCCCTCCGGCGGCACCACCCTCACGGATGCAGACGGCAACCACGAGGTGCTCGCCACCGAGAGCCTGACCCTCACCGATACGATCGAGTACAAGGGCCTCATCGTCGGCAAGACCTACTCGGTCCGAGGCGAGCTCATGGACAAGGAGACCGGCGAGGCGACCGGCATCGTCTCGGGTGCGATCTTCACTCCCGAGGCGTCCTCCGGCACGGTGACGGTCGAGTTCACCTTCGACGGCATCGAGATGGCAGGCCATACCCTCGTCGCCTTCGAGACCGTCTCCCGTGACGGCCGCGATGTCATCGTCCATGCCGACATCGAGGATGAGGACCAGACGGTCACGATCCCCAAGATCGGTACCACGCTCACCGACGAGGAGGGCACCAAGGAGGTCGTCTCCGAGGGCCCGATCACCCTCAAGGACACCGTCGCCTACGAGAACCTCACTCCCGGCAGGACCTATGTGGTCTCAGGCGAGCTCTACGACAAGGCCACGAACGAGAGCCTGGGCATCACCGCCACCGCCGAGCTCGTACCCGAGGAGGCCGACGGCACCGTCGACGTCATGTTCGAGATCGCCGACGCCTCCGCCCTCAAGGGTAGGACCGTGGTCGCGTTCGAGACCGTCGAGGCCGATGGCCGCACCGTGGCGGTCCACGCCGACATCGACGACGTCGAGCAGACGGTCGAGTTCCCCGAGATCCGCACGAAGGCCGCAGGCGACAACGGCACGAATCGCGTGCTGGCAGGCAATCCCGCCACCATCGTGGATACCGTGAGCTACACCAACCTCGTGCCGCACAAGACCTACACGATGAGGGGCGTGCTGCACGTGCAAAACGCCGACGGCACCGACGGCGGCGAGCTCAAGATCGACGGCAAGGCCGTGACGGCGGAGACCACCTTCACCCCGACCGCCGGGAACGGCACGGTCGAGATGGCCTTCACGTTCGATGCCTCCGCGCTTGCCGGTAAGAGCGTCGTCGTGTTCGAGCAGTGCTACGACGGCGAGAGGCTCGTGGCGGCCCATGCCGACATCGCAGACGCCAACCAGACGGTCGAGGTCTACGCGGCAGCCGGCATGGCGATGGCGGCGATAGGCGCCTACCTCGCCCGAGTCCGCAAGGAGCAGTCGCTCTAGCACCGGAAAAAAGCCCATGCCCTCCAAGCAACGGGAGGGCATGGGCGCATCGCCATCTGCGTCAAAATAATCGTTAGTTACCGTACACCGTACTATTTCTACCGTTCACGGTACCTGCGTGAAGCCCGAGATTATAACAGTACGTTGTACGGTAATATCTCGGACAACGAACAGTACAACGTACTGTTAAACATCCAAGAGAGGAGCACAACATGGCAGTCCGTCCCCGTCCCGGCGCGCAGAACCCCGGCCGCATGATCTCCGGCGGCATGAACATCGAGGACTTCATCGAGCTCACCAACCGCACCGAGTGCGACTGCACCTGCGTGGGCAAGAGCTTCACGCCCGTTCCGGAAGACCAGCGCGAGGACTTCGTCGACGTGGCCGAGGAGATCGGCAACCGCAACCTCGCCTATGCCGAGGAGATGGAGAAGGCGGGCAACCTCGTGACCGCGTCCGACTTCTACGCCCGCGCAGAGGCGATGTTCCGTGTTGCCGACTACGGCATCCACGACGCGATCACCGACGAGAAGAAGCGCATCTACTCCAAGATTCCCTACTGCTTCCAGAAGTCGTGGGCGCTTCGCCCCGAGCACGTAGAGACCGTTGAAATCCCCTTCGAGGGAAAGACGATGGAGGCCTACTTCGCCATCCCCGACAACTGCCCCACCGACTCCCCCGTCCTCGTGATGATCCCCGGCGCCACGGGCTTCAAGGAGGAGAACTACTCCACCTGCTGGTACTTCTACCAGCGCGGCATCCCGTTCATCATCTTCGACGGCCCCGGCCAGGGCACCTCGCTCTACTTCAAGGAGATGTGGCTCACCGAGACCAACTACACCGACGCCGTGCGCGAGGTCATCAACTTCGTGAAGGCCGACCCGCGCGTGGGCGACAAGATCGCGCTCTATGGCATGAGCTACGGCGGCTACCTCGCCACCGCGGCGGCTTGCGAGCTCAACGACGACATCTGCGGCCTCATCGTGCGCGGAGGCACCGACAAGACCGACACCCTCACCAAGCACCCCTGGGTGGGCATCGAGAACTTCTACCTGGGCGGATTCCAGCTCAAGTTCAACAAGCCCCTCGATGTGTGCAGCGAGATGTCCACGCGCATGGAGTGCACGGACGACCTGCACAAGATCACGTGCCCGCTCCTCATCATCCACAGCCACGCAGACCCGATCATCGGCATCGACGGCCCGCACCGCATCTACGACATGGTCTCCTCCAAGGTCAAGCACTATGCGGACTATCCTGGCATGGCCCACTGCGTGAATGACAAGATGGACTCCGCCGGCTGCTTCGGCGCCGACTGGATGGTTCCACGCATGCTCGAGGCCGCCCGCGCATAGGCGCAGCTGGTAGAATGAACGTGTGAGAATCGCGGCCCCGCGGCTCAATGCCGTGGGGCCGCCGCACGACGGGAGGCCAAACGGTGGCGAGGGGCGAGGGGCGTTCCAACATATGCGAGGCGGCGGTGCGCCTCTTTAACGAGCAGGGCTACGACAGCGTGAGCCTCCGCCAGATCGCGGCGGAGGCGGGCACCACCATCGGAAACCTCACCTACCACTTCAGGCGCAAGGAGGACCTGCTCGCCGCCATCCTCACCGACCTCCATCAGGGCTTCTCCGGGGGTCTGGACCGCAGCCTGCGCGGGCGCGACCTCGTAGCGAGGCTGCTCGAGCTCTTCGTCGAGAACGAGGCCAACCACGCGCGCTACCCCTTCTACTTCGAGAACCTGTCGCAGATCATGACGTCGTTCCCCTCCATCAAGGCCGAGAACGACGCTTTCGTGCGCGACCTCTACGAGTACTACCGGTGGGCCTTCGGACAGCTGGTGCGCGACGGGTGGCTCTCGCACAAGGCGGACGGCGGCACGCCGTCCGCGCTGGCCTACGTGCTCATCGCAATGCAGTCCGGGTGGGTCCAGGCGTCCTCGCCCTACCGCAACGAGCTGCTTCCCACGATCGCACTCCCGAAGGCGGCGGCCACGCTCCTGCGCACGCACGTGGCCGACGCGATGCTCGCAGAGTACGACGAGGCTTGCGTCGAAGCCGGCATCGCAGGCTAGCCCACCCCGACCGCCGGGAACGGCACGGTCGAGATGGCCTTCACGTTCGATGCCTCCGCGCTTGCCGATAAGAGCGTCGTCGTGTTCGAGCAGTGCTACGACGGCGAGAGGCTCGTGGCGGCCCATGCCGACATCGCAGACGCCAACCAGACGGTCGAGGTCTACGCCGATGGCGGCGATAGGCGCCTACCTCGCCCGCGTCCGCAAGGAGCAGTCGCTCTAGCAACGGAAAAGCCCATGCCCTCCGACGAACGGGAGGGCATGGGCTCATAGACATAATATGGGATGAAAACAAAGCGGGCCGGGTCGTGCTTGGGCGGTCAGTTTGCCCTGGGCGCCTCGTCAACATCTTTACTTTGAGAACAGCCTCTTGCAACGCTCGACGCCCTCGGGCGTGAACACCGCATGTGCGGTCCCATAGCCGGGCCTGCCGAACGAGCTGAGATACCCTTGCTCGATCAGCTCGTCCATGTACGACCTTACCTGCTCGAAATCGTAGTAGCAGCCGTTGACGTAGCCGATGTCGAAGAAGACCCCGAGCTCGTCCCGCTCGGTCTTTTTCTGGGCCTCGCTGCGATTCTCATACTCTGCGAACAGGTTCTTCAGAAAACGCGTCGCCCGCTCCGACGGCTCCGCAAGCTGCTCGGACATCGCACGCCCCTTCGTCGAGATACCCATGGACACAGGGCTATTGTATCTCTGGAAATTGCTGATTCTGCTGATCGGACTTTGCCACATTCAGCCGATTTGACAAAAACCCTGAGACGAAACCGCCATGAGGTCCGTACTATGGATAACGAGGCATATGCGAAAGGAGTTCACCGATGAATATCATGAAGAAGATCTCGGCTCTCGCCGCCACGGCCGTTCTGGCGCTCGCCGTCACCGCATGTATGGGCAACGGAGGCTCGGGCGCCCCCGAGCAGCCCGCCGACGATTCCGGCGCCGCGATCGAGCAGCTCGCCAACGTGAGCGGCTACGCCGTCCATCTGAGCGAGGAGAACAAGCAGGCCACCGTCGAGGTCGAGGTGGCCGAGGGCGAGAGCCTCTATCAGATGTCGCGTCTCGATACGGGCGAGGCAGAGTCCAGCACCTCGCACGACGGCGAGTGGCTCACCAGCGATTACTTCTACGAGGGCTCTGGCGCCGGCATGATGGGCGTCGATCCGGGCACCTACACCATCGAGGTCTCCACGGAGGATGCAACCGGAACCATCTGGATCTTCGCGTACACCTCCGATGCCGTCGACTACGAGAGCATGGATGCCGACCAGATCGTCGACTTCCTCCTCGGCGAGATTTCGTAGCGCTCCCGCTGCATAACCGCACCAAAAAAGGCGCCGCATCCCCTATAAGATGCGGCGCCTTTCTTAGCAGCAGGGCTTGGGGACTTAGAAAAGAGCCATCCCCTTTGTCAGGCCGAGGCTACTCCTCGATCTCCTCGGCAACGCGCTCGACGAGCTCGCCGAAGGTCTTCATCTTCATGACCTCGTGGATGGTGACCTCGGCATCGAGCTCGTTCTCGATGGTGGAGGTGAGGGCGATCATCTTCATGGAGCCCTTGCCAAGCTCGTCGAAGGTGGTGTCGGGGGTGATCTCGCCGTCGTACTGGTAGGCGGTGTTGAATCTACCTTACAAACGTGAGCCATGTTCAACTCGATTCTCTCATCTACGCGGACGAGACCGGCGAGGAGCCCTACTACCATGACCAGGTGGTTCGGGTAGACGACACGCCCGACGGGAAGGTCCAGACGAGCGTTTACAGGCGCGGCCTCGGCATACGCGCACGCCCTGCCCGCAAGGGGCGGATGCGCAAGCTTTCCTACGAATGGCTGGCAGGACTGCGGGAGATCGTGATAGACCCGGTGCGGTGCCCGCTCACCTTCGAGGAGTTCGCCATGAAGGAGTACGAGCGCGACCGCGACGGGAACTGGCTCGACATCATCCCGGACGGCGACGACCATTCCATAGATGCGGTGCGCTATGCGGTAATGGACGACGTGTTGCGTGGGTGAAGCTCTTCTAGCACGGTCTTTATCGTTTCTTCGTAATCCGACTCGATGAGCGTGACCTTCTCCCCGCCTTCCTTGAAGGCGTCGATGTAGCGACGGTTGTCTTCTTTAAGCTCATCAGGCGTGCATACAGCATCGTTCAGCCGTGCTTCGATGGCGCAGGCGTTTTCCCTTATCTCGCCGAAATGGGCGTCGATGAAGGCGTCCGACATGCCCAGGCAGACGAACTCTATTGAGCGCAGGTATTCTTCTTCAAAATCCTTTCGCCAGGCAGGCGGTATGTAGCAGCCTTCGACGATGAGGTTCTGCCTGTTCTCGATAGCCGTCTCCACCATTTCACGAACTATAGGCCAGAGGTATTCCGTGAGCTCTTCGTCGTCCTCAGGCGTAAGGGCTGTGTTTCCGCTTCGGATGAGGCCCATCTTCAGGTGGTCGATGGACAGATAGGGGTATCCGAATACTTCGAGCATCCTTTGTGCCAGGAGGGTCTTCCCCGTGTGTGACGCGCCGGCTACAAGAATGACCATGGTATTTTAAGGCATGGGCGAGGTTGTGACGATGGGTGACGCTTCATCACGATGATTTCTGCGGCTGATGGAGGTCTTCTCAGTTGAATCTACCTTACAAACGTTAACCACGTTCAGCGCAGACGCGCATAGCCGGGTGGATCGAGCGCCGATGCACCTCATACACACGCCCCATGCCGTCCTTGTCCCTATAGTCGTAGAACTCGCCCCTGGCGCTCATCCAGTCATCCCAAGATCTAATCCAGGGCTCCATGTCGTCCAGGGGAAGAACAAACCCGAGCTTGCGCAGATAGTCCTTCACATGCTCCGGCACCCAATACTCGTCCAGACCGTTAGCACCCATGCGCACACCTCCATCAATCTGCCGATAAGGTCAGGTGAAGAATGCGCCACCGTCACAATCCCGCATAGAATGTTGAGAAGGACGAGGACGAGAAGGACGCGCGCGATGAAGAAGCTCTACCTCATAGGCGGCACCATGGGCGTGGGCAAGACGGCCACCTGCCAGCAGCTCAAGTCCATGCTGTCGAACGCGGTGCTCTTGGACGGGGACTGGTGCTGGGACGCCGACCCATTCGTGGTCACAGACGAGACCAAGGCGATGGTGATGGACAACGTCTGCCACCTGCTGGGCAACTTCCTTCGCTGCAGCGCCTATGAGAACGTCATCTTCTGCTGGGTCATGCAC
>CADBJR010000009.1 GCA_902795065.1 uncultured Coriobacteriaceae bacterium
AAGCCGGACGAAACCTACGACCGAGCCTAACCCACGCTGCCCCAACGAGGGCCCTTGCTTCATAGAGTGAGGTCCCGATCACTCTACATATCGTCTAGGGCATAGGGGATCGCCCTGTGAATCGTATTTGGATCCCAAATCGTTCTGAACGAGAGAGCGTTTCTCGCTTTGCACGCCACAGCAAGGATCTCGACTGTATCGTGGAACACAATCCTCTCCCGTTCCCAAGAGGGTTTTGCACAGTAGCTTGCAAACATGCCGCATAAATATCGAGATTGATTTCCATTCCCGTACAAGCTCCAAAAGATCCCCTCAGTAGCTTTGACGGGTTTCAAGGAAAGACGCTTAAACCCAAGGCCCCGCTTATCTGCTGGGATAGGGGATGAAATGGCTTGGACGATCTTGCGTGCAGCCTCGCGCCTATCCTTGTGGTTATTAATGATGCCCTCGAGCTCTTTAACAACCCTTTCTAGCATGGCGTTGCATTCGGCTTCATATATGTTGCTGTAGCCGAGAAGAACCTTGTTCAGAAACTTGTTCTTGTTGATGGTTCTGCCATCCGCTTTAAATACCTCGAACATCTCAGCGTCTCTGTATAGCGCTTCATAGATTGTTTCGGGGACATATACGCTTTGCTTATCCATGTGTTCTCCAGCGGTGATAGATTAGGACCCTAAAAAGGGGTCGTAGTCACTCACATTATTATAGATTACAGCACTTAATTCGGTATTAATTCTTATAAATAAGGGGGCTTGAAAAAACTTTTACTGCACTCTACAACAAAATGCTGGTACTTCGTATCCTCTATAGGCACCAAGTACAAGAACGACGATTAGGAGGATAAGATGACTTGCAAAGACAACACGACGAAGTGCATTTCCGCCAAGAACGAGGGGCAGATGGTTCAGAGGGACCGTTCGGCGAGCAGCGTCTGCACTACCGGTGCGTTCAGCCCGGTTCTCGATGTGCTCAGCGGTTGGATCTCGCCCGAGAACGCAGACATCCTGCTCATCGGCATCACGCTTCTTTGCGCTGCCAGCATAAAGAGGGGCAAAAGCATCCATATTGCGCTTGGCTCCTTTGCGATCGACATTGCATAGAGTGCCGCAGGGCTCCCAGCAAAAGGGCTTAGACACCGCTCACTCTTGATCATAAGGAGATCACATGTACGCAACCCTCTTCGCTATGGCCCTCGTCAGAGTTGTCCTTACCATCGCGCTTGCAACCGTCATTATTCGCTCCGGCTACCGCATCGGATATCGCGACGCCGTGACCGGCCACCCCGCGCGCATCCGCGTGCCCAGGCTCGACGACGAGCCTGGCGGTCCTGTCGACCCCGCCCCGAGTATCGCGGGCCTTCT
The DNA here is from genome assembly GCA_902795065.1 of uncultured Coriobacteriaceae bacterium. Taxonomy (GTDB): domain Bacteria; phylum Actinomycetota; class Coriobacteriia; order Coriobacteriales; family Atopobiaceae; genus RUG721. Next base: position 1,362 of record CADBJR010000009.1, read on the forward strand.
CCCCGCAATCGGTCAAACCCACAACCAGGAGGTATCTACCATGAACGCACCCGTTTCCAACCCGCGCTCCCGCACCTTAGAGGGCACCATCGTCGACCTCGCCGTCCGCACCACGTCCAAGGGGCAGACGGTCGCGCTGTTCAAGCTCGCAGGCGATTCCGAGGAGGTTACCTGCGTGGTGTTCCCCAGGCTGTTCTCGGCCCGCGGCGACCTGCTCGCCAATGGCGCACCCGTGCGCGTCTCCGGAGGGCTTGAGAGCTCAGGCGACTATACCCAGCTCGTCTGCAGGCAGATCGACTCGCTCGCGTAAGCAACCCGAAAGGAGCCCACATGGATAGAGACGCGATTCTCGAGGCCCTTGAGGCCGGCGAGTTCGACGGCATCAGCCACGAGTACCAGCCCACCAAGCATGGGCGCACCACGCACTATCTCGAGATGGAGGTCTGCGGGTCCGTGATCGAGGTCACGCACACGTCCGCGGGCAAGACGTTCGACGGCCACGAGAACGAGCACTGGGAGGAGAGCCGTACCGAGGAGCTTTCGGGCTCCGATGCGCTTGACTTCATCGAGGACCATCCGTACTACTTCGAGCAGCGCCTCCCCGATCTGTTCTAGAGTTTACCCATCGGGGTGGTCATTTGGGGGATGTTCCCCTAATGGGGTAATAACGCTCCAGCTATTGGAAGTCTACCAATCCATTAGGGGAGTATCCCCCAAATGACCAAATGGACGATACGCCTATAATCCAAGTTGATGCTCGCTCTTACGTGGAAAGCCCGCCCATGTCCGACCTCGACAACATGCTCGACTACCTCCTCGACGTTGCGCGCGGCGACATGCCTGGACCAATAGGCATGCTTAAAGCGCCCGACGAGAAGGGCCCGCTCGGCGAGTACCTCATCAAATACGTGCTCGACAACATGATCGCCACGACGGGCTATCCCACCTACACGAACCTTATCGTGCCCAACCCCAACTCGCTCGCACACACCGCCGAGATCGATGTGCTGCTGCTCACCATCAAGGGCATCTTCGTGTTCGAGTCCAAGAACTACGCGGGATGGATCTTTGGCAGCGACGGCCAGCGGCAGTGGACGGCGAGCCTGGCAAAGGACAAGCGCGAGCGCTTCTACAATCCCGTCATGCAGAACCGCGAGCACGTCCGCGCGCTCGCCGCCTACCTGGGCCTTCACGAGAGCGCCTTTCGCTCGTACATCGTTTTCAGCAAGCGGAGCGTGCTCAAGGAGGTGCCGGCCGACACATCCGAGTACTGCGTTTGCCAGCGGCCGAGCCTCCGCAGCCGTCTGCGTAACGACCTTCGTGCCCGCGAGGCGCTCTTCTCCGACGAGCACTTTCGCAGCCTGAAGGCACGGCTCGACGTGCTTGCGGCGGCCTCGGGGGAGGGCGCGCGGGAGGAGCACGTCGAGCAGGTGCGCGAGGCCATGCGCACGTGCCCGCTGTGCGGAAAGCCGCTGGTGGAGCGCCACCGCAAGTCCGACGGCGGGGCGTTTATCGGCTGCAGCGGCTATCCCAGATGCCGCTATACACGCGCTGCTTGGTAGACTGCAGTCGATCAGCGGGCATGCGCGCTATGGGGCAAACTAATGTAACCGAAATCGCATCAACAATTCTGAGCAAGTGAATGACCTGCAGATATTAATTGAAGCTGCATGAAGACTAATGTAATTGGGCGTGGAAACAATCCGAAGCGATACCGTTTTTACATTAGTACGCACGCTCTTTAGGTAAAGTGATGCTCTTTTTCATATACGGCTGATCATTGGCTTAAACACTGGTTCTCCCTGAGCACCTCCCTGTACGCTTCGAGCGTGGGAGAGGGTTCTCCGACTGGCTCCAAGAAGAAGGCATCCGCCTCGATGCCCTTAGTGTCATATGGAATCTGCGGCTTCTTATTTGGCGCGGACCCATCCACGGTATGCTCGTTGCCAAAGACGCCGTCTGCTGCGTGCGTGACTGGATCTGCCCAATCCGCCTTTTCGCGCACCCAGGTGGCCTGCTCGGCATCACCGGCAGCTTCGAGGGCGTCAGCATAGCGCCTTAGGCGTTCCGCGCGTTCATGTGCTTTCGAGAGCCTAAGCGCTTCCTCATATCGTTCGATTTCCTTGTTGAACTCCTTGCGGCGCTCGTTTTCCGCCGCTACCGATGCCTGTTTCTCCGCATAGCGCGCCCTTGTCTCGGCGAGTGCCTCGCGCGCATCGACCCTTGCCTTTGCTTTGTATGCGGCGTCTATGCAGAGTTCCGCGAATGCTCTGGGAACGTTCTGCTCAAGGGTCTTCTTCCGGAAGTCCTTGTAGATGGAGGTTCCAACGTACATGGAGAGGAGCCCATTGTAGGAGCGGGTGGGCACCTGACCCTTGCGGTACTTGCCTAGGTGCTCGGAGAAGCTGACGTTGATTCTCTCGCCGAAGATATCGAAGCCGTTTTCGTCGTAGTTTCCGCCAAGCTGCTCGGCAGCCCGCCCCATCGCTTCGAGGATAGCGCACATCCTCGCAACGGAGCTGGGGGAGGTATATGTCCAGAGGCAGTTATGAGTAATCGTGTTCTTTGAGAGCCACTGATTGAGTGAGCGCTCGCTCCTGCAAACATCCCGCTGCCATTTCAGGTGAGGTCTGAGATCCGCGTCTGGATCGATGACAATGCTTTTGGCAACACGGATGATGAGGTTGACGGTACCCTCGCCGAGGATTCTGTCGATAACACCAAGCGGGTCCTCGTCCCTCCTGTCTTCGACGATGTCTTCGGGGGTACCCGTGGTTCCCTGCGGCCCGGGCCTGTGTTCGGTAAGCGGCGGCTTTGCCGGTCTCATGCCTGCCGCCACCTTCATCCAATAGCTGGCATCTGGAAAGGGGATGCCCCTGTTGGCACAGCTCTTCTGGATGGCATCGACCGACACGTTCATGCGCTCTGCAAGAACTTCAAGCGGAATGCTCCAGACAAAGGAGTAGAGCATCTCGCGGTCGATGTGTGCGAGCACCTCGAGTTCGCTCATGGGCATGGCCTCCCTCTTTCGCTGCGAGTGGTCATGTCCATTGTGCATCTAGCCCCAGCCCCGTCTGCTTCCGGGTTCGGCCATGAAACGCTGCTCGTAGTACTTTTGCCCGCAGCACTTCTGTCATGTCCCGACTTGCTCTCCTCGGCTAGAAGGGCAAAACCCGCGCACCTCGATTCGCGAAATTTACAACCCCTGTCATGAGGGGCCCGCGCGGCCTCTCATGACCCATCCCCACACAGAAGGAGACAACCATGCCCGTCATCCGCAGCCCTGCGCGGTGCGCCCCGCACGCACAAAAACGCAACCCCATGCGAGGTTGTCCGCTCTGCTGCCATCATACGCTTGCCCTTGCTCGCCCAGTCCAACGGCCAGAGCGGGTAGCAAAGACAAATGCTGTAGTAACCACCTGCTTAGAACTCGAACCTACTAGGACCTACTCGAACCTTAAGGTACAAGCTCGGCATTTGTCTGCACCTGCAAAACCTCTTTTGCGTGACAATTACTCCGTTGCAGTTCCCCGCTACTCCGTTCTAGTCCGTTTTACTCCGTTATTCGCAGGTAGAAGCCTCAGTCGCAACGCTCCGAACGGTATCGCTGAGGTCGTATCTCGCCTTAACTCCAGGGTTACTCTGCTGCAGGTCCGTCTTACTCCGTCATGCATGGCGAAGCATACGGAGCTTTGGGGTTGAGGCTGGTCGCTGACGATGCCCGCTACTCCGTTCTAGTCCGTTTTACTCCGTCATCTGGCAAGCGTGTAGTACTGCGACGGATCATGCGTGCTGCTGCCGTGCCATTCGAGGATCCCCATTGCGGCGAGCCTCTTGAGCGTCCTCGCGCACAGGCTGCTGCCCTTCTCGATGCGCTCCCCGAGCTCCTTGGTGGTCACACGACCCCTGCCCATGGCCAGCTGTACGGCGGCGATCTCGTAGCCGTTGAGTCCCTCCATCACGCCCTGGCCGACAGACTCCTCCAGCGTGTCGAACTGCCGCAGCACGCGCGAGGTTGCGCTGTTCTCAAGCGTCAGCTGTACCGAGGCGTCATTGGGTTCCTCGAATATCGGGTCGTTCAGAAAGAAACTCGCCATCTCGTCGTAGATACGCTGCACGCCCTCGTTAAGCTCACGAACCCAGCCCATCTCCACCAGTGCGCGAGCGATGACAGGGTTGCGCGAGTAGCGCGTATGGCGCATGTTCTCGAGCGTGACGATGCTCGGAAGCTTGCCGGGAGAGAGGATCTCCATGCGGTCGTCGTACATCATCACGCGGATGTGGTCGCCGCTGAAAGCGTAGTCGCGGTGTGTGACGGCGTTGACCAGGCCCTCGAACCAGGCGAACTCCGGGTACTCGGGGATGACCTTGAACCTGCCGTCGTCGCCTAGGTACTGGAACTCGCGCAGCTGTTCGGAGATCATGGCCTTCGCGCCTTCGATGGCCTTGGGGAGAGGCCCGTCGAAGGTCCGCTCCTTCACGATGTTGAGGCGCCTGCCCGTCTGCATCTTGTTCCCGTCGAAGCGGATGACCCTTACGCGGGCACAGGGTATGAAGCGAGTCGGATTCTTGGCGAAGATGAGCACGCCAGCATTGGTCAGATGGCCGTTCACAAGGAAGCCTCTGCTGCGTAGAACCTGCTCATCGGGAAGGTCGGTTCCGATGTCCGCCTTGTAGCGGGCCAAGACCTCCGGGTCAACGTCCTCAATTGAGGAGCGATCGGCAATCTCGTCCTCGAAGTGTCTCTGGTTCTTGTCATATTCAAGCCTGATTACCTGCTCGCGGTCGAGCTCCACGCTCTTGTCGCCCTGTCGCAGGAACACCTTCTTGTCGTTTCGGCGGCAGATGACCCTGTCGGGGGACGGCTCCACCTCGATGACCAGGATGAAGTCGTCACTGCCAGATGAAGTGACGACCGGAATCCGCTCAACGTGAACGCTTGGTCCGGGTGTGCAGCTGGTGAGGTGGATTTGCTCGTAGTCCTCGACGTTTTGGGCGCCCTCGTAGTCGAAGCCGGTTACCTCGCCGTCGTCCTCGATGCCGATGACCAGCTTCCCTCCCGAGGCGTTGGCGAACGCCACGACATGCCTTGCAGCATCGTTGGGCTTGATGCGCGCGCTCTTGCGGTCGAAGAACTGGTTCTCCTTGATATTGGAGAAGACGTTCACGTCATTCCGGTTGATCGGATGCTGCATAATGCCTCCCGTTATGTTAGGGATTCATTTTACAGCAGCTCATGTCGACCCTTCAGCCATGAAGGCCTTTATGTATGTGGAGGGGCGGGTACATTTGGAGAAAGGTTATTACTCGCGGTCGGTTTTGCTCTTGCCCGTCAAGAGAGCAAAACGTAACCGAAGGCTCGAACAGTGCTTCCTGAGCCAGCTTGCTCCTCCCTGCCAGTAGAGCAAAACACACCCGCAGGCTAAAACGGGGCTTCCGAGCAGGTTTTGCTCCCCTCGGCTAGGAGAGCAAAAGCCTGCCGCACCCCCATTCGCAGAATTAACAACCCCTGTAACGAGGGGCCCGCGCGGCCTCTCACGACCCATCCCCAAACAGAGGAGACAACCATGCCCGTCATCCGCAGCCCTGCGCGGCGCGTCCCGCACGCACAAAAACGCAACCCCGACCAAGAAGGAGACATCATGTCGAACCGCACGCCCGAAGAGAAGACACTGCTCGCAAAGCTCGCATCCGGCCTGCTCGACGGATCCGTCGGCACCGACCTCACCACCACCGGCGGATCCACCGTGTGGACCCGCATCAAAGACGGCACGCCCGCGCGCCTGAAGCAAGGCCCCGGCACGCGCTTCTTCGACGGGCGCGAGAACGACGAGAAGCCCGGGCGTCTCCACGTGCTGGCGGAGTGGACCACCGACGACGAGAAGCTCGCCTTCCTGCAGAAGTTCGGCTGGCTCATGGCCGACGACGATGCGCGAAGCTACAGCGCCAAGTTCAAGCCGGAGAGGTAGCAACCCAAAGGGGGATACTCCCCCTTTGGGCACGTGATAGCGTCTTCGACTTCGTATCTCATCCAACCATTTCGGGGGATATCCCCCTTTGGGCACGTGATAGCGTCTCAACCCCGTATCTCTTACGTCCCATTCGGGGAGTACCCCCGAATTGGGAAAGGAGATCATATGCCCGCTTATCTGCTCGTCCACGTCCTTATCCGCACCGTCATCCTGGTTGTGCTCTGCACGCTCGCCATACGCTCGGGCTACCGCATCGGCTATCGCGATTACATGCTCGGACGGCGCCCGCGCATTCCCTTGCTCGAGCGCGACGACGATCCCGGCGACACCGCCGCCGACCGCACCTCCGCGGATCCGCTCTCGTGCATCCTCGAGGGCACTGTCACCGGACTCAAGGTGCACAACATGCTCGATTCCAAGAAGGCCATGGCACTGTTCACGCTGGTAGACGGCTCGCGCAGCACCGTCTGCGTGGTGTTCCCGAAGGTCCTCGCTGATTGCGGGGGCGTGCTCGCCGAGGGCGCGTCCGTGCGCGTGTCCGGCACCCTCGAGAGCTCGATTGACTTTATCCAGCTCGCCGTCACCGCCATCGAGCCGCTGACGTAGCGCGTTGCCCAAAGGGGGATACTCCCCTTTGGGGAATATCCCCCTTTGGGCACTCCAGACTCAACGGACCCAAATCCGAAGGGTATCCCCAAAAGGGTAAATCCTCCTAAATCAGTAAAAGTTAATCAATCAAAACCTCTTAAAACAGCAAAAGATACGTGCTAAAATCCTCTTAAAACAGTACATCACGATTGGATAATCCATGCTCAAACGGTCAATTGATAAGAAGCTGGCTGCATGGAAGGCACGCCCGCACCATCCGCTCGTGCTCAGCGGTCTGCGCCAAACCGGCAAAACGTTCAGCGTCCGAGCATTTGGCAGGGCAAGCTATGGCAATGTCGTCTACCTCGATCTTCGGGCGAACAAAGCCTTAAGGGCCGCCTTCTCCGGCGACTTCGACGTTGACAAGATGGTGCTCTCCATCACGGCAAACATGCCCGGCGCACGCTTCGTACCAAACGATACGCTGCTCATTCTCGACGAGGTCCAAGACAGTGCCGATGCGCGCAGCTCGCTGAAATACTGGGACCTCGATGGCCGCTACGACGTTATCGCAACCGGGAGCTTCCTGGGTGTGAAAGGCTTCCGCGAGCCCTACCCGCGTGGCATTCCGGTGGGGTATGAGGAGCATCTCACCATGCATCCGCTCGATTTTTGCGAATTCGCGGTAAACATGGGCATCTCCGAGGAGGTGCTGCATCACGCCCAGCAGTCCCTCACGGCGCTCGAACCGCTGCTGCCTGCCGTCCATGCGGGCCTTCAGGAGCTCTACCACCAGTTCCTTATCGTGGGAGGGATGCCCGAGGCGGTGAACACGTTTCTCGAGGCGCATGATCTTAATGCCGTGAGGAGCGTGCAGCGCGGAATTATCGCCTCCATACGCGATGACTTCGGGCGATACAAAAACGCCAAGGGCGAGGATGCGGTGAACGAGACCCTCAAGCTGCGGGCCGAGGCCTGCCTTGACTCGCTGCCCGCACAGCTGTCGAAGGAATATAAAAAGTTTCAATACAGCAAGGTCGATGTGGCGGGAAATAGCCCGCAGAAGGCCGATGGCCTGCAGTACCTTGTCGATGTGGGGCTTGTCGTGAAGTCCTATAACCTGCGCGAGATATCGGCGCCGCTCGAAGGGCAGAAGATCGGCAACGAGTTCAAGGTGTTCTTCGCCGACACGGGCCTGCTCGTCTCCCAGCTGGAGCAGGGAACTGCCGCGCGCATTCTCGCGGGCGATTTGAGCTCGTACAAAGGCGCGGTTGCCGAGAACATGGTTGCCTCGGCTCTTTCTGCTGCCGAGAAGGAGCTGTATTACTACCATGCGCCGAGCGGCTCTCCCGAGCTTGACTTTGTGGTGAACCTGCATGGGGAGCCAACCATTTTGGAGTGCAAGTCCACCAACGGGCGTGCGACGAGCATGCGCTATGTCCTGAAGAATCCCAAGAAGTACGGAGCGCATCCTGCCATCAAACTTGCCGCGACCAACGTTGGAGGAGGGGAGGGGTTCGTTACGCTTCCCTCCTACGCGCTCGGATTTCTCGAAAAGGACGCGCAGGCGCTGGTCGCTCCCTCGGTAAGCATCTCCCTGACGTGATGCCTTTGCCCGTAGCGTAGCCGTTATCCCTCTTCCCTTTGGAGCACGCGCCATGGCCGACGACCTCTCGCAACTCACCCTCGAGGAGCTCTGGCAGCTCTTCCCCATATTCCTCGTCGAGCACAATCCCGCGTGGCGGCGGCGCTACGAGGCGATGGCGGGCGAGCTGGCCGGGCTGCTTGCGGGCTTCAAAGTCGCGCGGATCAGCCACATCGGCAGCACCGCCGTCGACGGCATCATGGCGAAGGACATCGTTGACATCCTGGTGGAGCTCCCGCGGAACGCGAGCATGGAGGCCGCGGCGGGGGTGCTCGGGCGCGCCGGATTTATCGTTATGTCCGCCGAGGGCGAGCGGATCTCGCTCAACCGCGGCTACATGCCGGACGGCTTTGCCGACGAGGTCTTCCATGTGCACCTGCGCTACGTGGGCGACAACGACGGGCTCTATTTCCGCGACTACCTGCGCGAACATCCCGAGGTTGCCAGGGAGTACGAGGCGCTCAAGCTGGGCCTATGGAAGCGCTACGAGCACAACCGGGACGCCTATACCGAGGCGAAGGGCGACTTCATAAGGGCGGTCACCGCGGAGGCAAAGCGCGCCTTTGCTGGCCGGTACTGCAGATAGGGGAGTACCCCTTTTTTGGGGTTCGCTTAGAGCCGATTAACATACCATTTGCGCCAACTATTCGGCCTCCATTTTCGGAAGTCCGAATAACTCCGCCAAATGGTTTGTTAATTTGCCGCGCCTGCTGCCTGGGTTTTTGTCCACCACGCCCGATATGCTAATCCCAACATCGGAAAGCTGTTCCAAGGAGCCTATCATGGCAGCAAACGAGCAGGTGGCAGAGCGTATCCAGGCGCTGCGCGACGAGATCCGCGCCGTGCGTGCGTCCATCGTGGAGATGCTTGCGCGCATCGATCACATCACCTTGCAGGAGCTTCCGCAGATTCGCATTGACTACGCGGTTAAGATCGGCTGCTGGGAGCAGGAGCTGCTCGAGGCGGAGCTTGCTGGCCGCCGCGCCCGCCGCAGGTTGGCGCTGGCGCAGGCAGAGGCAAACCGTGGGCAGGCTATAGAGCTCGCGCACATAGACAGCCAGCTTGATATCGAGCTTGCCGACTGGCAGGCAAAAGCCGAGGCCGCGCGTCTGGCATACGAGGCAGCGCTCAAGCAGCGTCTGGGAACGCAGCGGCTCTCGCACACAGACGCAAAAGAGGTCAGGTGCCTTTATCGCACGCTGGTCAAGCGCCTGCACCCCGATGTCTGCCACGGGGGAGAGCGCGAGGCTGCGCTATTCAAGATGGCGCAGGCCGCCTACGCGAACGGCGATGTTGAGGCGCTGCGTTCGCTGGAGGTTGCAACGCGTCACATGGATCCCTCGGAGGACGATTTGGAGCTTGCTACCAGCGAGTCCGAGCTCGAGCAGGAACTCGAGCTGGCGCGTATCGAGGAGGACGTGGTGCGCGAGCGTCTCGAGCAGACGGAGGATTGCGAGGAGATGCGCCTGGGCCGGCTGCTCAACAGCACGGAGTGGCTCACCCAGCGCACGTCTCAGCTTCGCGATGCGATCGACGAGTGGCGGCGCGCGAAGCACGATTGCGAGCGCAGGCTGGCTGAGCTCATGGAGGTGTGAGATGGCAGATAACACGCTTGCTCCGCTGGATCTTGGCACGGCGGGAGGGCTTCTCGCCGCAATGCACGGCAATGGACCCGCCGGCGTCGAGGTGCCCAAGCCCTATGCGCAGCGCATCTGCCTTCTGCCCGACGTTCGTGTGGCGGGAACCTCGCATATCGATGGGATTGGCGAGCTCGCATCGCAGCTGCATGAGGGGGATGGCCTTCGCCTGGAGCGCGACACTAAGAACCGTTTCGACCACTGGGCCATCCGCGTGCTCGACGCGCGCGGCAGGCGCCTGGGCTTTTTGCCTGCCGACAATAACGAGATTATCGCGCGTCTGATGGACGGCGGTAAGCGCATCGTGGGAGAGGTGCTCAGCGTGGAAGACGTGAGCGGCTGGGCGCGCATCGGGATGGCGGTGTGGCTTGATGACTAACTGGAACGGCAACGGTGGAGGATGGGGCGGAGATGCCCCCGTGTTCGACACCTACTTCGAATACGACTGGGGCGGCCGCAGGTGGCCCTACCCCGATGTATGGATCACCTACCAGCGCGATATGCCCACGGCAACGCGTACGGGGCGCGACTGCATCTGGCATTACACGCCCGACCAGGACGACGACGGCTGGGAGGCGCTTGGCTACGGCGGAGATTACTATGACGAGGGCATGTCCTGCGTAGACGATGACGAGCACGAGAAGCGTGTGATGTGCTTCCAAGCTGCGGAGCTGCTCTATCTGCATGCCGCGGCAAAAGGCAACCCTATTGCAGACCTCTGCCTGGGCTACGTGTATGCCTACGATCGCTGCGAAGACAAATACTGGGAGAAGCTCACGGGCTGGCAGACCGACGAGGATCTGCGCACGCCGTTCGACTGCGACGGGCACGCGTACCGGCATTTCCGCCGCGCGGCCGAGGCGGGCGTGGGCGAGGCCTGCTACAAGCTGGGCGATATGTTCCGCGATGGCCGCGGGTGCGAGGTCGATCTCGCCCAGGCGTTCGAGTGGTTCTCCAAGGCCTACGAGCTCACCAAAGACGACAGACCGCATCTGTGGGGGAGCGCCGCGCTGCGTCTGGGTGCGGCCTTCGAGGAGGGTGAGGGCTGCGATCACAGCTTCGAGAAGGCGGAGCACTGGTACAAGATCGCCACTACGGGTCTGGGCGCCGAGGTGAGGGCGGGCGGCAGCTGGTACCGGGGCGCGCTGAGACGTGCGGAGGCCGGTCTTGTGCGTGTTCTCCAGGAGCTCGACGGCCGGTACTGATGCGTGTGCTCGTGGTGTTCTCATTTTGGGGATACTCCCCGAAATGACAGGCAGCGTCTTCGACGTCGTGCCTCATCCAACCATTTCGGGGAATACCCCAAAATGGATCACGTGTGGATCGCGCCGTTTTCTCGCCCAATAGGGGGTTATCCCCTTGCTTTGGTTTCAAAAAACCTTGCATCTACCAGCATTATGTGAAAAACTTGCAGTAAATGAAAGTTTTTCACATGGAGGATACCGTGATCGAACGCCCGAGATATCTTCAGCGCCTTAAGACGTTCCAAGACAAGGATCTTATCAAGGTCGTAACCGGCGTGCGCAGATGCGGCAAATCCACGTTGCTGGACCTTATGAAGGAGGATCTTCTCTCGCAGGACGTTCCCAGCGACCGTATTCTCTCGTTCAAAATGGAATCGATGGAATACGACGGTCTCGATGACTATCGGGAACTCTACCGTATCGTCATGGATTGCGCGAGGGGATTGACCCATCCCTATCTCTTCTTCGACGAGCTCCAGGATGTTCCTGGCTGGGAGCGGGCGATCAATTCCCTGCGGGTCGACCTTGATTGCGATATCTACATCACGGGATCGAACGCGCATCTCCTCTCGAGCGAGCTGTCCACATTGATATCGGGAAGATACATCGAGGTTGAGATGCGCCCGCTTGTCTTTGAGGAGTATCTGAGATTCAGGGGCTTTACGCGCATTGCCGCATCTCCTAGCCTTGCGCAGACCTCAGACGGGAGCATAGCTGCTTTGGCTGATCTCTTCGCGGACTACCGGCGTTTTGGGGGGTTCCCGTTCCTTTCGCTGTCAGAGCCCGACCTCGAAACGCATCGTGCGTATATGCGCACGCTCTACGAGACGGTCATCGTGCGGGATATTCTGGAACGTGCCCGCAGACGAGGTGATCGCGAGCTTCAAAACAGGGCCCTTCTCGAGCGCATCTGCGCATTTCTCGCGGACAACGTGGGAAACCCGAATTCGGTGAACAGCATAGCCAAGGCGATCAAGGCAGAAGGGCTTTATGCGGTGAACGACACCGTCGACGCATACGTCGCGGCGCTAACGCGGGCGTATCTCTTCTATCACGTGCAGCGGTTCGATATCAAAGGCAAGGATCTGCTCAAGACAAACGGCAAACATTATGTTGTTGATACAGGAATCAGGAGCTACCTGGATGGATACCGCGATGCGGATCTGGGACATGTGCTCGAGAACATCGTCTTCCATCAGCTGTCATATCAAGGCTATGGCGTCAACGTGGGAAAGCTCCGTTCAGGCGAGGTCGATTTCGTTGCCCAGCGAGGAGCCGAAAGGGTCTATATACAGGTGACGGAGAACATGCTGGACGATGACACGATGCGACGCGAGCTTGCGCCGTTGCGAGCGATTCCCGATGCGTATCCCAAGATGGTTGTCGTTGGATCGGGCGAGTATCCCGCCGATATCGATGGCATAAGAATCGTCAGGATTGAAGACTACCTACTTTCTGATTGACAACTACACTACGAGCAAAAGTGTCAAGTTTCGATGCGTCTGGAGGCTGCCATGAAATGGCCGTGGTCGAAGCAAACCGAAAAGAGCGGGCAGCAGGGCCATATGACGCTCGCCGACGTGCACGACTACATCGGCAGCCGCTACGGGGTGAGCCCCGTCAAGGCGTTCGACGAGGACCCGGGCATCGGCGTCTTCGCACGACCCGATAACGGCAAGTGGTTCGTGGCCACGAAGAACATCCGCTGCAGCTCGGTGGGCGCGGCGGGCGACGGCCGCGTGGACATCGTCAACCTGCGGCTCAACCCGCGCGACGTGGCCGAGCTGCGCACGCGCGAGGGGTTCCGATCCGCGTGGCACATGAATCCCAACAAGTGGGTCACCCTCCTGCTCGACGGCTCGGCGGCCGACGACGAGGTGCGCGCCCTTATCGACACAAGCTACGCCTTCATGGCCTAGCCGCACTTGGCGCGTGGCTGCGAGCCCGCGCTTACGGAATCTCGATTTCGAAAAACGCCAGCAGCCTTCTGAACTCGTCCTGACCGTCCAGGCAGGTGCCGATAAGATACCCGCGCTCGCGGCTCCACTCCTGGAGCCCGCGATAGTAGAATGCCTTCTTCGCGTCTTCGATGATGAAGGGGACGATGCTCCAGCGCAGGCATTCTTTGAGCGCGACGAGCCTCCCGACCCTGCCGTTGCCGTCTTGGAACGGGTGTATGCGCTCGAACTCCGCGTGGAAGGCGACGATGTCCTCTATGGTTGCGGATTCGCGCGCGTTCCAGCTCTCCAGAAGCTCCCTCATCCTAGCGGGGACGTCCTTCGGCGCTGTTGTCTCGCGGCCGCCGACCATGTTGGCGCGCTGCTTGTAGTCGCCGACGGAGAACGACGGAAGCGAGGCGTCCCGCGTGTCGTGCTTCAGGATGCGGTGGAGCTCCTTGATCATGTCCTCGGCCAGCACGTCCTCCGCGTGGTCGATCACGTAGTCGATTGCCCTGAAGTGGTGGATCGTCTCGAGGATGTCGTCCACGGGGATGCCGTCGCCGGCGTCGATAGTCCTGGTCTCGAAGATCAGCCGCGTTTGCTCCTCGGTGAGCGTGCTGCCCTCCAGGTGGTTGGAGTTGTAGGTCATGCGCACCTGCAGCTCGTGGTACAGGCCCCCGCGGATGCCCGCGTCCTTCTCCTCGCGCAGGCGCTGCAGCACCGGGTTCGCCGAGATGATCCGGTAGAGGTCCTCCGGCGCGCATCCCAGGGTGCCCGCGATTTTTTGGAGAACGATGGGGGAGACCCGCTCGCCTTTCGCGAATTTCGCAATCGTGCGCGATGAGATGCCGGGATCGCGCGTGAGGTCGGTTCTGGTCAGGCCCTTCTCGGTTAGCTTCTGCTCGAGCTCCTCGTATGAATACAGGGCGATCACCTCCGTGATGCTTTACTATTCGATTCAATTATACCCATAATAGTAAAGGTAATGCGCCCAGCTCACCGCGCAAAGTAAAGGTCACGTGGCGCCTTTGCCCGCAGCAGATCTGTCATAATCCAAGCAGGTCCCGTGCACGGAGGTTCACCAGATGTCCGAGCTCGACGGCATATTCGACTATCTCCTCGATATCGCCCGCGGCAACATGCCCGGGCCCATCGGCATGCTCAAGGCGCCCGACGAGAAGGGCCCGCTCGGCGAGTACCTCATCAAATACGCGCTCGACAACAACCTCGCCACCACGGGGTATCCCACCTACACGAACCTCATCGTGCCCGGCACGGACGCCTCCGCCAACATCGCCGAGATCGACGTGCTCCTGCTCACCGCCAAGGGCATCTTCGTGTTCGAGTTCAAGAACTACGCGGGGTGGATCTTCGGCAGCGCCAACCAGCGCCAATGGACGGTCAGCCTGGCGAAAGACAAGCGCGAGCGCTTCTACAGCCCCGTCCTGCAGAACCGCACGCACATCCGCGCGCTCGCGGACTATCTCGGCCTTGATACCAGCGCGTTCCGCTCCTACATCGTCTTCAGCGCCCGCTGCGTGCTCAAGGCGGTCCCCGACGACACCGCCGAGTACTGCATCTGCCAGCGGCCCGGCCTGCGCGCCCGCATCAAGCGCGACCTGCGCGAGCGCCTGGCCATCTTCGACAACGACACGCTCCGCTCCATCAAGGAACGCCTCGATCTACTCGCCGCCGCCTCGAGCGAAGACGCGCGCGAGGAGCACGCGGAGCAGGTGCAGGCAGCGCTGCGCACCTGCCCGGTCTGCGGCAAGCCCCTCGTGGAGCGCCACCGCAAGTCCGATGGCGGCACCTTTATCGGCTGCAGCGGCTACCCCAAGTGCCGCTACACGCGAAACAGCTGGTAGGGTTCTGTTTCAATAGTCACGTCCGCTTGGATTGGCTCTCTCCAACTGACACATGGGCTCATCCGTCAGTTCTTGTCCTGCCTGCATGCGACAATACCCGCATGGAAGGATGATTGCTGCCCTGGCCATATTGTATGGTGGGGTTATATGTATAATATAATTATAGCAGCATGGAATGACTTGTCGTTCGAGTGGGACCCGGCTAAGGCGGAGATAAACCTTTCCAAGCATGGGGTGAGCCTCGAAGAGACAAAGAGCGAGGCGAGCTACTACTGGAGGTTGAGGAATGGAAGCTGAATACGATTTCACAGAATCGCGGCCCAACCCCTATGTCCCGCGTGCACGCAAGCAGGTCACGATGAATATCGACGTAAGCACCATCGAGTACTTCAAGGAGGAGTCCGCGCGCACGGGCGTGCCTTATCAGACCATCATGAACATGTTCCTCGGCCAGTGCGCCCGGGAGCAGAAGCACCTTGTTTTCTCGTAGATTCTGCTGCTGCCGTTAATTCCAGCGAGACCAGCGCGTCATGTCCCACGCCCGCGCAACTTGCTACGATTGAACCATCGCCCATCCGCAACCAGGGGAGACGCACCGCGATGAATGCCGAGACGCGCGAGTTCATCAACCTGTACAACCAGCTCGAGAGCCTCATCCGCAGCTCGTACGACCTCCCGAAGGACGCCGGCCCCATCTACTGGCTCTCCCATAGCCTCTCGAGCTTTCGCGACGTAAGCACCGACCTGGACTACATCCGGCGCGTGCGCAACCTGCTCTCGCACTGCGGCCTCGTGAACGACGACTACCCCGTCACCCCGAGCGAGGGCATGCTGGAGACCCTCCGCGCGACCATCGACAAGGTGCGCGACATCCCCAACGCGCTGCGCCTCTGCATCGAGACGCGCGACATCTTCTCGGCGAGCATGGACGACTGCATCCGCCCGGCGATGCGCGAGATGGCGGAGAAGGTCTTCACGCACGTCCCGATCCTCGAGGACGGGCGCGTGGTGGGCGTGTTCAGCGAGAATACGCTGCTCGCCTACATGAATACGTCCAACATCGTCGTGATCTCCGAGAACGACACGTTCGAAAAGGTGCGCGACTTCCTGCCGCTCGACCGGCACGTCTCCGAGAAGTTCGCGTTCGTCTCGCGCGGGACGATCGCGACCGAGGTCGTGAAGCTGTTCCAGGACTCCCTTGCGCGACGCGAGCGGGTGGGCATGGTGTTCGTCACCGAGCACGGCGAGCCGGACGAGGAGCTGCTCGGCATCCTCACCGCGTGGGATATGGCGGCGTTCTTCTGATGGATCCTCCATGGGGGGAGAACGCAACGAAGGGGGGTACCCCCTCTGTTGCGTTGGAGGGGAGTATCCCCTCTGTTGCGTTGGAGGGGAGTATCCCCCAGTGAAGAAAATCCACTCCCCGTAGAGCGCGGCGCATCCGCCTAAGCGTGGAATTGCACGCCGCCGCGCAGCCCCATAATCGAACCTGGAAGGCACCCGCCCCCATCCGCACCCAGCGAGAGGAGAGACCATGCTTCACGAGATCAAGTTCGCATCGTCCAACGGCCGCGACGAGGTGACCGGCTGGATCTACGTCCCCGCCATCGCCGAACCCGAGGGCATCGTCCAGCTCGTCCACGGCTTCGGCGAGCACTCGCGCCGCTACTTCCACCTGATCGTCTCCCTCATGGAGGCCGGCTACATCGTTGCAGCCGACGACCACGTGGGCCACGGCGCCACCGCCATCGCCAACAACACCTGGGGCGACTGGGGCGATGCCGGCCCGCACACCATGATGGAGGACGAGAAGCTCTTCCACGACTGCGTCGTCGAGAAGTACCCCGACCTGCCGTACTACATGTTCGGCCACTCCATGGGCTCCATGATCGCGCGCGACTTCTCCGCGAAGTACGGCGACCTGCTCACGGGCGTCATCTACTGCGGCACCACGGGCGTCTTCGCGAACTCCGCCGCCGTGCGCGAGGAGGTTGACGCCGCGTGCCAGGCGGGCCTCGCGCATGAGAGCGACCCGAAGTTCGTTGCCGACCTGCTCGGCTGGATGTTCAGCCGCTGCGAGGAGGGCGTCACGCTGGGCAACGAGTGGATCTGCCACGATCCGGCCGTCCAGCTCGACCACGCGAACGACCCGTTCGACGCGTTCACGCACCCCACGCACAACATCAGCCTGCGCGACTTCATCGACATGATGACGTTCATCCAGGGCAAGGAGTGGGCCGAGAAGGTGCCCACCGACCTGCCGATCCTGCTCATCGCGGGCGACCAGGACCCCGTGGGCTGCTTCGGCGAGGGCGTCTACCAGTGCGCCAACTGGCTCGCCGACACCGGCCACCAGGTCACGACGCACCTCTGGAGCGGCTACCGCCACGAGATCCACAACTACGTCGACATCAAGGACGAGGTCGCGGAGTTCATCATCGATTGGCTCTACGAGACGTACTAGGATTGACAGCAGAGGGTTGACCGGGGCGGCCCTTCGCGGGGCCGCCCCTCCGTTGATGGGGGAGAAGATGCAGTACCGCAGGCTGGGCAGGACGGAGCTCCGGGTTTCCGAGATCGGCGTCGGCGGGGAGTGGTTCGAGCACAAGAGCCCCGAGGAGGTCGCGGCCATCATGGCGGCGGCCCGCGAGCAGGGCATGAACATCCTCGACTGCTGGATGAGCGACCCGCGCGTCCGCTCCATGATCGGCGACGCCATCGCCGGCGACCGCGAGCACTGGATCGTCCAGGGGCATCTCGGCTCCACGTGGCAGGGCGGCCAGTACGTCCGCACCCGCGAGGTCGAGCCTGTGAAGCGCGCGTTCGAGGATCTGCTCGACCGCTTCCGCACCGACTACGTCGACCTCGGCATGATCCACTACGTCGACTCGCCCGAGGAGCTCGCGCGCATCCTCGACGACAGCCCCTACCTGCGCTACATCCAGGAGCTCAAGGCCGCGGGCACGATCCGCCACATCGGCCTCTCCACGCACAACCCCGTGACCGGCCTCATGGCGATCGAGTCCGGCGTGGTCGACATGATCATGTTCTCCGTGAACCCCGCCTACGACATGAAGCCCGCCAGCGACGATATCGAGGACCTCTTCGGCGAGTACGGCGACGACATTACCGGCATGGACGCGCAGCGCCTCGAGTTCTACCGCGCCGCCGAGCGTGCCGACATCGGCCTCACCGTGATGAAGACCTTCGCCGGCGGCCGCCTGCTCGACCCCGCGCGCTCGCCGTTCGGCGTCGCGCTCACGCCGATCCAGTGCATCCACTACGCGCTCACGCGGCCTGCGGTCTCGAGCGTGCTCATCGGCTATTCCGAGCCCGGGCACGTGGGGGAGTGCGCCGCCTACGAGACGGCCGACGCCGACGCGCGCGACTACGCGAGCGTGCTCGCCGTCGCGCCGCAGCATCCCGTCTCGGGGCTCTGCACCTACTGCGGGCACTGCGCGCCGTGCACGATGGGCATCGACATCGCCGCGGTCAACAAGTTCTACGACCTCGCCGAGATCCAGGTCGCGCAGGGCGGGGAGGTGCCGCCGCTCGTCGCCGACCACTACGCCGCGCTCGACGTGCACGCCGACGCCTGCATCGCGTGCGGCGTCTGCGAGGGCAACTGCCCGTTCGGCGTGCCGATCATCGAGCGCATGGAGGCCGCCGCGGAGCTCTTCGGCTAGCGTTTTCGCCCTCCCACCTCGATTTTTAAACCGCTCGCGCTTTTTTGGAAACGACCGTTGACGCGGTCGTTTCTTATGTCATACTGGTTTTCTGAGGGTATAACAAAATCATACTAAGTAATACCCGAACGCAGCCAGAAACGCAGGACATGGGTCTTATGACAGAAAAAATGACGCCAGTCGTAGCAAAGGTCTCGCCGGCGGAGAAGGACAGGTTCTTCGAAGCCACCGAGCTTATAGGCACCACACCCTCAAATGCGATTCGCATGTTCATCTGTGCGTTCAATCGCTGCGGTACGTTTCCGTTCGAGATCCTGGCACCCGAGGCTGCAGGGGAGCGTGATTCGAGGCATGGCCGATAGATTGCGTTGGTGGTTGCTGAGAGTGATGTGCCGCATCCCGCGCAGCTTCAACAGCACCGCGGTGTCCCGCCTGCGCCAGGGTCTTATCGGTCGGTGCATGACTCCCTGGCTCTAAGGTCGCCGCTCGCCCAATCTGACAGAAATCTTGCGTATATCTGCAGTTCCCTTTGGGGATAACCTCCTTCATACCTTTTTGAAGGAGGCTCGATGCGGCTGTATCTATGCGGTCAATCCGCACTCTCCATGATTCGCTATCTGCGTAAGATCAACGACGACCGGCTGTTCGAGCCGCCTGCGCGTGTGCGCTCGCTGACCAAGCCCGTGTACGGGACGCGCCTGTTCAAGGGCATATCGCATAGAGCCGAGCTCATCATCGGCCATGCGGGCGACGTAGTGCATGCGCTCGTGGCGAAGAAAGCGCAGGTTGTATCACGCGGCGGTCTGGAAACGCACCTTTGGAGCTGGCCGGTTCCCGCGGGATCGTTCCTCAAGCTGGAAGATGATCTTTACGTGAGCTCGCCGGCGTTCACGTTCCTGCAGATGGCCCGGGAACTCGACGAAGTCGAACTGGCCAAGCTGGGCATGGAGCTGTGCGGGTTCTATTCGCTGCCGGAGAAGCATACCCCCTTTGTCTCGAAGGGAACCGATGAGACGCTGTACGAGCTGCGCGCGGTTACCATGGCGCGCAGGATTAAAGCGCTTTGCGATTCCGCGGATAACGGTGTGATAGGCGTGCGGAAGGCGCGCATGGTTGCAAACTGGCTGGTAGACGGCTCCGCCTCGCCTCGGGAAACCGCAACGTACCTGCTGCTGTGTCTCCCCAAGCGCAAAGGTGGGTACGGATTGCCCAAACCGCTGCTCAATCCCACGGTCACGGTATCGACGACGCAGGGTGAGGAGACGCGTTTGCCCGATCTGTTCTGGAAAGATCGATCCATCGACATCGAGTATCAGAGCGACCTTTCGCATGGCGGGGACTGGAATCATTATCGGGACTCCAAACGGCAGGTCATGCTTACCGTCAACAAGATTACGGTGCTCATGCTGACAAACACGCAGCTCAGCAATGCCGACGACTTTCACGAGCTTGCGATTGGCTTGCATCGGCTGCTGGGAGTAAGGGTTCAGCGGCTTGGTGCGGCTTGGGAGACAAGAAGGGATGCGCTTCGCGATACCTTGCTAAAGGGGTAGCCTTGCCCTCCGGCATGCAACTTGCTCCCTTCTGCTCAGGATGGCGAATTTTCCGCGAAAAACTGGTGCCATTCATTCATCGGGGGTAGACCCGGTTTTCGGAGTCGCTGGTAGAAGCATCGCAAAAACCGCCTTGTCTGGCTCCGATGGACAAACCAGCCTCCCAAACCGCGGAAAATTCGCCATCTTGAGCAGATGGGCCCAATCGTTTGCCAAAAGACATCCAGAACTCCGCCGACAGCACCCCGGAAGGCGCGAAAGTGCGTGAAATGGCCTCCGCAAGGTGCAGCAGGCGGGGTTATAGCGCTACAATGACTGTTTGCGTGCAATCCGGCGCGCACCTTCGCCATCAGGAGGAGAACCATGAGCGAGAGCTTCTACATCACCACCCCCATCTACTACGTCAACGCCGCACCGCACCTCGGCACCGCCTACTGCACCATCCTGTGCGACGTCATTGCCCGCTACAAGCGCGCCATGGGCTACGACGTCAAATTCCTCACCGGTCTCGATGAGCACGGTGAGAAGGTCCAGCGTGCCGCCGAAGAGCACAACATGACCCCGCAGGAGTGGTGCGACTCCCTCGCTCCCGCATTCCACGAGATCTGGAACACCCTTGAGATCTCCAACGACGACTTCATCCGCACCACCGAGCCACGCCAGATTGCGGCCGTCCAGCACCTCTGGGAGCGCATGAAGGAGGCCGGCTACATCTATAAGGGCAGCTACGACGGCTGGTACTGCGTTCCCGAGGAGACCTACTTCACCGAGACCCAGGTCGTCAAGGCCGATGAGGAGCGCCACACCGAGGGCCAGCACCTCTGCCCCGACTGCGGCCGCCCGCTGCAGCGCGTCCAGGAGGAGTCCTGGTTCTTCAAGCTGTCCGCGTTCCAGGACCGCCTGCTCGCCCTCTACGACGAGCACCCCGACTTCGTCATGCCCGACTTCCGCATGAACGAGGTCCGCACCTTCGTCGAAGGCGGCCTCAAGGACATCTCCGTCTCGCGCACGAGCTTCGACTGGGGCATCCCCGTGCCGTTCGACGAGAAGCACGTCACCTACGTGTGGTTCGACGCGCTGCTCAACTACTGCACCGCCGTCGGCTTCGGCAACCCCGACATGGCCGACGAGTTCGCCCGTCGCTGGCCCGCGCAGTTCAACGTGGTGGGCAAGGACATCATCCGCTTCCACTGCGTGATCTGGCCCGCCATGCTCATGGCCATCGGCGAGGCCGTGCCCGAGCACGTCTTTGCGCACGGCTTCCTCATGGTTCGCGACGACGAGACCGGCCAGACCCGCAAGATGAGCAAGTCGCTCGGCAACGCGATCGCCCCGCAGGACGTCATCGACCTGCTCGGCATCGAGGGCTACCGCTACTACTTCATGACCGACTGCGTGCCCGGCGAGGACGGCGGCATCTCCTTCGGCCGCATGGAGCAGGTCTACAACGCCGACCTGGCCAACAGCTGGGGCAACCTCGTCAGCCGCGCGCTCAACATGAGCGCGAAGTACTTCGACGGCAAGACGCCCGAGCTCGCCGAGGGCTGGGCCGCCGCGGCCAACCCGCTCAAGGACATCGCCGACGGCATCGTCGAGCGCTACGCCGCGCACATGGACATATTCGAGTTCGTGGCCGCCAAGGACGAGATCATGGACCTCGTCCACGCCGCGAACCACTACATCGAGGACTCCATGCCGTGGGCCGTCGCCAAGGATCCCGCCCGCGCCGACGAGCTCGCCGCGATCATCGCCAACCTGCTCGAGACGATCCGCATCTGCGCGCACCTGCTCGCCCCGTTCATGCCCGCCACCAGCGAGGAGGTGCTGCGCCGCATGTCGCTCGAGGACGAGGCCGGCACCGAGGACCTCGCCGCTGCCTGCGCGTGGGGCGGCCTGCACGGCGGCGTCGCCGTCACCAAGGGCGACGCGCTCTTCCCGCGCCTCGGCGGCAAGTAATCGCGTGGCGTCCCCGCTCGCCAATCCGACCGCAACCCGTGCCGTTCTGATGCGGCACGGGCTTTTGCTCAAGCACCGCCTGGGCCAGAACTTCCTCGTGAACGATGCCATCATCGAGAAGATCCTCGCGCTGGCCGCGCTCGCACCCGGCGAACAGGTCTTCGAGGTCGGCCCCGGCATCGGCACGCTCACTACGGCGCTGCTCGGCGCGGGCGCATGCGTCACGGCCGTCGAGGCCGACCGCACGCTCGAGCCGGTCCTCGCCGAGACGTGCGACAGCCCGCGCTTCACGCTCGTGCTGGGCGACGCGCTGAAGGCCGTGCCCGCGGGGCTCCCCGCCGGCTTCGAGCCCACGGCGTTCGTCTCGAACCTGCCGTACCAGATCGCCGCGACCATCATCATGCAGGCGTTCGAGCAGCTCCCGAGCCTGAACCGCGCCATCGTGATGGTGCAGGCCGAGGTCGCCGACCGCATCGCCGCCGCTCCGGGCAGCAAGGCCTACGGCGCCTACACCGCCAAGCTCGCGCTGCACGCGCGCGTGACCGGCCGCTTCGAGGTCGCGCCCGGCAACTTCATGCCGCCGCCGCACGTGGACTCCGCGGTCGTGCGCATCGAGCGCGCACCGCTCGTCGACGCCGCCACCGCAGCGCGCGTGGCGCCCGTCATCGACGCCGCCTTCGCCCAGCGCCGCAAGACCATCCGCAACTCCATGTCCGCGTCCGGCTTCGACAAGGGCGCGCTCGACGCCGCCTTCGCCGCCTGCGGCATCGCGCCCACCGCGCGTGCCGAGACCCTCGCGCCCGAGCGCTTCGTCGAGCTCGCGGCTGCGCTGGGATAGGGGATTGCCATGGACGACCTCGCGCTGTTCCACAAGGGCAAATCGCGCACGCCGGTCGAGGCGCCCGCCCCGCTGGCGCCGCTCGCCGACACCCACGGCCACCTCGCGCACTTCACGAGGGGAGACATGCCCGACGTCCTGTGCCGCGCGGCCCTCGTCGGCGTCAGGCTGCTCGTGGTGCCCGTCGACCCCGTGTCCGACGTCGGGCCGAAGGGCCGGTTCGGCAGCGTGCAGGGGTTCCTCGCGTGGATGGACAAGGGCGTCGAGGAGGCCGCCGACCGCATCCTCGAGGCGCTCGATGGGGGCTTCGTCCCCGCGGAGGTGGGAAGCTCCCCGTTCAGGCTGCTCGACCAGGTCCGCATCATCGCGGGCGTCCATCCCTACGGTGCGCCCGACGTCGACGAGGGCGTGCTCGAGCGGCTCGATGCCCTGCTCGCGAGCCCGCGCGCCGTGGGCGTGGGGGAGATCGGCCTCGACTTCGGGCCGTGGAACGAGCTGGGCCCCGAGATCCAGATGGAGGCGTTCCGGACGCAGCTGCGCATCGCGCACGAGCGCGCGCTCCCCGTGGAGCTGCATCTGCGCGACGGTGCCGACGACCATCTGGGCCACGACCTCGCGCTCCAGGTCCTGGGCGAGGAGGGCGTGCCCGAGGCGGGTTGCGACCTGCACTGCTTCACCGATTCGCCCGAGGTCATGGCGCCGTTCGCCGAGATGGGATGCCGCATCGCGTTCGGCGGCGCCGCCACGTTCAACCGCTCCGAGGACATCCGCGCCGCCATCGCCGCCTGCCCCGAGCACCTCATCATCTCCGAGACCGACGCGCCGTACATGGCGCCGGTCCCCCTGCGCGGGCAGGAGTGCGAGCCCGCGATGGTGGCGTTCTCCGCCGCCCTCATCGCCGACGTGCGCGAGCAGGCGCTCTCCATCCCGCGCGTGCAGACCTACACCGCGCTCTGGGACAACGCCCGCCGCTTCTTCGGCCTCGCGTGACCGCCCCGCGGCGTCTGTGCTATCCTCGTCCTCACCGCATCTCCGCTCGCGCCCCGCGAGAGGATGCGCATGTCCCGGAACCCCCTTCCCGCCATCGCCGACGCGTTCGCCGAGCTCATCTGGCCGACGCACTGCCTGGCCTGCGACTACCCCGACGAGCTGATCTGCGAGCGCTGCCGCGCCGAGCTGCCCTGGATCGCCCAGCGCTGGGCCTGCCCGTCGTGCGGTGCGCCGTTCGGATGGCTCACCTGCACCGAGTGCGGCCGCGACTGGGAGCCGCGTGCGACCGTCTGCGCATGGAGTTTCGAGGACGCGGCCGCGCGCACGGTCACCACCTTCAAGGATCACCACGAGCTGCGCCTCGCGCCCGTCATCGCCGCCGCGCTCGCCACGGCGCTCGACGAGGCCGCCGCCTGGCCCGCCCGCGACGGCCGTCCCCGCTACGACCCCGCGGAGCTCGACGCCATCGCCTTCGTGCCCGCGACCGCCGCCGCCTACAGGCGCCGCGGCTTCGACCACATGGAGCTCGTCGCCCGCGCGCTTGCCCGCGAGACGGGCATCCCGCTCGCCGACGTCCTCGTCCGACCGCACGCGAAGGACCAGCGCGGCCTCACGCGCGACGAGCGCGCGGCCAACCTCGCCGGCACCATCAGATCGATCGAAGACGTCTCCGACCTGCGGATCCTCCTCATCGACGACGTCATCACCACGGGCTCGTCGATCCGCGAGGCGACCCGCGCCCTCGACGCGCGCGGCGCTGCGGCGGTCACCGCCTGCGCATTGTGCCGCGTTTGGTGACAGATGCTATAATCATGACTATCTGTTTCACCCTGGGTCTGTGGTTGCGGACGCAAGTCCTAGTCCATGGCAGACGAGGCCGAAAGGATCCACGTAAGCAGGGGCGTGAGCGCGCCTGCGAGCATGGCTCGTCCTAGAGGTAAGACGCACCGCTCGTTCTACCCTTCCAGAGGCATACCGCCTCGCGAGCGAGAGGGCCGCCAGTGGGGGGCCGCAGCCCCGAAGCGAAGGCCCCGGTGCGCGAGTGTGGGGTCAAAGACCAGGTCAGCCAGGGCGGAACAGGGCGCGTCCCGCGCGAACGAACCGGAGAACGAGAGGTACGGTATGAAGACCTACACCCGCATCCTGGCAACCTGCATCGTCACCCTGTCGCTGGCGTTCGGCTTGACCGCCTGCAACCCCAAGGAGAAGATCGACGAGCTGCTCACCCCGACCTCGGTCGAGGAGGCCATCGCCGCGCGCGAGGCCCAGTTCGCGCCCACCGTCTCGAGCCCGACGATCATCCAGGACGGCTACCTCACCGTCGGCCTGCGCACGGGCGAGACCACCGCGCCGTTCTGCATCGTCGAGTCCTCCGGCGAGGTCATGGGTCTGGATATCGACCTCGCGTCCCAGATCGCCGACGCCATGGGCCTCAAGGTGCGCTTCGTCAACGTGACCTCCGTCGAGGAGTCGCTCGGCGTCGACTGCGACATCGTCATGAACGTCGCCGTCGGCGATGCCGGCAGCGCGACCGTCGTGGGCAACTACTCCGAGAACGCCTCCGCGTTCTTCTACGCGGGCGGCTACGCCACGCTGTCCGCCGAGGAGCTCGCGGGCAAGACCGTGGGCCTGCAGAGCGGCTCCGTCTCGCAGCGCCTGCTCTCCCAGACCGACCTGCGCATGCTCGAGACCAGCTACGACAACCTCAACGAGGCGTTCGAGGCCCTCGCCGCGGGCGAGGTCGACTTCGTGTGCTGCGACCTCTACTCCGGCGCCTACCTCGCGTCCTTCTACCCCTCGATCAACTTCGCCGGCACGCTCGACGTGCCCACCGCCGAGGGCATCGCGGTCGCGGCCGACAACACCGCGCTGCAGGTCAACGTCCAGTCCGCGCTCGACACCGTCTCGACCAACGGCCTGATGACGCTCGTGCGCATCAAGTGGATCGGCGGCATGCCCAACGCTACCAACCAGACCGTCGTCGCGGGGCTCGAGTAGGAAACGCTTTCATAAGTTTTTGAAGAATGTGTCGAGCCGACGGCCATCCGTGCCGTCGGCCGTGCTTTACCGCCCCGTTGCCGCCGCATCCCGAACTCTGGTGAATCAAGGTCAATTGTCGGGTATCTTCTAGTTGAGGGAACGACCCCGGTTTTCCGGGAGCGCATAGTAGTAACCGCATAAAGGAGGCTTCAATGGACGACATCAGGATCTCCGGCCGCAAGGTTGCAATCACCGACGCCCTGCGCACCCACGTGGTGGACAAGTTGGGCTCTGCGCTCAAGGTCTTCGATATCTCTCCCATGACCTGCGATTGCGTGCTCCGCGTCGACAAGAACCCCTCCAACCTCGAGCGCAAGTCCTGCGAGGTCACCGTCTTCGTCCGTGACAACGTCGTGCGCGTGGTTGCCTCCGGCGACGACATGATGGCCGCCATCGATGAGGCTGCCGACAAGGTCAGCCGCCAGCTCCGCAAGTACAAGACCCGCGTCGTGGACCGCCGCCAGAAGGGTCCGCGCATCGCCATCCCGGCCGACATCGAGGATCTCGCCGACCTCATCGAGCCGACGGGCGAGGACGAGGAAGACGATGTCCTCGTGCGCGAGAAGATCATCGACCTGCCGCCCATGACGGAGGAGGAGGCCCTCGTCCAGACCGACCTGCTCGGCCATGATTTCTATGTGTTTACCAATGCCACGACGGGATTGATTAACGTGATCTACCATCGTAAGAATGGTGGATACGGCATCATCAAGCCCAAGATCGAGGAGGAAAATGACTGAGATTCCTCAGGAGCAGAGCAGCGGCAAGCCGGAGGACGCCTACGACCTCGAAGGCGTGACCACTCCGAACCATAATTACGTCCCAACTGAAGTCGTCAAGGCGGTGCGCGCGTTCAAGGCGCACCGCGACGTCCATATCATCGTCGACACCTGCGCCGACTTCGCGTCCAAGGTCGCAGAACGCTTGGGCGTGGAGGTCATCGGCTTCCCGTACATCATGGACGGGGTCGAGCACACCGACGACATCTGGAAGTCCATCTCGTACGAGGACTACTACGCCAAGCTGCGCGAAGGCTCCCATGTGACCACCGCGGCGGTCTCGCCCGGCTTCTACTACGAGGTGTTCGAGCGCGCCGCCAAGCGGGGGACGCCCACCATCTACCTGGGCTTCACCGGCGGCCTCTCGTCGAGCATCCATGCCGCCGAGCAGGCGCGCGACATGATCGCGGACGACTATCCCAGCTTCGAGCTCTACGTCATCGACAACCTCTGCCCGTCCGCATGCGCCGAGCTGCTGGCGGTCGAGGCCGTGCGCCTCGCCGGCAACGGCGCCACCGCGAGCGAGCTGTACCGGTGGGCGAGCGAGGCGCGCTACTACCTCCAGGGCTACTTCACGCTCGACAGCCTCGATGCGCTGGCGGCCGGTGGACGCATCCCGCCCGCGGCGGCCCAGCTGGGCGGCAAGCTCGACATCAAGCCCGAGCTCTCGTTCGACCTCAACGGATCGCTCACCCTCAAGGGCATGTGCCGCGGCCGCAAGAAGGCGCTGCGCGCGCTGGTGTCCGAGTTCCAGGAGAACTGGTGCCGCGACGCCTCGCTGCCCATCGCCATCATGCATGCCGACGCCGCCAAGGACGCCGACTGGCTCGAGGACCATCTCCGCAGGGAGAAGGGCTGCGAGGGCCTGCTCATCATCCGCAGCGTCATCTCGCCGGTCCTCGGCGCCCACGTGGGCCCGGGCATGGTGGCCGTGGGCTTCTGGGGCGGCGACCGCCGCGAGAAGCTCTCGCTCACCGACCGCATCGCGGCGAGGGTCCGCTCCAAGGGATAGGCAGAAGGACAAGCATGGCTCATACGACCATCTCCAAGGTGGCGTTCATCGGCACGGGCATCATGGGCTCAGCCATCGCGCGCCACATCCTCGACGCGGGCTACAGGCTCGCCGTCTACAACCGCACGCCCGAGAAGGCCGACGCCCTCGTTGCCGCCGGCGCCGTCCGCGCGGCGAGCATAGCTGAGGCCGTCAGGCACGCCGACGTCGTGTTCACGATGGTGGGCAATCCCGAGGACGTCGAGGACGTCTACCTCGCGGGCGACGGCATCCTCGCCAACGCGCGCAAGGGCGCGTGGCTCATCGACCTCACGACCTCCTCGCCCGACCTCGCGCGCGATATCAGCGAGGCCGCCGAGGTCGCCGACTTGCACGCGTTCGACTGCCCGGTCACGGGCGGCGAGCAGGGCGCCATCGACGGCACGCTCACGCTCATCATCGGCGCGGAGGAGGGCTCTTTGCCCGAGCAGATCGAGGAGCTCCTCGCGTGCTTCTCGGCCAAGCGCTGCTACTTCGGCCATGCCGGCGCGGGCCAGACCGCAAAGCTCTGCAACCAGGTGTCGTTCGCCTCGTGCATCGTGGGCTATGCCGACGCGCTCGCCCTCGCCGAGCAGGCGGGGCTCGACCCGCATGCCGTGCTCGACCTGATCCTCTCCGGCACGGGCACCTCCGGTGCCGCGTCGAGCTACGCGCCGAAGTCGCTCGCGGGCGACTACAAGGCCGGGTTCTTCGCGGAGTACCTGCGCAAGGATCTGGGGCTCGCGCTTGCTCATTCTGAGGATTTCGGCCTCACCTTGCCCGGCGCGGAGACCGCCTACGCGCTGTATGATGTACTCTGTCAAATCGGTGGCGCGCGCCTCGGCGGGCAGGCCATCACCCTGCTCTACAGCGATGAGGCCGACGGGATCGCCGCCGGGGTCGACTGGTCGCGCGCGCAGCAGGATGAGGGCGACGAGTGCGACTGCGACGACGACTGCTGCTGCGGCCACCTTCACGATGGCGACGGGTGCTGCGGGCACCACGCCCACTAGAAAGGACGGACATGGCAGACGAGACGATCATCGAGGTCGATGCCGCTGCGGCTGATGCCGCGGAGCCCGAGGCGGTCGAGGCCGCACCCGAGGCTCCCGAACCCGTTCCCGCACCCGAGCCCGAGCCGGAGCCTGAGCCGGAGCCGGAGCCCGAGGGCCCCGTCTACACGCCCGAGCTGGTCGCCGAGCTGATCGAGCACCTCTCCGGCGCGAGCCGCCGCCGTCGCCAGGAGGTCGGCTTCGAAATCGCCGCCATCGCGCACACGGCCCCCGATCTGCTCGAGGAGTACATCGACGCGCTGATCGACGCGCTGTACCGCCCCGAGGCGCAGACGCGTTGGGAGGTGCTCGACGCCCTCACGCAGCTCGCGTCGCTCTACGGCGAGAAGACCTACGGTGCCTTCGAGGGCGCCGAGATGTCGCTGTTCGACGAGGACTCCGCGACGGTGCGCCTGACCGCGTTCCTGTTCCTGTGCCGCTACGGCGCCTCCGCGCCCGAGCGCTCCGATGAGGCGTGGCCGATCCTCGACGAGGCCATCCAGTGCTTCCACGGCGATGCCGAGTACCACGACATGCTCGGAGGCCTGCGCGAGCTCGCGCAGGGCGAGCTGTCGCCGGCGTGCGCCAAGGCCCTGGCCGACCGCGTGGGCTTCGACGCCGAGAACGGCACGTCGTTCATCAGGACCTATTCCGCCGAGATCATCAAGTCCCTGAAGGAGCGGATGGCGTAAGGCCGCCGCAGGGCTTGGTTTTGCGTGCGCGCGAGCGCATGGAAGAGAGGATTCGCAATGGCTTCAAACAAGAAACCCGCCGCCAAGAAGGGCATCGGCGCTGCCGCGCTGCTCGCCGTGGGTGCGATCTGCCTGGTCGCAGGTCTGCTCGTCGGCAAGTTCGTCATCGGCGCGCCCACCGCGCACAACCCGCTGAACAAGGTCACCCTGACCGCGGGCGAGCTCGACACCGTGGTCGGCACCTACACCTACGCGGGCGAGACCCACGAGATCACGGCCCGCGCCGTCATCGAGGATTCGTCTTCGCTCGCTACCGCAGCGAAAGAGGACGGCACCTACGACGTGCCCACGGCCGATGCGATCCTGGGCTTCGCGCGCAACTCCATCATCATGCGCGAGGCGGAGTCCCGCGGCATCACGGTCACCGACGAGGACGTCGCAGCGTACGCGCGCGAGGTTCTCGGCACCGATGATTACGCCACCATTGCCGCCACCTACGGCCTGACCGAGGAGGTCGCCAAGCGCATGCTCTCCGAGTCCGCCGTGATGAAGAAGCTCCGCGACCAGGTCATCTCCGATTCCGGCGTGGGCGAGGCCCCCGTGCCGCCGACCCAGCCCGAGGACGGCAACCACGACGCCACCTCGAAGGAGTGGGCCGACTACGTGATCGCACTGCTCGGCGACGAGTGGGATGCCGCGAACAACACGTGGGCCCGCACTGACGGCACCTATTACGCCACGCTGCAGACCTACCCGATCTCCAACGAGTCCGCCAGCTACGAGGCGGCCGAGCAGGCGTACTACATCGCCTACACGGCCTACACCGCCGAGTCGAACAACGCCGCCCAGGAGTGGACCAACTTCGTGAACGGCCTGCTCGGGAGCGCCTCGATCGAGATCGCGACGCTGTACGCGTAAGCGCGCGGGCGGGCTGCCATGAGGATCGCCATCAGCGCCTGCCTGCTCGGAATCCCTGCACGCTATGACGGTGGGACGAAACCCTGTCCCGCCGTCATTTCTTTAGCGGAGGAGCCCGGCGTGGAGGTCGTGGCCGTGTGCCCCGAGACCGCGGCGGGCCTGCCCGTGCCGCGTCCGCCCGCGGAGCACCGCGACGGGCGCGTCGTGTTCGCGGACGGCGGAGACGCGACGGAGGCCTTCGAGCGGGGGAGCGCGGCGTGCCTCGAGGAGGTGCTCGCGGCGGGCGTCGACTTCGCGGTGCTCAAGGCCAAGAGCCCCTCGTGCGGGGCGGGTAGGATCCATGACGGCACGTTCACGGGCGGACTCGTGGACGGTTGGGGCACGTTCGCGGCACTCGTGCGCGACGCGGGCATCCCCGTGCTTTCCGAGGAGGACGTGGAGCGCACGGTCGCGTCCGCGCGGCGTGGGGAATCTTGCGATGAATCGATTCTGGCGCTTGTTTGCAGGGCGTTGGGTCTGCTATAGTTAGTTGCCGCGCCGGAATAGCTCAGTTGGTAGAGCGACGCACTCGTAATGCGTAGGTCTCGGGTTCGAGTCCCGATCCCGGCTCCATTGTTTCCGCTGGTCAGAGGCCTAGTGCCTCTGGCCTTTTTGCTTTGCTCGCAACGTGCCTGTTGTCGGTCAGGGATCGCCTAGACCGTATGCTCCGATTTCTGGCCGCACTTGGGGCAGGTCGCCCGCAGCTTTCCCTTGCCCTTGGGCAGCGCGAACTCCGCGTGGCAGTATGGGCAGCGCACGTACGCCTTGGTGCTGCGGTTCTCCCACTTGGACTTCTGCCTGTGGAAGAACGAGCGCGGCTTTGCGACGAGCGCGAGGAACGAGTCGTTCTCGCGTCGTCTCGATGCGATGTCCCTGGAGAGCACGCGAACCATGGATACCACGATGAGCACGGTTGCCGCTATCGAGAGCCATGGCCAACCGCCGATCGAGGCTATGATCGAGCAGACGATGGCGAGCGAGGCGATCGCCATGCCCAGATGGTCGCAACCGTACCGGCCGTTCATGAAGCGCGAAAGACCCTCGCGCAGCTTGCTGAAGAACCCCTGCATATGCGGACACCCTTTTCCTATGCTGCCTGTCCAAGTTTTGCACCAAGGATATGTACCCGCAAGTCTGGCGGGAAAACACAGCGCGACCGATTCTGACACAATCGCGACAATCTGCAGCAAGAGTCGACAAAGAGACAGGTCATTCGTCAACTTCTGCGCCGGCGGCAGAGAATCTCAAATAATCTCTGCTATGTTGAGACGGATGCCCCGCTTCTGCGAATCAATGGATGAAGGGACAGAAACCCCAAGGTCAAAGAAGATAGAGGAAACGACCATGGCAGAGAACATCAACGTCAACGAGCTCCTCGAGGCGGCAAAGCAGTACGGGATCGAGCTCACCGAGGATCAGCTCGACGGCATCGCTGGCGGCGAAATCCTACCTGACAACGCGGTCGGACTCTTCACCACCGCCCACAACGAGATTCGCGGGAAGATCATGGAGATCAAGAACGCGAAAGATTCGGGCATCTCGTTCGAGGATTTCATCGCGGGCAGCTACGGCCAGGCTTCCGACGATCTGATCAAGGTCCTCAAGTTCGTCTGGCAGGCCTCCTAGCACGCGACCAGACAGCCGGCGAAGTGTCCGGGCCGCGGTGGATTCGATTCACCGCGGCCTTCTCATGTAGGTGGCAAACGCGGCCCGTCTGTTCGTCAGCTTCAGATCTGATCCATGCACGAGATGACCAGCGCGTACCACTCGTCGACGTTCACTTGGTTGTACCGCTTTGCGACCTCGTAGGTGACCTCGCCGCCGTAGTCCTCGGAGAAGCCCTGCGTGAAGCCCCAGATGGCGGACTCCCAGTCGGGCCAGGATACATCGCCCCAGCCCCAGGCGTTGCACGGGAGGAAGCAGTTCTCGCCCGAACCGCTCTCGATGCGGGCGATGGCGGGTGCGATCCTGGGGTCGACGCCGTAGTCGTAGGCGGCGTAGGCGAACGTCGTGCCGTAGCCCTCCAGCGGGTAGCCGGCGTTGAACGCGTCGATGCGCGCGCCCCACGCCTCCGCGTACTCCCGACGCTTGCGGCCCTCCTCGCTCTCGGGCTCGACGACCAGCGGCACGTCGCGCGCCTCCGACGAGACGCCCGTCCCGTCGCCCGAGCAGCGCGGCAGGACGATGGAGAACGCTGCCAGCACGGCGACGACTGCCAACGCGATGATGCCGATGCGGCGCTCGTCCATGGTTGACGAGCGCTTCAGGTCATCTCGGGGGGTGCTGCGCCGCTTGGCCATATGCCCGTCTACTTGATGCCCGCCAGCTCGTCCTCGACGCCGATCATCTGCGCCCAGCGTGCCGCGAGGAGCAGTGCGTAGCCGCGCGCGTCCATGCCGCAGGGGTCGAGGCACCAGCCGTCGCGTGTGGTGTACATCTGGGTGCGTCCATCCGCGGTGACGCCGAAATCGAGCGCGCCGCCTGCGGGTGCGCTGGTCCACGCCGCCCCGGCCTCGTGGATGAGGGCGAAGTCGGGAAGTACCTTGGGGTCGCCCTCGCAGACGTCGATCGAGATGACCTTGCCGTAGCGCACGAAGCAGCGCCACGTGGACGCGAAGCGCTCGATATCGCTCATCCACACATCGCCCTTGATGCCGTTGAGCTTGAGGTCGATCATGCCGCGGGCTGCGACGGAGGTGAAGGGCACGCCCTTGGCGGGGCGGATGAATGCCGGCAGGTCCGCCTCGGTGATCGTGGAGGCGTCGACGAGCCGCTCGCTC
Source organism: uncultured Coriobacteriaceae bacterium (assembly GCA_902795065.1). Classification (GTDB taxonomy): domain Bacteria; phylum Actinomycetota; class Coriobacteriia; order Coriobacteriales; family Atopobiaceae; genus RUG721. The sequence goes on from CADBJR010000009.1 coordinate 34,606, forward strand.
TTGCTCATGAAGGGGAGGAGCTCCTCGGGATGCGTGAGGATCTCGTGCTCGGCGCCGATGTCCTCGAGGCGCTTCGTCACGGTGCGCTTCGTCGCGATCAGGATGTCCTCGCGTCGGATGCCGGCGAGCTCCTCGCCGCTGAAATAGAGGATGGTCTCGACGCCCAGGCCCTTGAAGCCCTCTTCGGAGAGGGAGTACTGGGCGTTGCGGTAGACGCCCGGGATCGCGTTGATGAAGACCCGCATGGATACCTCCGTTCGCAGGGGACGGGATAAGCATATCATCCGCAGCGCGCCTCGTGCGGAAGGCCGTTGGCGCCTTTACGTGCCATCACGCCTTCGAGGGGCGTTCACCTACAGGCGGAGCTCCGCGAGCACGGTGGCCGAGACCTCGTCGGGTGCGAGATCCCAGATCGACATGCGCTGCTTGGGGGTGAGGGATGACGAGGATGCGGGTGCGGCGGGGATGGCCCCCTTCGCCGTGGCCTTGGCATCGCGCGAGGCCGTTGCAGCGGTTCCCTTGATCGTTGCGAGCTTCGATTCAGCCATGTCAGTCTCCCGTTCCGCTTCACGAGTCAGACTATACGGCACGTGCTGGACACGAACGATCGGCCGAAACGGAACCGTTGCAATGGGTTCCGCAAACGGCATGATCATATCCCGAGCGGTACCTCCGCGGCATCGGGCGTCTGTATAATTGAATCGATTCCAAACTGCCTGCGTCCGGAGGAAGACCTGCCATGAACACCGTCGTCGACGTGCATCTCGAAGCCGAGGAGATCCATATGCTCGCGAACCTGCTCTACGAGGAGTGGGAGAAGTGCTATGAGGAATGGCGCTGGTCGGGCGATGCGCATGCGCGCGAGCATGCGGCGGAGCACGTTGCGGAGGCGCGCGGCCTCTACGAGAAGATTGTGGGCGTCAAGCTTCCCGACGCTCCGCTCGGTGAGTAGGGGGCGGCATGCTCGCGAAACCCGCAGCGCCCAAGGCGGCGCTCTTCGACTTCGACGGCACGATCGCTGAGACCGAGGCGCTGAGCATGTCGCTTGTGGCCAAGGTGTTCCGCTCGTACGGCATCGAGCCCGCGAAGGGGGAGCTCGACGGCATGGTGGGAAACGACGACGCCGTCACCGTGCCGCCCATCTTGGCGCGGGCCACAAAGCCCGTCACCTTCGACGATTACCTGCGCGATCTGGACGATTGCCGCGAGACGTACTACCATGCGGCGCTCGTGCCCTTCGACGGAGTGGTGGCGTTCATCGAGGGGCTGCGGGAACGCGGGATCGCGTGCGCTATCGCGTCGTCCACCTCGGCGTTCAACGTGGTCATGGCGCTTGACCGCCTGGGTATGGTGCATCTGTTCGACGCCATCGTCTGCGGCGACATGGTCGGGCACCTCAAGCCCGAACCTGACGTCTACCTGCGCGCGCTCGAGGTGCTCGGCGTCGAGGCGGGGGAGTGCATCGCCTACGAGGATTCGCCTTCCGGCATCGCGGCCGCGCATGCTGCCGGCATCTACACCGTCGCGTTCACGGGCAGCGTCGTCGTGCAGGACCGATCCTCTGCCGACGAGACCATCGACCGCTGGTAATCGCACAGGGGGACAGGTTGTTCGTTCCCTTTTGGCACAGGGTGACAGGTTGTTTGTGCCGTTTTGGGCACAAACAACCTGTCACCCTGTGCCAAAAGGGAACGAACAACCTGTCCCCTAGAGCGTGGCGGCGAAGGCGAGAAGCTCGTCGACGTCGGCGGGTTTCGTCGCCCATGAGCATACGAAACGCGTGAGCGCGCGTCCGTCGGGCAGATACTCGAAGATCTCGCAGCCCGCAGTCTCGGCGAACGCAGCCGCGACCTTTGGCTCGAAGAGGAAGAACTGCTGGTTGGACGGCGCATCTCCCGCCGGCTCGAAACCCAGCTCGACCAGCCCCGCACGCAGCTTGAACGCGCATTCGTTGGCCCCGCGCGCGAGCTTCCAGTAGAGCACCTCGCCGTCGGCCTCGGGCACGAACGCGCGCGCGAACTGCACGCCCAAGAGGCGCCCCTTCGCCATGAGCCCGCCGCGCTCCTTCACGAGATACCCGAACGCCTCCTTGAGGGCGGGGTCGGCGATGACCATGGCCTCGCCGAAGAGCATGCCGTTCTTCGTGCCGCCGATGTAGAACGCGCTCGCGCGTGCGGCGATGTGCTCCAGCGTGAGGCCGTCGGCTGCGGGGGAGGTGAGGGCGCTGCCGAGGCGCGCGCCGTCGAGGAACACCTTGAGGCCGCGGCTCTCGGCCCAATCGCAGATCGCATCGAAGCGCGCGCGGCTCCACACGCCGCCGAGCTCGGTGGTGTTGGAGATGTAGATCGCCGCGGGTCGTGTCATGTGGCGGCCGGTGCCCGTCTGGAACGTGAAGACCCGCTCGGCCTCCTCGACCGAGAGGAACCCGTCGGCATCGCGCGTGGGCAGCACGGTGCGCCCGCAGGCGGCGATCGCGCCGGTCTCGTGCACGTTGATGTGGCCGTCGCGCGTGCAGATGACGCCCTCCCAGTCGCGGAGCATCCCCGTGACGCCTACGATGTTGGCGCTCGTCCCGCCGATGCAGAACTCGACGTCCACGTCGTCGCGCCCGCACGCCGCGCGGATGAGCTCCCGCGCCCGCTCGCAGTAGGGGTCGCCCTCGGTGTAGCCCACGTGCTGCTCGGCGTTGGTCGAGACGAGCGCCTCGAGGATCTCGGGCGCGGCGCCCTCGGAATAGTCGTTGCGGAACATGCGCATGGGGAGCTCCTTTAGCCGCTTTTCCATTTCGTCCCCATTGTAAATGCTCGGCAACAGCCGCGGCGACCTGCGCGCGGAGCGTTATCTTAGTATTCATCGATTCGTTCCGCGTCGAGGGAGATCCATCATGGAGAAGAAGGACATCGACTGGGGCAGCCTGACGTTTGCCTACACCAAGACCGATTACAGCTACGCCTGCAACTACAAGGACGGCGCCTGGGGCGAGGACATCCTCACGCCCGACCACACCATCGTCATGAGCGAGTGCGCGGGCATCTTCCACTACTGCCAGGAGGTCTTCGAGGGTCTCAAGGCCTACACCACCAAGGACGGCCGCATCGTCTGCTTCCGCCCGGACATGAACGCCCAGCGCATGTACGACTCCGCCCAGCGCATCTGCATGCCGCCGTTCCCCGTCGACCGCTTCATCAATGCGGTCGAGATGGTCGTCAAGGCCAACCTCGCGTGGGTTCCTCCCTTCGGCAGCGGCGCCACGCTCTACATCCGTCCGTTCATGATCGCCACCGGCGACGTCATCGGCGTTAAGCCCGCGACCGAGTACCAGTTCCGCATCCTCGTCACGCCCGTCGGCCCGTACTACAAGGGCGGCGTCCAGCCCGTGGCGCTCAAGGTCTCCGCGTTCGACCGCGCCGCACCCCACGGCACCGGCAACATCAAGGCCGGCCTCAACTACGCCATGTCGCTCTATCCGAGCGTCGAGGCCCACGCCGAGGGCTTCGCCGACAACATGTTCCTCGACAGCCAGACCCGCACCTACGTTGAGGAGTCCGGCGGCGCCAACTTCCTGTTCGTCACCGCTGACGGCGGCCTCGTGGTCCCGCAGTCCTTCACCGACTCCATCCTCCCGTCGATCACCCGCCGCTCGCTCGTGACCGTCGCCGAGGACATCCTCGGCCTCAAGGTCGAGCAGCGCCCGGTGCGCTTCGACGAGATCGACCAGTTCGTCGAGTGCGGCATGTGCGGCACCGCCGCCGTCATCAGCCCCGTGGGCAAGGTCGTCGACCTCGAGGGCAACGAGCATGTCTTCGGCGCCGGCATGGAGCATGTCGGCCCCGTCCTGGCCAAGCTCCGCGCCACCCTCACCGGCATCCAGGCCGGTGAGATCGAGGATCCCGAGGGCTGGGTCCACGAGATCGCCTAGCTTCTGAGCCATCGCCAAACGCTGCCCCCGCCCTCCATCGGAAGGCGGGGGCTCTTTTTGGCGTCGATTCCGTCTACCATCGTCCTCTTGCGCGGAAATCAACGTCCGAGTGGCAAAAAACGGGAGTTGGGGGGTGCGGACGAAAAGTTGGACCGTCGAGGTCCGGGATGGAGGTCCGCATGCACGACAGGGAAACCGTGGAGCTCGTGCTCTACGCGCTCGAGATC
>CADBJR010000010.1 GCA_902795065.1 uncultured Coriobacteriaceae bacterium
CTGAGTGGGGTGACAGGGCGGTGTGGGAAGAGCTTCACCACAAGGATTCATTCCGATTCTGGCTGGACTAGCCCAGACACACTTTTTGTCCTATAAGTCTAATCGCCAGGGATACTCCCCCAACAGGTAAAAAAGCAGGGCCGCGATGGGCCCTGCTTTTATGTCAAACAACCTGTCCCTTTGACAGGATTATGCCAGGGGCTTGGGGCCGGCAGCGCGGACCTCCGGCGTCATGCCGGGATGACGCGTCTCGGCATTCTTGACGAACATCGCGGCGAGCTTGTCGGCCATCTCGTCGTAGGCGGCGGGATCGGACCACGTGCTCTTGGGATTGAGCAGCTCGGAGGGGACATCCGGGCAATCCGTAGGGATATCGACGTTGAAGCGCTCATCGTGTACGAACTCGGCCTCGTCGATGATGCCCGACTGGCATGCCTCGACCATCTTGCGCGTGTACTTGAGCTTCATGCGGGTGCCCACGCCGTAGGGGCCGCCCGTCCAACCGGTGTTCACGAGGTAGACGCGGGTGCCGCCCTTCTCGATACGCTCGCCGAGCATCTTGGCGTAGATGTTGGGGTCGAGCGGCATGAACGGCTCGCCGAAGAGCGAGGAGAACGTGGGCTGCGGCTCCTTGATGCCGCGCTCGGTGCCGGCGACCTTGGAGGTGAAGCCCGTGATGAAGTGGTACATCGCTGCGTCGGTGTCGAGCTTCGAGACGGGCGGCAGCACGCCGAACGCGTCGGCGGTCAGGAAGATGACGACATCGGGGATACGCTTGGCGTAGCCCTTGGCAACCGCGTTGGGGATGTACTCGACGGGATAGGCGACGCGGCCGTTCTCGGTGATGCTGTCGTCGAAGAAGTCGGCGATGCGGGTATCGGAGTCGATCACGACGTTCTCGCAGATGGCGCCGAAGCGGATGGCATTGACGATCTGCGGCTCGGTCTCGGGCGTGATGTTGATGGTCTTGGCATAGCAGCCGCCCTCGATGTTGAAGACGGCGTCGTCGGCCCAGCCGTGCTCGTCATCGCCGATGAGCATGCGGTCCTCGGCAGCCGAAAGGGTGGTCTTGCCGGTGCCGGAGAGGCCGAAGAAGACCGTGGTGCCGTGCGAGCGCGGGTTCATGTTGCACGAGCAGTGCATGGGCAGGATCTTGTTCTCTGCGGGAAGCAGGTAGTTCATCGTGGAGAAGATCGACTTCTTGATCTCGCCGTTGTACTGCGTGCCCACGACGAGGATCATGCGCTCCTGGAAGTTGATGATGACGGCGCACTCGGAGTTGGTGCCATGGATGCGCGGGTCGAGCTTGAGCTTGGGAGCGGCGAGCACGACGAAGTCGGCCATGCCGAAGTTCGCCATCTCCTTCTCGGTGGGACGGACGAGCATCTGATGCACGAACAGCGCCTGGCTGGCCAGCTCGCAGACGGCGAGCACTTTGCGCGAGAAGCGGCGGTCGGCGCCGGCGATGCCGTGGACCAGGAAGACGCGGCGCTCGGACAGGTAGGCCACGACCTCCTCGCGGATCTTCTGATAGCGGCTGATGGAGATGGGCTTGTTGACGGAGCCCCACGCGATGCTCTCGTGCACGTCGGGGGTATCGACGATGAAGCGGTCCTCGGGGCTGCGGCCGGTGTAGGCGCCGGTGGTGACGGCGAGGCAGCCGGTGCTGGTCAGCGTTCCCTCGTTGCGCTCGACCGCCATCTCGACGAGCTTCGCGGGGCTTGCATCGACGGTGCACTTGCCGTCGGTGTGCGCGATGCCGTACATCTGGAGCTCTGCATTAACTGCCATGTCTGCCTCCCTATGCGTTCTCTGGAATAGAACCTCGACCAATATTCAACGGTTCATATCATATGCGGGAGCATGTTCAATCATGCGAAAATTAACAAAAGGGCGGCCGAATTAACCGCCCCGTATCACAACTACGCAACTTCATCACGATTGGTATAGTAGCTATCGTAACGGGGAAAGGATTTCCGAGATGGACCTGCGCATCCGCGCCGGGGAGGCCGGAGATATCGACGAGGTGCTCGCGCTGTTCGACGGCGCGCGCCGCTTCATGCGCTCGATCGGCAACACGGTGCAGTGGGTGAACGGCTATCCTTCGCGCACGAATGTGGAGGACGACATCGCACGCAACGCGCTCATGGTCTGCGAGGATGCTGCGACCGGCGAGATCGTCGCAGCATTCTGCATGCAGACCTGGCCCGAGCATACCTACGCCGAGATCTTCGATGGCGCCTGGCCGGACCAGATGCCGTACGGCACCGTGCACCGCCTGGCAAGCAAGTACCAGGGCAAGGGCATCGGGGGGTTCTGCCTGGATTGGGCCAAGGATCGGTTCGGGACGCTGCGCGCAGACACGCACGAGTCGAACATCCCCATGCAGCGGGCGCTCGAGGGCGCCGGCTTCACGCGATGCGGCATCGTCTATATGGATGACAGATCCCCGCGCGTCGCATTCCACTGGAAGCGCGGCTAGCGCTACCTCATGAAGGCGGGCATCTCCCCCGTCTTCGCAGCCTCGGCGATATCGAACAGCGCGTCCGCCACGGCATCGTCGGCGCAGGCGCCGATGTGGTAGCGCGCCGCAGCTGCCGCCTCGGGCATGGCGTTGGCGACGGCCACGGAGTTGGGGCAGGCGTTGAGCAGGGGCAGATCGTTCTCGGAGTCGCCGAAGACGCACACCTCATCCACCGTGATGCCCATCTCGTCCATGAGGACCTGCATGCCGCTCGCCTTGTCCCAGCCGCACGGCATGACATCGAAGACGCCCAGGGCGGGAGCTCGGCATACGAGACCCGGGCAGGCACCCTCGACCAGCGCGCGTACCTCCTGCTGGCGCTCGGCCGAGATCGCGTGCGCCACCGTGAGGGCGATGACGTTTCCTCGGGGAAGCTCCTGCGTCACATGGACATCCGGGCCGAAGATGTCGGCAAGGTCACCGTAATCGACATCGCTCGAGCCGTACGCGTAGTCCGTATCTCCCACGCGGAAGAGGCAGAAGACATCGGGTTCGGGCTCGAGCAGCTCGCAGATGCGGCACACATCGTCCGTGTCGATGAAGACCTCGCGCACGAGGCGGCCGTCGAGGGCGATGACCTTGCTGTTCGACGCGAGCATGCTGGCGTAGCAGGCCTCATCGCCGCAGAAGAAGCGCTCGAGGCCGTCCGGATCGCGGCCGGTCGCAGGCGCGAACCGCACCCCGGCATCGAGACAGGCGTGGACGGCGGCGCGCAGATGCTCGGTCACCCTGCCCGCGCCGAGCGGCACGATGGTGTTGTCCATATCGGAGAGCACGAGCTTGATCATCGGAGCGCCTTTCGGGAACGCTGGGCCGCCGTTACCGAAAACGGCCCCGACCAGCAGGGCCGGGGCCGTTCCGTTGTTGCAGGTTCTAACCGAACAGCTTGCCGAGGTGCTTCTCGGCGAGGAGCTGGAAGTAGACCTTCTCGCAGAGGTGCTCCATGAGCATGGCCTTCTCGAAGGCCTCGTCGAGGGTGGCGCCGTAGGTGACCGCGCCGTGGTTGCCCATGAGGGCCCAGTCGTAGCCCTGGAGCATCGTGGCCGCCACGACCTCGCCCACGTCCGGGCTGCCGGCGGGACGGTAGTCGGAGCACGGGATGATGCCGGTCAGGCCCTCGCCGGCCTTCTCCAGCGGCACGTCCATGCGCAGCGCCGCGAAGACGGACGCCCACACGCCGTGGGTGTGGCAGATGGCGCCGGCCTCGGGGATGGCGTTGTAGATGGCCACGTGCATGGGCCACTCGATGGTGGGCGTCGACCAGGGCACGAGGTCCTCGCTGTCCTTGTTCGTGACCCAGCGCTCCCAACCGCGGGCATCGCGGAGGTTCTTCTGGAAGCACCAGTCGGGCGAGCCGGAGATGTACATGAGACCGGTCTCGAGGTCGCGCACCGAGCAGTCGCCTGACTCGCCGGACTGCGAGAGGCCCCACTTGTTGAGCAGGCGCGTGCCGCGGGCGACCTCCTCCTTCCACATGAGGTCCTTGGGGCTGGCAAAGAGCTCCTTGTAGTTCTCCATCGTTCAGACCTCCCTTTCCTACTCGTCGATCCACTGGATGTCGCCGATCATCTCGGCGCGGACGATCTTCTGGCAGACCTCTTCCATCCACGCGAGATAGTTGAGGGCGTTGTCGACGTTGTCGGCAACGGAGATGGAGCCGAAGTCCTTGAGCAGCACGAACTGCGTGCCGTGGAACTTATCGACGACCTCGTCGAAGTAGGCCTGGGTGTGCGACGGCGGCGTGGTGACGACGTCGGTCGAGAAGCCCGTGGAGTAGTCGAAGTCGGTGATGTAGCCCTGCTCGACGAAGGCGAACGGGATGGGGCGGCTGTTGTTGGCGAACAGGCCGCAGTAGATGGGATAGCTGTGGATGATGGCGCCGACCTCGGGACGCGCCTTGAAGATGGCGAGGGCAAGGTCGACGTTGTCGTTGGGGGGCGTGATGTCGTAGACCAGATTGCCGTCGAGGTCGACCACGGCCATGTCGGTGCCATGGTAGTCGTCGATCTCGCGGACGCCGATGAAGCCGGGCTTGATGCTGGTCACGACGATGCCGCTCTCGCGGTCGATGACGGAGACCTCTGCGAGGCCGTCGGCGTTCATGTGGCCCTCGTCGAAGAGACGGTGCATGCAGCGGGCCACCTCGTCCTGATACAGTTTGATGCGATAGGCGTCGATACGATCGGACATATAACCACCTTCCATTCCATTCCTGCCGTGCAATGCAGCCGGGGTTCGGGCCATCCCGGGTCGTTCCCTTCCTAGCGCTCCTTCGAAAGCTCCTCGGTATAGCCGTGCGTCGCCTCGACGAAGAGGCGGTACTTCTTGATCAGCTGGTCGTAGACCGCGCGGTTCTCGGGGTTGGGCGTGTAGACGCGGTCGATCTGGGCGAACGAGAGCGCGGTGTCGGCGATGCTGTCGAAGATGCCCGCACCATAGCCTGCGATGATGGCCGCACCGAGGCATGCCGCATCCTGCGTGTTCGCCATGGTGACCACCTCTCGGCCGAGCACATCGGCCTTGACCTGGCACCAGAACGGACTCAGCGACCCGCCGCCCAGCGAACGGATCTGGGTCACCTTGACGCCCGTGAGCCCTTCGACGTAGTCGACGATCATGGCGATATTGACGGCAGTGGCCTCGAGGAACGCACGGATGATGTGGCCGCGCGTGTGCCCGAGCGAGAGGCCGTAGAGCACGCCGCGTCCGTAGATGTCGGGCGTGGGGTTGGAGCCTCCGCCGAAGAACGGCATCACGAAGAGCCCCTCGGCTCCCGGAGGGGTCGCCGCCGCGAGCTGGTCCATGAGGTCGAAGGCGTTGCCTTCACCCGCGGCCTCGCGGGCGAGCTCCTCCTGGCAGAGGGTGTCGCGCAGCCACTTGATGACGATGCCGCCCTTGGCGCCGCCCTGGATCATGTAGCCGCCGAGATCGGAGTAGTTGCAGGGGACGTTCCCCGCCTCGTCGAAGACGGGCTCGTCGAGCGTGGTGCACACCATGAGCGCACCGCCCGTCGACTCGGAGAAGATGCCGGGCTTGACGTTGCCGACGCCGATCGCGCCGCTCGACTGGTCCTGGGCGCCCATGACCACGAGCATGTCGCGCGAGAGGCCGAGCTCGTCCGCCATCTCGGGCAGCAGGTGCCCGATGGGCGTGCCGGTCTCGAGGATCTCGGGCAGCTGGTCGGCCGTGATGCCCAGATAGTCGAGCATCTCGGGCCACCATGCGCGCTCGACGATGTCCCAGAGGTAGCTCGTGCACCAGCTCGAGCCGTGGGACACCTTCTTGCCGCACATCCTCCAGAGCAGGTAGTCGTCGGTCATGAACATCATAGAGACGTGCGGCCACAGCTCGGGCTTGTTCTTCTTGAACCAGAGGATCTTGGTTGCCGGGTACACCGGGTCGATGGGGCACTGGCCGGTGTGGTGGGCGATCTCATCCGCCGAGAAGCGCTCGTTGATCTCGACGGCCTCCGCCTCCGCGCGGTTGTCCATCCACACGTAGAAATTGTCGAGCGGCTCCATCTGCTCGTCGAGGAAGACCATGGTCTCCGCCGAGGAGTCGAAGGCGAAGGCGACGATGTCGGCGGGATCGACGGCGGATTCGGCGAGCACGCGGGCGAGGCAGGCCTTGAACGTGGTCCAGTAGACCTCGGGCTCCTGCTCCACGCGCTGGGCGGACGGGCGGATGAGCGCGTACTCCTGGGCACGGGCGGCGATGCGGTTTCCCTCGGTATCGAAGAGCGCGACCTTGATCGCCGTGGTGCCGCAATCGGCTCCCAGCAGGTATTTCCTGTCAGACATGGCGCTCCCCTACTTCAGCAGGTACTCGCAGACGGTCGTGACGTTCTCCGCGAACGTCTCACCAAACTTGTTCTCGAAGAAGGCGCCGCCGATGGTGAAGCCGGTGAGGTTCTTGAGGCTCTTCACGAAGTCGAGGCGCTCGTAGGAGTTCACGGAGCCGGCGATGCGGAAGGGCATCTCGGTCGCGTCGTCGAGGGCGCGCAGCAGCTCCTCGGGATCGCCGCCCAGATAGCGGAAGGCGCTGATCGTGAAGCCGTCGCAGCCCGCACGCTCGAAGCCCATGGCGCAGTCGACGACCTCGGGGATGGGACGGCGCATGCGCGAGTCGGGGTCGAGCGCGGGGAACGGCGAGTAGGTCACGCCCGCCTCGTCGAGCATCTTCTGGACCGAGGGGTAGTACGGGGTGCCCAGCATGTGCTGCGCGCCGCCGGCGATGCACTGCTCGGCCGCCCTGATGCAGTCCTCCTCATCCATCGCGAGGACTTCGATGTAGACCTCCTTGCCGTGCTCCTTCATGGTGGCGGCGAGGTCGGCGAAGCTCTCAGGCGTGGTGCCCTCGATCTTGAAGCCCCAATGCTTGCAGGGCGCGTCTGCCGCGGAGAGGAACACCTCCTTGGCGTTCGGGACGGTGACATCGTTCCAGGTGAGCATCGTGATCAGGTCTGCCATGGGGGTTCCTTTCCGTCTCGCGGCATGATGAACTAGATAAGTTCCCATCAAAAAGATACCAATAAGCCCCGCCTCCGCCGAGGGGCATCGGCGAAGTGCGGGGGTCGCTGTGCAAGCGGCATATGCGATTTGAAGCGCCGCCTTTAGAAGACGATGTTGTTCCAGCCGAAGTCGGGCGTGGTGCCGAACTTGACGTAGATGCGCGCCGGATCGATGCCCAGCTGCTCGTTGAGCGCACCGCAGATGACCTTGGTCATCTCGGCCCAGATCGCGGAATCGACCGGCTCGGTGGCGTACACGTCGACGGTCACGAGCGCTGCGGGAGCCTCACCGTTGCCGGCGTGGTAGATAGGCACGTTCTCCTCGAACAGGCACATGAGCCACTGCTCGGACTTGCCGGGGACAGCGGCGATGGCCTCGCCGAACGTTGCCTTGAGGGACTCGCGCTGCTCGAAGGCGATGGGGGTGGACGCGTAGGTGTGGATGACGGGCATGGCTCCTCCTTGGGAACGGGTGGCTAGAACGGCTTGATCGTGAAGCTGAAGGTCCTGGTCTCGCCGGGTGCGGCAACCTGCATGTTGCGCTTGTGCTCGAAGACGTCGTCCTCGTCGAGGCAGGTCGCGATGCCCACCCAGGGCTCGAGCGCCAGAAGCGGCGCGTCGGAGGGCGACCAGATGCCGAGGTACTTGAAATCGGCGAAGGTGACCGTCACGCCATGCGCGCCGTCCTTGGTGAGCGTGACCGTGCTGCCGGGCACGTCCTCCAGGACGATCGCCTCGTGGTCGAACGGGGCGCGATCGAGCTGCCAGGCGTCCTCGCCGTCGACGATCGGGGTGAAGCTGCCGTAGTCGATGAGGCCGTTCACCTTGTCCATCCACGGCGTGGCATAGGTCCACGTGTCCTCGAACCGCACCTGGTAGTCCTCGAAGGCGCCCTGCGTGCGCGGGATGGGCACGTTGAAGGCGGGATGGCCGCCCACGACGAAGGGCATGGGGTCGTCGCCCGTGTTGCAGACCTCGAAGGACTGCGTGAGCCCGTCATCGGAGAGCGCATAGGTCATGCGCAGACGGAAGGGATAGGGATAGCGCTCGAGCATCCCCTCATCGGCGTTGAGCTCGAAGGTGACGGTGCTCTGCCCCTTCGAGAGCACCGCATGCTCGTAGTTGCGCGCGATGCCGTGGCGCTTGAGGCTCACGGGACCCGCCGCGCTCGTGGCGGCATCCCCGCGCAGCATCCCCACGATCGGGAACAGGATGGGCGCGTGGCCCGTCCACCAACGGGAATCACCCTGCCACAGATACTCGTAACCTTCGAACTTGAGGCTCACGAGCTGTGCGCCCTTGCTGTCGATGACCGCCTCGTACGGCCCGCGCTTGATGGTGTGGAGTGCCATGGATCCCCTCCCCGTGATAAGGGAAGTGGGACAAAAGGCCGCGGCCCCTTGCCCCACTGCCGATGCGGAATTGAACTAGCCGAGCAGCTCTGCGACGTCGAGGGCGATCATATACTCCTCGTTGGTGGGAACGATGAGGACGCGGATCTTGCTCTCGGGCGTGCTGATGGTGCGGACGTCGTCGGAGCGGATGGCGTTGAGCCCGGGGTCGATCTCGACACCCATCCAGGCGAGCTTCTTGGCGACCTCGGCGCGCATGCGCGGGGAGTTCTCGCCGATGCCCGCGGAGAAGGCGATGGTGTCCATGCCCTCGTTAGCCTGCGCCATCTCCATGATGAGCTGGGCGGTGCGGTAGGCGAACATCTCGATGGCTATGGCAGCCTTCTCGTCGCCCGCGTCGGCCGCGGCCTCGATGTCACGAGAGTCGGACGAGATCGCCGAGACGGCGAGCAGGCCGGACTGCTTGTTCATCATGGTGTCGACCTCGTCGACGGTGTAGCCGCCCACGCGCTGCAGGTAGCACACGGTGGCCGGGTCGATGGTGCCGCAGCGGGTGCCCATGATGAGGCCGTCGAGCGGCGTGAGGCCCATGGTGGTGTCCATGTTCTTTCCGTCGGTGATGGCGCAGAGGGAGGCGCCGGAACCGAGGTGGCAGCTCACGAGCTTGTGCAGGTCGTCGCCGAGGAACTCCTTGGATGCACGCCAGATGAAGCGGTGGCTGGTGCCGTGGGCACCGTACTTGCGGATGTGGAGCTTGTCGACCACGTCGCGCGGCAGGGCGTAGCGGTGCGCGCGCTCGGGGATGGCGTAGTGGAAGGAGGTGTCGGCCACGACGACGTTGCCCTTGTCGGGGAAGAGCTCGCGGCAGACCTCGATGGCGTCGGCCTCTGCGTAGTTGTGGAGCGGGGCGAGCGGGGCGACCTCGCGGACCCAGCCCAGGCTCTCGTCGGTGACGATCTTGGACTCGGGGAAGTACCAGCCGCCCTGAACGACGCGGTGGCCGATGCCGATGAAGTCCTTGCCGGTCGCGTTGATGATGTCGATGACGTACTGCATGGCCGTCTTGTGGTCGGGCAGCGGCGCCTCGATCTTCTGCTTGCCGTCCGTCGCGATCGACTCGTAGCCCACGAACGAGCCGTCGATGCCGATGCGCTCGCAGTTGCCCTTGGCGTACACCTCGCGGGTGTCGACGTCGAGGAGCTGGAATTTGAGCGAGGAGGAACCTGCGTTGATAACGAGGACGTTCATGGGAATTCCTTTTCTCGAGAAACCTGCCAACTAGATAATGATACCGCCAAACAGCCGCCGGAACAGGGGCGGGAGGCTACTTCGCGATAAGGCCGTCGCCGAGCGGGGCTCCGCCGAGGACATGCATGTGGAGGTGCATGACCGTCTGGCCTCCGTCGGCACCGGTGTTCATGATGCAGCGGAAGCCGCTCTCGGCGATGCCGCGCTTCTCCGCGACGGCCTTGACGGCCGCCGCCATCGAGGAGAGCACCTCGGCGGGCACGCCGTCGATGATGTTGTCGTAGTGCGCCTTGGGCACCACGAGCACATGGACCGGCGCCTGAGGATGGAGGTCGTCGAACGCCACGACGTTCTCGTCCTCGTAGTAGAACTCGGTGCCGAACGCACCGCTCGCGATCGTGCAGAAGATGCAGTCTGACATGGTCTTCCCTCTCTATCCGACGGTGACGGGATTGTCCTCGAGCAGCGCCTTCACGCGCTCCTCGGCTTCGGCGATGCGCGCTTTGAGGCTCTTCAGGAGCTCGACGCCGCGCGTGTAGGTCTTGATCGACTCCTCGAGCTCGAGCGAGCCGGACTCGAGCGCGCGCACGATCTGCTCGAGCTCGATGGACGCCTCCTTGTAGCTCAGCTCCTCGATGGGACGGTATTCCTTATCGTTCATCGTCAAGTCTCCCCTCCTGGGTCGCGGTGACCGTGGCTTCGATGGCGCCGTCTGCGAGCTGCACCGTGAGCGCGTCGCCCGCATGGGCCTGGGTATAGGACGTGATGACATGGCCGCCTGCGTGCACGATGGCGTAGCCGCGTCCGAGGACGGCGAGCGGCGAGAGCGCGTGCAGGTTGGCCTCGAGGCGCGCAAGGCGAGCCGAGAAGGGCGCCGTCATCTGGGCGCCCGCATGATCGAGGCGGATCGCGAGCTTGTCGGTTCCGAAGGAGAGGCGCTCGACGAGGCGCAGCGGCGCGTCGGCGAGGCGCTGCTCGGTCTGGGCGAGCTCTGCGGCACGCTCCTCGAGCAGGGCATAGGGACTCGTGAGGCAGGGCCTCGAAGCGAGCGCCTCAAGCGCCGCCGCACGTGCGGATAGTTGGGCGCCCATCGCAGATGCGAGGCGCATCCTGCGGTCGTCGAGCTTGCCGCGGATCTCCTTGATGCTCGGCGCGACCTGCTCTGCGGCAGCGGTCGGCGTTGAGGCGCGCTTGTCGGCGACCTTGTCGGCGATGGTGGTGTCGGGCTCGTGGCCGATACCGGTGACGATGGGGACGGTGCAGGCCGCTATGGCGCGCGCCACGCCCTCGTCGTTGAAGCACATGAGCTCCTCGAAGGAGCCGCCGCCGCGCACGAGCAGGATGGCGTCGGGGCGCATCGCCTCGGCCGTCCTGAGCGCGTCGATGATCGTGGGTGGGGCCTCCTTGCCCTGCACGCTGCACTCGACCCGGTCTACGACCACGAGCGGGTTGCGGCGCGCGAGCGTCACCTCGACATCGTGGAGGACCTTGCCCGAGAACGACGTGCACACGACGATGCGCTCGCAGAACTCCGGCACATGCAGCTTGCGCGCATCGTCCATGAGGCCCTCGGCGGCGAGGCGCCGTTCGAGCTGGGCGACCTGCTGGCGCAGCATGCCCTCGCCCGCGAGCTCGGCGTAGCGGATGACGAACGACAGCTTGCCGGACGCCTTGTAGACGTCGAAATCGCCGTACATGACGAGCTGCTGGCCATCCTCGAGCGTAAACCCGAGCGACTGGTAGACGCCCTTCCAGATGATCGCGGAGAGCGCAGACTCGGCATCCTTCACCTCGAAGTAGCAGTGTCCGCCGCGGGCGGTGCCGCGGAACCCGCTCACCTCGCCGATGACGCAGAGCGTCCCAAGGCCCTTGAGGGTGTTCTTGGCAAGCGCGGAGGCCTGCGAGACGGATATCGGTGCCGTCTCCCGGCGGATGTCGGCCATTAGCGCCTGCGCGTCCTGCTCATGAGGTACAGGAGCTGGATGACCGAGGTGAGCGCGGCCGCGACGTAGGTGAGCGCGGCGGCGGTGAGGACCTCGTTGGCACCCTGCTTGTCGATCTCCTGGCCCGACTCGGCGAGGTAGGCGATGGCGCGGCGGGAGGCGTCGAACTCCACGGGGAGCGTGACCAGCTGGAAGAGCACGGACGCGCCGAAGGCGATGACCGCGATCCGGATGAGACCCGTCATCCCCAGGATGATGCCTCCGAAGAAGAGCAGGGACCACGCGCTCTGGGCGATGTTCACCACGGGCACGAGCGCCGTGCGGATCGCGACGGGCGAGTAGCCCACGGCATGCTGGATGGCGTGGCCCGCCTCATGGCAGGCGACGGCGACGGACGCCACCGAGCCGCCGAAGCAGTTGTCCTTCGAGAGGTGCAGCGTGTTGTCGCGCGGATCGTAGTGGTCGGTGAGCGTGCCGTCGATCTGGGCGAAGCCCACGTTGGTGACGCCCGCGTTCAGGAGCATGTTCTTGGCGACTTCTGCGCCGGTCCCGTTGAAGGAGGCGTCGACGGTCGACCACTTGGCGTATACCTTCTGGATGTAACCCTGGGTGAGCGCACCCAGCAACGTCGCGATGAGTGCGATGAGCATGTAGCCCATATCGAGGCCGCCGTAGTAGTACATCGCTCCCCTTCCATCAGGCTGTGCAACGCACAGCGCGGGGGCGTCGCCGCTCCCCTATCCCTTAGAGCAACTCTATTGTATTACCCTTCACGGTAAGGCCTATCTCGCCCGTGAGAAGTTTCTCGAGGTATTTACCCGCGACCTCGTAGCGCCAGGTTGTGAAGAGGCGCGAGGTCTCCTTGGACTGGATGAACTCGAGCAGATCGTCGCGGGTGGCGATGACCTGCGTCGCGATGCCCTCGCGTGCGGAGATGACGCGCAGGAGCGCGTACATGAGGTCGATGATGCTCTCCTGGTCCTGCGTCGGACGCTCGTGGTGCTCGAGCTTGGGGAGCTGGTCGGGATCGAGCGCGAGCGCCTTCGCGACGGCGGAGGTGATGGCGGCGGCATCGCGCGACGAGAGCTGGTCGGTCTGACGGATGCGTCTGAGCGACGCCTCGTCGCAGGGCGTGCGCTTGCAGATCTCGAGGAGCACCTCATCCGACAGCACCCACTTGCGCGGGATGTCGCGGCGGGCGGCGAAGGCCTCGCGCCAAGCGCAGACCTCGCGGGCGACGCCGAGCTGCCGGCGGGTGAGCGAGGTGGCGCGCTTGAGCCTGAAGAAGGCGGAGCGCGGGTCGCGCTGGACGGACAGGGAATCGCCGAGGTGCTCCATCTCGGGAAGGACCCAGCCGAGGCGGTCCTTGGCGATGAGCTCGGAGATCATGGCATCGTAGATGGCGGGCAGGTAGCGCACGTCGTCCTCGGCGTAGGAGAGCTGATCGGGGTCGAGCGGGCGGCGCGACCAGTCGGTGAGGGACTCCGCCTTGGGCAGATGCACGTGCGAGAACGCCTCGACGAGCGCCCCGTAGCTCACCTGCTGGCGCATCCCCAGAAACGATGCGGCCACTTGCGTGTCGAAGAGCGGTCCGACGGTGCAGCCCAGCGCGTGGGCGATGACCTCGAGATCCTGCGAGCAGGCGTGGAACACCTTGGTGATGGAGGGGTCCTCGAGCAGGGCGCGGACGGGCGAGAGGTCGTCGATGGAGAGCGGGTCGATCGCGGCGGCCTCGTCATGGGTGCCGAGCTGGATGAGGCAGAGCTTGGGGAAGTAGGTCTTCTCGCGCAGGAACTCGGTATCGACGGCGAGGACATGGGAGGAGGCGGCACGCTCGCAGAATGCGCGGAGCGTCTGACCATCTTGGATATACAACCTGAACTCTCCAATGACCGGACTCGTGTTTAGCGATACCATCTTAAAGGTAAACACTGCCGTTTCATGCGAGGAAGCCGTATGCGCAGCCTTATCATCCATAATCCAAATTCCGGTTTCGGCTCCGACGCCATCTTCGAGTTCGAGCGGATGCTCATCGGCCCGGGCGACGAATGCTGCATGCGGCTCCTGCGCTCGGACGAGCCCGCCGACGAGGCGCTCGCCGATGCCGAGGACTTCGACGTCTGCGTGCTCTCGGGCGGCGACGGCACGGTATCGGGCATGCTCCACTCGCTCGCCTACCGCGATGTGACCGCCTGCGTCTTCCCCTCGGGCACCGCGAACCTGCTCTACAGCAACATCGGCAACGCATTCGAGCCCGCAGCGCTCGCCCGTGCCTGCAAGGCGGGCAAGACCGCCCTGCTCGACCTCGGCGAGATCAGCTGGTGCGACGACCATGGCGTCGAGCGGACCCGCGGCTTCTCGCTCATCAGCGGCATCGGCTATGACGCGCAGCTCATGCGCGCCGCCATCCCCAACAAGAAGGCCATGGGCCAGGCAGCCTACTTCGCTGCCGTCCTCGCTGACCCCAACGCGACCCTCGCGACGTTCGAGATCACGATCGACGGGGAGCGTTTCACCTACGAGGGCATCTCGTGCCTCGTCGCAGACACCGCCATGCTGCAGGGCGACATCGAGCTCATCCCCGACTGCCGGCTCGACGACGGCCTCCTCGACTCGATCGCTCTCGAGACCAAGAGCCTGGGCGACCTCGCGCGGCCCTTCCTCGCGGGCCTGTTCGACAGGACCGGCAAGACGCTCGGCCGACCCACGATCACGCAGCGGCGCGGCAGCGAGATCAAGGTCGTCTCCTCGGAGCCGCTCCCGCTCGAGATCGATGGCGACGCGGTCGACGGCTTGGTCTCGGGATACACCGCGCGCGTGCTCAAGTCCGCGATCCGCGTGGTCGTCGATCCCACGAGCCCCTACTACCCCAAGGATGCGACGGCGTAGACGCGCCGCAATCCGAACCTCGATGTGAAGAGGCCCCATGTTCTCCTTCGAAAGCACCGTCCGCTTCTCCGAATGCGATGAGACGAGCACGCTCGCGATCGTCCCGCTCATCAACTACCTGCAGGATTGCTCCGCATTCCACACCGAGAGCCTCGGCGTGGGCATCGCCTTCCAGCGTGAGCGCGGTTTCGCGTGGGCGATCACGTCCTGGCGCATCGAGATCTCTGCGCTCCCCCGCCTCTGCGACCGCATCCGCATCGAGACCTTCTGCTACGAGATGAAGCGCACCCACGCCATGCGCAACTATGCGATGCGCACGGCCGATGGGGAGCTCCTCGTGGCAGCAGACGCCAAGTACGTTGTGTTCGACCGCGAGACCGGAAAGCTCATCCGCATCCCCGACTCCGAGCTCATCTACCTCGAGGACCGTCCGCGCCTGGAGATGGGTCCCCTCGAGAAGAAGATCCTCCTTCCCGGTGCCTACACCGACTGCGACCCGATCTCGATCGGGCCGCAGCACCTCGACTACAACGACCACGTCAACAACGCGCAGTACGTGCTCATGGCCCTCGATGCGGCTTCGGCGCTCGCGGAGATAGGCACCCCGCGCGCACTCGACGTCCAGTACCGCAAGATGGCCTTCCTCGGTGATACCGTGATCCCGCGCGTGGATCTCGGGGACGGGGTTGTCTGCATCGACCTCGGGGCACCCGATGGCACGAGCTACGCCATCGTACGGCTCGTGGGAGCTTCCGCCGCCTAGGCCACGCGCGGAAGCCGTGTTCGGTATACTTGCGTAAGGAACCGAACGATCCCAAGGGGAGGTTCAGGCGATGAGCAGAGCCGACGACATCTTCATCAGCATGTGCACCGACATCATCGAGCACGGCACCACCACGGAGGGCCAGAAGGTCCGCCCGGTCTGGGAGGACGGCACCTCCGCCTACACCATCAAGCGCTTCGGCGTCTGCAACCGCTACGACCTGCGCGAGGAGTTCCCCGCGCTCACGCTGCGCAAGACGGGCCTCAAGAGCTGCATGGACGAGATCCTGTGGATCTACCAGCGCAAATCCAACAACATCCACGACCTCAAGCCCCACATCTGGGACGAGTGGGCCGATGAGGACGGGTCGATCGGCAAGGCCTACGGCTACCAGGTCGGACAGGTCTCCCATTATGCCGACGGCGACTACGACCAGATGGACCGCGTGCTCAAGGACCTGCGCGAGAACCCCTACTCGCGCCGCATCATGACCAACCTCTACACCTTCGCCGATCTTTCCGAGATGCACCTCTACCCCTGCGCCTTCAACGTGATCTACAACGTGACGCAGGATCCGGGCGTCGACAGGCCCACGCTCAACATGCTGCTCGTGCAGCGCAGCCAGGACGTGCTCGCGGCCAACAACTGGAACGTCTGCCAGTATGCGCTGCTGCTTATGATGGTGGCGCAGGTCTCGGGCATGGTCGCCGGCGAGTTCGTGCACATGATCGCCGACGCGCACATCTACGACCGCCATGTCGACATCGTCAAGGAGCTCATCTCCCGTCCGACCTTCCCTGCGCCGAAGGTGCGCCTGAACCCCGATGTGACCGACTTCTACGCGTTCACGACCGACGACCTGATCGTCGAGGACTACCAGTCCGGCCCGCAGGTCAAGAACATCCCGATCGCGGTGTAGCCGTGGATGCGATCGTCTCGGTGACGGCGGATTGGGGCATCGGGCGCGATGGCAGCCTTCTCGTCCGCAACAAGGCCGATATGAGACGCTTCAAGGAGCTCACGATGGGCGGCTCGGTCATCATGGGCCGCAAGACATTCGAGAGTCTCCCCGGCGGCCCGCTCGTCGGCAGGAACAACATCGTCCTCACGCGGAGCCGCGACTTCGCACCCGAGGGCGTCGAGGTCGCACGGTCCATCGACGAGGCGCTCGAGATGGCGGACGCGTACGGCGAGCGCACCTGGCTCATCGGCGGCGCGTCGCTCTACGAGCAGTTCATCGATCTTTGCGACGAGGTCTACGTGACCTGCCACGACGTGGTGCTCGAAGCCGATGCGTTCTTCCCCAACCTCGACGATGATGAGCGCTGGATATGCGCGGACGTCTCGGAGACCGAGTTCACCGCGAGCGGCATCCCCTACTGCTTCGCCCTCTACCGCCACATCTGACGGCAGCATCTATCGGATTGTCTTCGGGTCGGGCTAGATCTTGAAGTTGGCTCCGCCGTAGAGCGCCTGGTAGAAGGCGTCGTTGTCGGTCTTGATCTCCCACGCTCCCTCGTCGTTCTTGTAGACCTGGAGGGTGACCTCGGTCGTGGTGGTGTCGAGTTCGCCCGAATCGATGACCTCGTAGAAGAACGAGAAGAGCTTCTTGATGAGCGCCTGCTCGCCCTCGGTGTTGAAGAGCTCGCGCGCCTCGTCGGTCTCCGCATACGCGGAGAACTGCTCGCCCGCCTTCTCGAGCGCCACGGCGATGTTGACATTGGTGATCGTGACCACGACGGTACCCGTGTCGCCGGAGAGCTTGATCTCGCCGAACTCCCACTCGAGGTTCTTGAAGCAGTGTCCCATGAACTCGTTTGCATCGACGCCGTAGGCGCTGAGCGTATCGAGCGTGCTCTGGTCTGCGAAGCTCGCGGCATCGGAGTTCTCGGCGAACTTGAAGATCTTCAGCGTGCTGTCGACCATGTCGCGGACATCGCCCTCCTCGCCCGCGAAGAGCGAGCAGGATGCAAGGACGACGGATGCGACGAGCGCGAACAACGCCGAGCAGATTGCCTTGAGGGACCGCTTCATGGGGTGACTCCTCCTCGTCATGGGCCTGACCCATCCATTCTACGACAAAAGCGCAGGCCCCGCGCCAAGATGGAGCGGGGCCTGCGAGCATAGATGGGGAAAGGGAGCCTAGAACCTGATGATGCAGCGGAACGTCGCCGGGTCGATGGCAGCCTCGAATGCCTTCTGAGCCTCGGTCTTATCCCAAGAGCCGGAAACCAGCAGCTCGGGATCGATGAGGCCCTTGGAGAGGGCGTCGACGGACTGGCGGAAGCTGCGGACGGACGGCGAGACGGCGCCGGTGATGACGGCCTCGGAGTTGTGCAGCCAGTTCGGGGAGACCTCGATGGGCTTGTCGGGATGCTCCTGCTGGGCGACGGCGGAGACGGCGGTGGTGTTGAAGACCACGGCAGCGCCGTTGCCGCCGGTGAGCTCCTTGATCATCTCGATGGGATCGCCCTCGAGCGGGTTGATGCAGACGTCGGCGCCGAGCTTTGCGGCGATCTCACGGCGCGCCTCGTCGGGCTCGCTCATGATGACGCGGGCTCCGCGCAGCTTGGCGCACATGACGTGCAGCTGGCCCATGATGCCGCCGCCGATGACGACGACGTCGTCGCCGATCTCGATCCGGCCCTTCTCGATGGAGTTGAGGACGCAGGCGAGCGGCTCTGCGAAGCAGGCCTTCTCGACGGGCATGTCGTTGGGCATGAAGTAGACCTGCGAGATGTCGGCGTTGATGTACTCGGCAAGGCCGCCCATGCCCATGATGTCCATCTGGCTCATGTCGACATGGCTCGAATCGGTGCAGATGTTGGGCTCGTCATGACGGCAGCCGTAGCAATGGCCGCAGCTGTGGAGCATGCGGGCGGCGACGCGCTGCCCGAGGGGGAACTTGTCCTCCTTGACGCCCTCGCCCAGCTCGACGATGGTGCCGGTGAACTCATGGCCGCCCACGAAGGGCAGGGGCACGGGGACGACGCGGGTGAACATGCGCTGCTCGAACGTGCAGAGGGCGCAGCCGTCGATCTTGATGAGGACCTGGCCCTTGAGCGGCTTGGGACGGGTGACCTCGCGCATCTCGGCCTTGCGCTCATCGACGATCGCGACGACGTTCATCTTCTCGGACATGCTGGACTTCCTTTCTCGGAATGCGACGATCGCTTGGACGGGTCCGTAACAGGAACCGCCCAAGCGCCTTGTGGAGGCCTACTCGTAATCTGCGACGCCCTCGATGAAGGTGAGCAGGATGTCATGCTCGCGCTCGCGGCCGCGGGCAAGCTCCGCTGCGGCGACGACGGGGACCCAGTAATCGATGACCTGCTTGGGGGTGTCGGTCTTCTTCGAGTACGCGTCGAGGTAGGCGTCGGCGAGCGCGGGGCGCGACGACTTGAGGATGCAGTACGTGGTGGCGGCATCCGCTGCATCGAGGCCGCGCGTGACGTGCGTCCAGTCGCAGACGTAGAGGTTGCCGTCCTCGCCGACGATGACGTTCGAGGGGCTGAAATCGCCGTGGCAGATGTTGTGCTTGCCGCGCATGCGGTCGGTGCGCATCTGCAGGTCGTAGCGCGTGCTGGGGTCGATCTCCTTCACGCGGCCGATCATGCCCGCGAGCTTGTTGCGCTGCTTGTTGAGGAGCGTGGGCGCCTCGGTGTTCATGATCTTGACCTGAAGGTCGATGAAGATGTCGAGGAGCCTGGCGGTCTCGGCCTCATCTGCCTTGTCGAACAGCTCGCCCAGGGTGATGCCGGGGATGTACTCCGTCGAGAGCGCCCAGGCGCCGTCTCCCATCTGCGAGACCTCGAGGATCTTCGGGACGAGGATCTCGGTGTCCTGGATGCGTGAGAGGTTCAGGGCCTCGTTGAAGACGTCGGCGGCCGGCTTGGTGCTGTTGAACACCTTGACGATGCGGTCGCCGTCATGGTAGACGACCTTGTTATGGCGCCGCTTGATGGCCACTGCGTTCTCGGAAAGCTTCATATGCGCATACCTCCTTCGAAGGTGGTTTCTCTGTTCTGCGTCCGCACTAGTCCTCGTAGGTGCTCGGCTCGCGGCCGTAATAGGCGTCGAGGTAGAGCTCGCGGATCTCGGGGATGAGCGGGTAGCGCGGGTTGGCGCCCGTGCACTGGTCGTTGAAGGCCTGCTCGCTCATCTCATCGAGGTGGTCGAGGAAGTAGGTCTCGTCGACGCCGTACTCGGCGATGGTGCGGTGCACGCCCACGTGGTCGAGGAGCTCGGTGATCTTGACCAGGAACTTCTCGAAGACCTCGGCATCGTCGTCGCCGGTCACGCCGCAGAAGCGTGCGGCCTCGGCGTAGCGCGCGAGGGTGTGGGGATGGTCGTACTGCGGGAACGTGCCCATGCGGGTCGGACGCTCGGCGGAGTTGTAGCGCATGACGCGCGTGAGGATGACCGCGTTGGCCCAGCCGTGCGGGATGTGGTGCCAGGCGCCGAGCTTGTGCGCCATGGAGTGGTTGACGCCGAGGAACGCGTTCGCGAAGGCCATGCCGGCGAGGCAGGAGGCGTTTGCCATATGGTCGCGGGCCTCAACGTCATCGGGGGTATCGTACGCACGAGGCAGGTAATCGAAGACGAGCTTCATGGCACGCAGCGCAAGGCCGTCGGTGAAGTCGGACGCCATGATCGAGACGAACGACTCGAGGGCATGGGTGAGCACGTCGACGCCGGATGCGGAGGTGAGGCTCTTGGGCTGGGTCATCATGTTGTCGGTATCGACGATGGCCATGTTGGGGAGCAGCTCGTAGTCGGCGATGGGCCACTTCACGCCGGTATCGGCATCGGTGATGATCGCGAACGGCGTGACCTCGGAGCCTGTGCCGGACGAGGTGGGGATGGCCACGAAGAAGACCTTCTCACCGAGCTTCGGGAAGGTGTAGACGCGCTTGCGGATATCCATGAAGTCGACGGCCATATCCTCGAAGCGGGCCTCGGGATGCTCGTACATCATCCACATGATCTTGCCGCAGTCCATGGCCGAGCCGCCGCCGATGGCGATCATGCAGTCGGGCTCGAAGGAGCGCATCTGGCGCAGGCCCTGCTGGGCGCACTGGAGCGTGGGGTCGGGCGTGACATCCCAGAAGCTGGAGTGGGCGATGCCCAGCTCGTCGAGCTCGGCTTCGATCTTCTTGGTGAAGCCGCTCTTGTAGAGGAAGGTATCGGTGACGATGAAGCAGCGCTTCTTGTTGTAGACGTCCTTGAGCTCGCGAAGGGCGACGGGCATGCAGCCCTTCTTGAAGAAGACCTTCTCGGGTGTGCGGAACCAGAGCATATTCTCACGCCTCTCTGCAACGTATTTGAAGTTGAGCAGGTTCTGGACGCCGACGTTTCCGCAGACGGAGTTTCCGCCCCAGGAACCGCAGCCCAGCGTGAGCGA
The DNA here is from genome assembly GCA_902795065.1 of uncultured Coriobacteriaceae bacterium. GTDB lineage: Bacteria > Actinomycetota > Coriobacteriia > Coriobacteriales > Atopobiaceae > RUG721. Next base: position 20,634 of record CADBJR010000010.1, read on the forward strand.
GGGGGTGAGCAGGAAGTTGTAGATGTCGCCGATGCCGCCCTGGGCAGCGGGGGTGTTGATCAGGATGCGGCAGGTCTTCATGGCGTCGGCGTGACGGGCGACCTTATCGCGATCGTTGGCGTTGACGAACAGCGATGCGGTGTGGCCGTAGCCGCCGTCGGCGACGAGGCGCGATGCCTTGGCGAGGGCGTCGTCGAAGTCCTTCGCGCGGTACATGCCGAGGATCGTGGTGAGCTTCTCGTGCGCCCACGGTTCGGAGGGCTCGACCGAGGTGACCTCGCCGATGAGGACCTTGGTGCTCGAGGGAACCTCGACGCCCGCGGCCTTGGCGATGAAGGTGGCGGGCTTGCCGACCATCTTGGCGTTGACGCCGCCGTTGACGATGACGGTGTTGCCGACCTTGGCGATGTCGTCGCCCTCGAGGAAGAAGCAGCCGCGCTTGGCGAACTCGGCCTTGACCTCATCGTAGACCTTGTCGAGCACGATGACGTTCTGCTCGGTGGCGCAGATCATGCCGTAGTCGAAGACCTTGGACTGCATGATGGAGTTCACCGCCATCTTGATGTCGGCGGAGTCGTCGATGATGGCGGGGTTGTTGCCCGGGCCGACGCCCAGCGCGGGCTTGCCCGAGGAGTACGCGGCGGAGACCATGCCGGGACCGCCCGTCGCGAGGATGATGTCGGCGGTGTGCATGAGCTCGCTGGTGAGGTCGAGCGAGGGACGCTCGACCCAGTCGATGATGCCCTCGGGACACCCGGCAGCGATGGCGGCATCGCGTACGATGCGCGCCGCCTCGATGGTGCAGCCCTTGGCGCGCGGATGGGGGCTGATGATGATGGCATTGCGCGTCTTGAGGCAGATGAGGCACTTGAAGATCGCGGTCGAGGTGGGGTTGGTCGTGGGGATGACCGCCGCCACGATGCCGATCGGCTCGGCGATCTTGGTCAGGCCGCCTGCGACGTTCTGCTCGACGATGCCGCAGGTCTTGGTGTCCTTGTAGGTGTTGTAGATGTACTCGGCCGCATAGTTGTTCTTGATGACCTTGTCCTCGACGAGGCCCATCCCCGTCTCCTCGACCGCCATCTTGGCCAGAGGGATGCGGGCCTTGTTCGCGGCAAGGGCCGCTTCGTAGAAGATCTTGTCAACCTGCTCCTGGGTGAACGTAGCGAAGACCGCCTGGGCGGCGCGCATCTGCTTCATGCGTGCGTTCAAAGCCTCGACGCTATCGATCACAATCGGTTTTTCCGCCATTCCTACCTCCTTAACCGCCGTTGATACTGAAAGCCTATTCATCGTCTGAACGTCAGAACGCAAGATCCGCGAAGGAGCGGAACCGCTCGTTCGCAGCGGAGAGATCCTGGATGCCCGACCCGTCGTCGCGTGCGCATACGTAGGCTCCGGCCGCAATGCCCGCCGCGATGCCCGACGCCGAGTCCTCGACGACGATGCATGCCCGCGGATCGACGCCGAGGATGCGCATGGTCGTGAGGTATGCCTCGGGATCGGGTTTGTGCACGGAGATCATGTCGCCGCACACGATGGCGTCGAAGAGCGCCGTCATGGAGAAGCGGTTCAGGGCCGTGAGCACCGCATACGTGGGCGTGCTCGATACCAGCGCGCAGAGGACGCCGCGCCTGCGGAGCCCCTCGATGAAGCCGATCGCGCCGTCGAACGGCTTGCAAGCGGGCTCGAGGTACGGGCGTTCCCGCCCATAGGTATCGCTCTTGAGGATCTCGAGGGGATCGAGCTCGACGCCGCTGCGTTCGAGGACCATGCGCATGGCCGAGAGGAGCGTGGGAAGGTCGGCGCCGGAGATATGGTCGAGCTCGTGGTCGTCGACGATGCCGCCGTTGGCACGGATGAGCTGCTCGAGATGCGCGTTCTTGATGGGCTCGGAGTCGATGACCGTGCCATCCATATCGAACAGAACCGCCTGTACGTGCTTCGGCCGACCCACAGCATGCCTCCATACCTGGAAGGGAGCATCTTTGCGTGAGCCGCAAGAAAAATGCGACTCACCGGTCGCACTGAATCCGCCTATTCCCCTGGCCACGTGCGCCGACGCAGGTCTTCCCTCTTGGGATAACGGGCAATCCGTTAAACGGCGGATGAATCACAGTTAAAATGATACGTCACAAATCCGGTTTCGCGGGTTCACATCCTCGCGGTTCCACAAACAGCGCAGACGGTTTACGGAATTATGAACAAAACGGCCCGGGACCGAGATCCCGGGCCGTCACTCCCCTATTGGGATGGAGTGGCCTATGGCTTACGCCTGGCCGGTGGCGCCGCAGAGGTCGAACATGTGGGCGGCGACTTCCTTGTAGCCGTTGTGGATGTAGTTGAAGAAGCCGTAGGCGCCGAAGCCGGTGCAGTCGTTGGTCTCAACGCCCTTGACGCAGCCCTGCATGAGCTCGTTGGCGATGTTGAGCTTGTTGGCGCCCATGCGGCACATCTTGTAGAGGTTCTCCTCGCCGGTGCCGGAGCCGCCGTGGATCACGAGCGGGGCGGGGACGATCCTATGGAGCTCGTCGAGCAGCTCGAAGTTGATCTTCGGGGTGCCCTTGTACACGCCATGGGAGGTGCCCACGGAGACGGCCAGCGTGTCGGCGCCGGACTCCTGGAGGAAGCTCACGGCCTCGTCGGGACGGGTGAAGACGGTGTCGCCTTCCTGGTCGTACTTGTCGCCGGTGCCCACGTGGCCGAGCTCGGCCTCGACGCCGACGCCCACGGCATGGGCGACCTTGACGACCGCGGCGACCTCGTCGCGGTTCTGCTCATACGGCAGGGAGGACTTGTCGAGCATGACGTCGGAGAAGCCGGCGCGGATGGCGAGCATGCAGGTCTCGAAGTTGGGGCCGTGGTCGAGGATGATCGACACGGGGACGGTAGCCCTCTCGGCAAGGCGGGTCGCCATGTAGCCGTAGTCGAGCATGTCCTGCGGGTTCTTGCTGGTGTGCATGTAGAGCATGATCAGAGGAGCGTTCTTCTCCTCGGCGGTCTCGATAGCCGCCTTGACGGTGATCTCGTTGGCCGCGGAAAGAGCGGGGATGCAGTACATTCCCTCGCGGGCCTTCGTCATCGTCTCAACCATGGAAACAAGCATATTTGACTCCTTTCGTAAGGAACGGGTACCGAAGGTTACATCTTGATGATGCAGCGGAAGGTGTCGGGGCGGATGGCCGTCTCGAAGGCCTTCTGGCAATCATCGATATCGAAGACGCCGGAGACGAGCTTGCCGGGGTCGATGATGCCCTTGGAGAGGGCGTCGCAGGAGCGGCGGAAGCTGCGGACGGACGGCGAGACGGCGCCGGTGATGACGGCCTCGGAGTTGTGCAGCCAGTTCGGGGAGACCTCGATGGGCTTGTCGGGATGCTGCGACCATGCCGATCGCCTGCTGCGCCACGGCGGAGACTGCGGTGGTGTTGAAGACGACGGCCGCGCCGTTGCCGCCGGTGAGCTCCTTGACCTTCTCGACGGCGTCGCACTCGAGCGGGTTGATGCAGACGTCGGCGCCGAGCTCGGCGGCAAGCTGGCGACGAGCCTCGTCGGGCTCGCTCATGATGACGCGGGCGCCCTGGAGCTTGGAGCACATCACATGGAGCTGGCCCATGATGCCGCCGCCGATGACCACGACGTCGTCGCCGATCTCGATCCTGCCCTTCTCGATGGAGTTGAGGACGCAGGCGAGCGGCTCTGCGAAGCAGGCCTTCTCGAGTGGCAGGTCGTCGTTCATGAAGAACAGCATGTCGGGCTTGATGAGCATGTACTGCTCGAGGCCGCCGATGCCGGGATAGGCCATCCAGCTCTTGTCCTGCTCGGAGCCGTTGACGCAGAGGTTGCCCTCGTCATGACGGCAGCCGTAGCAATGGCCGCAGCTGTAGAAGGTGCGGGCGGCGATGCGCTTGCCGATGGGATAGTTCTCCGGCTTGAGGCCCTCGCCGATGGCGTCAATGTAGCCTGCAACCTCATGACCGCCGATGAAGGGCAGCGGCACGGGAACCACACCCGTGAACATGCGCTGCTCGAACGTGCAGAGGGCGCAGCCCTCGACGCGCATGCGGATCTGGCCCTTGCCGGGCTCGGGCTTGGCGGCCTCGATGACAGACGCCTCGTGGTCGCCGGTGATTGCAACGATCTTCATTGTCTCGGCCATAATTACCTCTTTCCTCTCAGCCGAACAGTACTGCCTGACGTGATGAAGCCCCTATGCGCCGTAGTACAGGTCGCGGTAGAGCTTCTCGAGGTCCTCGCGCGTGGCCTTGTAGCCGTGGCTGTCGAGGGACGGGTTGGCAAGGGTCTCCTCGATCCAGCGCGGCACGCGGGACATATACGCGGCCTCGTCGAGGCCGGCATCCTTGTAGCAGAGAGGCACGTTCATATCGCGCATCATCTGCCTGATCTTCTCGATGAGGGCATCGACGGCCTCCTCGTCGGTGCCGAAGCAGCCCACCTGGTGCGCGAGGCGCACATACTCGGGCTGGGGCTTGGAGAGCTCCATGACATAGGGCATCGCAATCGCCTGGCACAGGCCGTGCGGCACGCGCATCTCGCCGCCGGGCTGGTCGACGGAGTGGGCGAGGCCGCAGTTGGAGTTGTCGATCGCCTGGCCGGCAAGGGTCGCCGCGACGGCCATGCGCTGGCGGGCGCCCTGGTCGCCATTATAGGAATCGACGAGGCTCTCGATGGTTGCCGTGGCGGCCGCGATGGCGACCGTGCGGGTGAGCTCGTTGGCCCAGTTGATGGTGGAGGCACCGATCGCATGGGAGAGCGCGTCCATTCCGGAGAACGCGATGACGCTCTTCGGAAGGCTCTTCAGCAGGTCATAGTCAAGCACCGCATAGTTGGGGCGCACCTGCGGGGCGAGGATCATCGCGTAATTCTCGGCGCTCTTGTCTGCCATGGCGCAGCACGTGGTCTCGGAGCCGGTGCCCGAGGTGGTCGCCACGGCGATCATCTTGCACTTTCCGGGGAAGGGGTCGACCGCGAAGAGCTGGCAGGCCTGCTCCCAGGTGTAGTGGGGAAGTTCGTAGAAGAGCCAGAGCACCTTGGCGGAGTCCATGGTGGCGCCGCCGCCGATGGCGACGATCCACGTGGGCTCGAATGCCTGGCAAGCCTTGATGGGGCCCTCGAGCAGCTCGCGGGTGGGCTCGCCGGGGATGCTGCAGAGGTACTCGTACGCCTCTGCGTCCTTCAAGAGCTCGGCGATGCGGGCCTCGAGGCCGAGCGCCTGCATGATGCCTTTGTCGACGACCAGTCCCACGCGCTCGCCCTTGAGCTCGGCGAGGCAGTCGAGGGCACCAGCGCCGATCTTATACTGTGCGGCACCGAACGTTCCGTAGGGCATTTCACACTTCCAATCGTCGTAATCGAATCCGGGTCAGTGGTCTAGATAGGATAGGCGCGACCCGCCTCAGCGATTTGCAGGCCGCGCCAAAGATCAAAAAACACGAAGTAAGCGCTAGCGTCGGATGGGAACCTTACACGAGGATGCCGGTGACGCTGCCCACAACGCCGATGGCGAGGAGGAGAAGGAGGACCTTGGTGGAGCTCCAGCCCTTGCTCACGAGCGCGTAGCACATGAGGGTAGCGGCAAGCGGAAGGATGCCGGGCAGCAACGTGTCGAAGAGGCCAGCCTGCAGGCTGAACGGCTCCTCGCCGCCGGTGTTGACGGTGATGCCGCAGTGGACGGAAACGAAGTTCATGATGAGGGCGCCCAGAACCATGCAGCCGAGGATGCCGGCACCGGTGAGCAGGTTCTTGAACGTGCCGGACTCGATGAGGTCGAGCATGGCGTCAGAGCCCTTGTTGTAGGCGAGGTTGAACCACGCGCGGGCGAGGCCAATCTGGATGATGGCCTGGAGCAGGATGACGATGATGGGCACGAAGGTGTTGCCCTGCACGCCGTAGGAGCAGCCGATAGCCAGGATGATCGGGTAGATAACGCCCTGCATGTAGGAGTCGCCTACGCCGGAGAGCGGGCCCATGAGGCCGGTCTTGATGGAGCGGACGGCGTCCGGGGTGACATCGTCACCGGAAGCGATCTGCTCCTCCATGGCGAGGACGAGGCCGAGAACGCCGCCGCCGGTGGTGTTCTCGATGTTGTAGAACTCGAAGTGGCGGGACGCAGCGTCCTTGAACTCATCGGAACCCGCGGGGTAGAGCTCGCGGATCGCGGGAGCCATGGCGTCGAGGAAGCAGCCGCCCTGCATGTTCTCGTAGTTGTAGCATGCCTGGTAGGTCCACTCCCAGGTCCAGAAGCACTTGTTCAGCGTCTCCTTCGAAAGCTTCTTAATCTCAGCCATTATTCTGCACCTTCAATCTTGCTCGTGATCTGGATGTAAATGATGGCGGAAATCAGCGCGATGAGGCCGATGCCGATCATGGGCAGATTGGTGTAGGCCGCAAGCAGGAAGCCCAGGAACAGGAAGACACGGGACTCACCCTGGAAGATGAACTTCAGGGTGATGCCGATTCCGAGGGCGGGCATGAGGCCACCGACGACCGACATGATGGGCACCAGGAAGGCGACGCTGTTAAGGAAGTCGCCCACAACCTGGGAGCCGAAGTACGCCGCGATGGTCACGGGGACGCAGGTGATGCAGAACAGGAAGAGCTGGGGCAGGATGACCGTGGGGATCCAGAGGCCCTTGAGGCTGTCGTTCTTCTCGATGATCTTCTCGGTCAGCGGGTTGAAGAACGAGTCGAGGGTCAGACGGCCAACCCAGGTGAAGGCGCCGAGCAGGCCCAGGGGCACGGCGAGTGCGAGGGCTGCGTCAACGTCGAGGCCGGCGGAAATGGCAAGGGCGGTGCCCAGGATGCCGGCCATGGGGATGTCGGACGGCAGGGAGCCGCCGGCGGAGATGAAGCCGATGAACATCATGTTGATGGTCGCACCGATGGTGACGCCCATGACGGGGTCGCCGAGGATGAGGCCGACGAGCCAACCGTTGACCAGCGGACGATAGATGGTGCCGTAGCTGACCATCGTAACGTTCGACTGGGCAAGGAAGTACAAAAGACCGCACAAAAATGCTTGGAACAGTGACATTCTTATTTCCTCCCAACACCTAATCTACGTACTCCGATACAACACTTGCTTCGTGTTCTTAACGAGACAACCTCATACCGAAACTAGAGAAGCTTGGCCAGGGGGACGTAGGACTCCTGAGGTACGAGGTGATACCCGACCTCGGTGCCCTTCTCCACCAGGCGCTTCATGCAGTTAACCTCCTCTTCGCTCGCTGAGACGTTTCGGTTGAGCTTGGTACGTCCCGTCTTGATACCCATACCGCCGAGGACGACCGCCTTGATCGCGACGCCGCCATCGACCAGCTGCTCGATGGGCTCGGGGCCCTTGGCGATGAGCATGACCTTCTCCTTGTCGTGCTCGCCGCCGTTGATGTAGTCGATCGTGTCGGCAACGCTCTTGGCGATGACCTTGGAACCCTTGGGGGCGGCAGCGCGCAGGACGCGCTGCATGAGGGAATCCTTGGCGACGCCGTCATCGACGATGACGATGACGTCGCTCGGATAGTACTTGAGCCAGGCGGTCACAACCTGACCATGGATCAAACGGTCGTCGATGCGGACCAGTGAAATCTCTGCTGCCATCTTGTAACTCCTTTGCTCGTAGCACTTAACCTATATGGTTTATCTCTCCGAGGTTTGCAGCCAGGAGAGAGCGATACCCTGATGGATGGTTTGGTTGTGTTGTCCGAAAGCACCGCGAGCGATCTCGGCGGCAGTACATGTGGCAGAACCTATGCGAGAAGAGGGAATACGTTTCCCATCCCTTCCCCGCTCCAGACGGCGCCTCCCAGTCGCGCGTCCCGAGCTCGCCCCGGCATCTCCCGCGCCGATGTGCCGCCAATAGCGCATAAGGCCCTTTCCCGCGGAGACGCGAGCGCCGGCGCTGATTGTGGCGCGCACTTCGACCATTCAACCCCCAACGTGCGAGTCCATGCCAAAGCGGTGGAGCTACCTCTCTCCACATCTGATTACTATACGACTTGCCTCCGTACACGGTTCGACAAATCCGCCAGCGTGACGTTTTCGCCGCGTGGAAGATAGTGCTTGCAAATTTAGGGACAAAACTATATGTGAGTAGAAAAGAAACGCCCCCTGGTCTGCAGGGGGCGAGGAAAGCGTCGATGCACCGGTCGCTAGTCTTCGATGTCAAGATAGTCGTCGAGAAGCTTGTTGACGTTCACGACGCTCATGGCACCGACGGCCATAAGGCTGTTGGCGAGCTCGTCGCAGCTCATGTAGTCGCGGCTCGTGAAGGCCTCGATGACCATGGGGAGGTTCATGCCGGTGATGTGGCGGAACTTGTAGTCTCCCATAGCGGCGCAGGTCACGTTGAAGGGACTTCCCGACTGGATGTCGGTCAGGACGAGCAGATCGCCGCGGGAGAGGCTTTCCTCGATGGCGGCGCGCACCTGATTGCGGAACGTGTCCACCGAATCGCCCAGATACAGTCCGAACGTCTTCACGTTCTCCTGCTCGCCGCAGATGAGCTGCGCGGACTCGAGGATGGCCTTCGAGAGCGGGCCATGAGAGATGAGGATGATATCGAACATGCTTCCCTCCCGGAACGATCATGCACATGATCATGCGTACGTATACGTTATGAACTGTAATACACGTTTTTGAATCTGTGGTAGATTGAAAAGGTTAGCGCCTAAATATGTGACGTTCGCCGAATAATTGTGAGGTTCGTATGGCAGATAGCATGCCCAGGGGCAAATCAGGCTTCCATTACGCCTATATGATCGCGCTTGCCGCCATGGTGATGGCCAGCGTCGCCTTGGGCTTCATGTACGCCTGCCAAGGTATCTTCTTCACCCCAGTGAGCGACTATTTCGGCGTCCCCACCGCGCAGCTCGTGCTCTACATGTCTGTCTTCAACATCGCGATCACGGTGTCCCTCCCCTTCATCGGCAAGCTGATGGGCCGCATGGACCTGCGCATCCCGCTCTCCATCTGCGCGATCCTCCTCGGCGGGAGCTACGCCCTCATGTCCCAGTGCCGTGCCGTGTGGCATTTCTACGTGCTCGGCTTCACCATGGGCGTGGGCATGACGCCCTTCGTCTATCTGGTGGTCCCCACGCTCATCAACTCGTGGTTCGCCAAGCGCGTGGGATTTCTCATCGGACTCTGCATGTCGTTCTCGGGCGTCATCGGGGCGATCTTCAACCCCATCGGAACCGAGATCATCCGCAGCGGTCCCGAGGGATGGCGCAGCGCGTACCTGCTGTTCGGATGCCTCGTCATGGCAGGCATCCTCCCCTTCACGATCTTCGTCATCCGCAACAAGCCGGAGGACAAGGGCCTCGAGAAGTACGGGGCGGACGACCCCGATGTCGATGAGGTGGCAACCGGCGAGGGCGTGCCCGCGGACATCGCCCTCAAGACGGGCGTGTTCAAGCTCATCGTGATCTTCATCATCATGAACACGGTCATCCAGACCATCAACTCGTTCATCCCGAGCTATGCGGAATCCCTGCGCTCCGCCTTCCCCGACGTCGCGGACGCCTCCGGCATCATCATGGCGATCGTGCAGGTGGGCAACGTCCTCGGCCTGCTCGCGCTCGGGTTCATCAACGATAAGTCCGTGCGTCTCGGCGTCATCGTGGCGGGCATCGCGGGCATCGCGGGCCTTGCCATGCTTCTCGTCTTCCCCGCCCAGCTCACCCTCATGTACGTCGGCGCGGTGCTTCTCGGCGTGTGCTACGCCGCAACGGCAATCGAGACGTCGTTGCTCGTCCGAAGCTGCTTCGGTTCGAAGGATTACACGGTCATCACGTCGCGCGTCTCGGCATTCGGCGCCGGCTTCGCCGTCATCGGAAGCCCGCTCTGGGGCCTCATCGCCGAGGGTCCGCTCGGCTACATCCCCGTGCTCGCCATCGGAGCCGTGAGCTGCGCGGTGAGCGTCGTGGTGGGCAACATGGCCCTGAACGGCGCCAAGAAGCTCGAGGGCTAGACCGCAAACCCTCGAGTTGACACATTTGGGATAGTTTCCCGCGCTCGTTTTATCCCAAAAGTGTCAATTCGAAGTTGATGAGCCTCAAAGGGACCGCTCGAGCTCCTCGATCTGGTCGAAGATGTCCCCCGCCGTCGCATGGATGCGGCGGATGGTCCCGTCATCTTCCGTGGAGTACTCGATGGTGTTTCCGAAGCCGTTTGCGAGGATCTGCGCGGCGAGGGCGAAACCATCGTCCGTCTTGAGACCCGGGTAGAAGACCTCCGCCACCTCGGGATGGCAGACGAGGTAGCTCGCGATCGTTGCGGCGTTGTCGTTCTCGGATCGAAGCCTGGGAAGGCAGGCCCCGAGCTCCAAGGCCAGACCGTCATCCTCGAAACCGACACCTGCTTCATCGGTCCAGATGGCGAAGAGCCCGGTGCCGGGATCGTCGAGCCTGCGCGCAAGATGCTCGACCACGGAGCGCGGCCTGAACCGGGAGATAATCGCACCCCATGCAGTGGGCAGCGAGACATCGATGACGGCGTGCTCGGGAGGCGCGGCGACAGCGAGCGGCGTCCCGCCGAGCAGGACATGCGGCGCCACGCCGAAGAGTTCCAGCGAGAGCTCCTCCGCGCTGCCATCGAACTCGATGAAGCGAGCCGTCCGCATGGTCATGCCGTGTCTCCTTAAAGAAAGGGCCCCGGCACTGCCGGGGCCCGTCGATACGTGCTGATGGGCCTACTCGCCCTTGCCGACCTTGCCGTCGCCGTCGAGGTCCTTGCCCGTGGCCTCCTCGACGAAGTCCTTGGCGCTGGAGATCGCGCTGGCAGCGGCCACAGCGGCCTTGCCGGCGATGTCCTTGGCGCCGTCGATGACGTCGGGAGCGGCAGCCTTGGCCTTCTCCACGAGGTCGCCTGCAGCCTCGGCAGCCATGGCGGCGACGCCCTGGGCGGCATCCTTGACGCCCGGCGCGGCGAGCTTGGCCTTGTCGACCAGATCGCCCGCAGCCTCGCTTGCCTTGTCCGCGAAGCCGACCGCCTTATCCTTGAGCTCGTCCATCTTGAAATCCATAGTGTGCTCCAATCGCTGGAATCTAGCCCTCGCGCGCCGAGATCTCGTCATGAAGCTCCGCGATGAACGCATCGAGGTCCTTCTGCACAGTCTCGTTGCTGCGATCGCGCACCGAGACGTTGCCGGCCTCGGCCTCCTTCTCGCCGAGGATGAGCATGTAGGGCACACGGTCGAGCGAACGCGCCTCGCGAATCTTATACCCGATTTTCTCGTCGCGCGCATCGACTTTCACGCGAATGCCCGCAGCGGCGAGCTTTCCGGCGACCTCATCGGCATAGGCGCGCGTCTTCTCGGAGACGGGAAGGACCTTGACCTGGCAGGGTGCAAGCCACGTGGGGAACTTCCCGGCATAGTGCTCGGTGAGCACGCCGATGAAGCGCTCGACGGATCCGAAGACCACGCGGTGGATCATGATGGGCTCCTTCTTTGACCCATCCGCCGCGGTGTATTCGAGGCCGAAGTTATGGGGCATCTGGAAATCGAGCTGGATGGTGCCGCACTGCCATGTGCGCCCAAGGCAATCCTCCAGATGGAAGTCGATTTTGGGGCCGTAGAAGGCGCCATCGCCCTCATTGATGACATAGTCCATGCCAAGGATGTCGAGAGCATTGACGAGGCCGTTGGTAGCGGCTTCCCAGTCCTCGTCGGATCCCATGGAATCCTCGGGACGGGTGGAGAGCTCGACGTGGAATGGGAAACCGAACTTCTTGTACACGGAGATGATGAGGTTCGCCACGTTAACGACCTCGCTCGCGATCTGCTCGCGCGTGATGTAGAGGTGAGCATCATCCTGCGTGAAGCAGCGCACGCGGAACAGGCCATGAAGGGCTCCGCGCATCTCGTGGCGGTGCACCAAGCCGCACTCCGCATAGCGCAGCGGCAGATCGCGGTAGGAGTGCGGGCGATTGCGGTAGACGAGCACCGAGCCCGGACAGTTCATGGGCTTGACCGCGTAGTCCTCCTCGTCAATCTTCGTGAAGTACATGTTCTCCTTGTAGTGGTCCCAATGGCCGGAGGTCTCCCAGAGCACACGGTTCAGGATGATGGGCGTGGAGATCTCGTCATAGCCGTTGGCATGGTGAACCTCGCGCCAGTATTCCATCAGGGCGTTGCGGAGGAGCATGCCGTTGGGAAGGAAGAACGGGAAGCCCGGTCCTTCGTCGGCGAACATGAACAGGCCCATGTCCTGGCCGATGCGCCTATGGTCGCGCTTCTTCGCCTCCTCGATGAGGGCGAGGTGCGCGTCGAGCTCCTCCTTGGTGGGGAACGCGATGCCGTTGATGCGGGTGAGCATCTTATTGGCGGCGTCGTTCTTCCAGTAGGCGCCGGAGACGCCAGTGAGCTTGAAGGCCTTCAGTGCCTTGGTGTAGGTGATGTGGGGGCCGACGCACATGTCGACGTACTCGCCCTGCTTGTAGAAGGTGATGCGGGCGTCCTCGGGAAGGTCTCCGATGTGCTCGACCTTGTACTTCTCGCCGCGTTCGGCCATATGGGCGATGGCCTCGTCGCGCGGGAGCTCGTACGTCTCGACCTTGAGGTTCTCCTTGGCGATCTTGCGCATCTCCGCCTCGATCGCGGGGAAATCGTCCTCGCTGATCTTGACGCCCTCGGGCAGGTCGATGTCGTAGTAGAAGCCGTTCTCGGTGGCGGGGCCGTAGCCGAAGTCGGCCTCGGGATAGAGGCGCTTGATAGCCTGCGCCATGATGTGCGCGGCGCTGTGGCGGATGATGTGCAGCTCCTCCTCGGGAGCGCATTCGGCGATCGTGCCGTCGTTGTACAGGACTTTCATGTGCTTCGCTTCCTCTGCCGTGCAGGTTGCCAGTGCAAGAACAAGGGCCCTCCGCCTGCGGGCGGAAGGCCCCCGTCCGATGGAACAGGGTTAGTCCATGATGTTGTGCCAGACCTCGGTGGCCGTGGAGCCCTCGACATCGAAGGCGTCCTCGAACACGCCCGCGGCGATGGCGTCCTCGTTGAAGATGTTGACGCGGTAGAGGCCGGGATCCTCGATGTAGGTGATGACGACGAGGTCGGTCGCGCCCGACGGGGTGGTGACCATGGCCATGCCGAGGCCCTCGTCATCGACGAACACGGAATCGTCGAGTGAGATATTGCAGAGCTTGTCGATGACGTCGCTCATGGAGCTGTAATCGCGGTCGTCGACCACGAGGACGTAGACGCACGGGGTTCCCTTGCCATTGGCGGGCAGGCTCCCGATCTCGGTGCGGGTGAACTCGTAGTCGTCCTTGCCCATCACGTAGAAGGCATCGTTGCCGTCGGGGGACAGCCACCAGAGGTTGTCGCTCTTCCAGGAGAAGCCGCCCTCGGTCTCGATGACGTTGATGAGATTCTCGCCATCGGTCTCGAGCATGGTGTAGAACGTGGGGTTGGCCTTGGAATCGACCGTGTCATATCCGCTGGTGGGAGCGGGGGTCGAAGGCGTGGTGGAGCCGCCGCCGTCGGTGGGGGTCACGACGGGGTTGCTGGAGCCGCCGCCGGAGCTGCTGCCGCCGCTGGGCTTCTTGCCGCCTCCGCCGAAGAGCGAGAAGACGATGAAGCCGACGAGGGCGAGCGCGATGACGCCGATCGCGATCTTGGCGAGAGGCGACTTCTTGGCGGGCTTGGCGCCGGCGACCGAGGTGGCCACGGGCTGATAGGAATAGTTGGGCGCAGGCTGGCCGGTAGGCGCGGGCGGCGTATAGGACTGGGTCGGCTGCGTGTAGGCCTGCTGCGGCGTGTAGGACTGGGCGGCAGGCTGCGGGGCCGGCGTGTAGGACTGCTGCGGAGCAGGCGTATAGGCAGGCTGCGGAGCAGGGGTGTAGGTGGGCTGCGGCGCGGCAGGCGCAGGAGCAGGAGCGGGCGTGGGCTCGACATAGCTCGCGGGCTCTGCGGCGGGGGCCACGGGAACGACCGGGGCGACCTCGGCGACGGCGGGAGCTGCAGCCTCGAAGACGGGGGCTGCGACCTCGGGCTCGGCGGCCTTGACGACGGGCTCGGCGACGGAAGACGTGGGCAGCTCGCCAGCGGCCTCCATCTCTGCCCTCAGGCGCGCGAGGGCATCCTCGACATCGGCGCTGACGGCCTCGGGAGCCTCCTCGACGGCCTCGACGACAGGCGCCGCGACCTCCTCGACGGCCTCGGCGACAGGAGCTGCAACCTCCTCGACGGTCTCGACGACGGGGGCTGCGACCTCCTCGACGGCCTCGGCGACAGGAGCTGCAACCTCCTCGACGGTCTCGACGACGGGCTCGGCGATCTCCTCGACAGCCTCGACGACGGGCTCCGGGACGGGGGCTGCGACGGGCTTGCCGCAATGAGAGCAGAACGCCGCACCATCGGGAAGCTGTGCACCGCAATACGAACAGAACATGGGCGATCCCTTCTCCCTTTACGAACATGGGGCCGCCGAGTGCGACCCCATGAAGAATCCGACACTACACAACCAACTATATTACTGGATGCGGGTCCTGCAATACGGGCAGACCTTCCAATCGGCGTTCAGCGGGCGGTGGCAGGTGGGGCACACGTTGCGCACCTGGGTGTTGCAGATCGGGCACACCACGAAATCGCGGTCGATGGGAGCGCCGCACTTGGGGCAGATGCCGTAGTGCGAGAGCTGGTGCTCGCGCAGCGCGATGTCGAGGTCCTGCTCCTCACGGTCGATGAGGTAGGAGCTGGGACGGAGGATGACGTAGGCGAGCAGGCCCACCACGGGGATGACGGAGATGACGGCCCACATCCACCAAGGCTCGGCGCCACGGCGCTGGGCATCGCGGATGACGTAGACGATGGAAAGCACGTAGAGCATGACCACGCAGGCGACCATCAGGTACAGGACCATACGTACTTCGGGCGTGATCAGCTGATCGAGAAGTTCTTGCATTTGAGGTGCTCCTTAGCGCATAGCCTAAACGAAGTGCCACATACAAAACTAGATTGTAGCAGAGCACACGCCCTCGTGCATTTCTCCACAGAATGTGTCGATTGGGCAGGGTGCGGGTTCGGTTCAGGCGAGGATCCCCGCGACGGCACCCGCGAGCGTGATCGACCCGCAGGCGACATATGCCTCCCCCGCAAGCGCCTCGACGGCCCCCTCGACCGTCGGATAGACGCCGATGACATCGGCGCCCGCCTCGCGGAAGAGTCCGGCGAGCTCCTCGGCTGGCAGCGCGCGGTGCGAGCTCGTACGGGTGCAGGCGACGCGCGGGAACTCATGCGCGAGGATCTCGACGATGCCGCGCACGTCCTTGTCGGCGAGGACCGCGCAGAGGAGCAGTGGGCGGCCGGAGACCTCTGGCTCGACCGCGCGTACGGCCGTGAGGAACGTCTCGACCGACTGCGGGTTGTGGCAGGCATCGATGAGGACGGGCGGCTCCTGGCGCAGGAGCTGGAAGCGGCCGGGCGTGGGGCAGGATGCGACGGCGGCGCGGAGCTTCTCGGGATCGATGGCACGGCCGAGGTAGTCCTCGGCGAGGCAGACGGCGCAGGCGATGTTGGCCGCCTGGTAACCGGGCTTGCACGCCTCGAGCGACGGGTACGTCGCGCGGGTGGTGGCGACATCGAGCACGAGCGGGTCGCCGATGCGATGCGGGCGGTCGGTCACGATGAAGCTCGCATGGGGAAGGCCCCCGTGGGCCCGCAGCTCGCCCGGAAGCATCTCGCCCTCGGCGTCGGAGAGGACCTGCGGGACGAGGAGCGTGGGGACGACGCCCTGCTCCGCGCACCGATCGAGGAAGACGTCCTCGACGGATGCGGGCGCGGCGGTGCCGACGCCGAGCACGCAGGTGCGGCCGGTCTTGATGATGGCGGCCTTCTCGGCGGCGATGGCCTCGACGGTATCGCCGAGCACGTGCATGTGGTCGAGTCCCACACCGGTCACGGCGACGGACCTGATGCTCTTGACAGCGCTCGTGGCGTCCCAGCGGCCGCCCATGCCGCACTCGAGCACGGCGACGTCGACGCCCTCCTCGGCGTAGACCACGCAGGCGGCCACCGTGAGCAGGTCGAACTCGGTGATGTCGTACGGACGCTCCCCCGCCTCGGCGCGTCGCGCGTTCACGCGCTCCCCCGCCGTCTTGGCAGCGGAGATGCCGCGCGCGAACCGCTCCTCGGAGACGGGCGCGCCCTGGACCTCCATGCGCTCGGTGTACGAGACGAGCTCGGGGCTCGTGTAGAGCGCCGTGCGATAGCCCTCCGCCATGAGGATGGCGGCGGTGTAGCGCGAGGTCGAGGTCTTGCCGTTGGTGCCGGCGATCTGGATCGCCTCGAAGCGGCTGTCGGGATCTCCCAGCTCGTGCAGCATGTCCTCGACGGTCTCGAGCAGGGGGCAAATGCCGAACTTGAGCACATCGTGGAGAACGGCGAGCGCGCCCTCGTACGAGAGCGCGGGGATTTCGAAGGGAACGCTGTAGGGCTCGCTCATCGCTTGGCCTTCTTCCCATAGACGAACCAGTAGGCGCAGGCGACCATGAGGGCGCCGCCCACGATGTTGCCCGCGGTGGCGAGGGCGATGTTCTGAACCATGCCCGCCATGGTGACGGAATCGAGCCCGATGGCGCCCTGGGTGAGCATGCCGAAGGGGATGAAGAACATGTTGGCGATGCAGTGCTCGAACCCGCAGGCCACGAATCCCGCAACGGGCACGGCCGCGGCGAAGAACTTGTCGGCGACCGTGGTGCCGGCGAAGCTCATCCACACCGCGAGGCAGACGAGGATGTTGCAGAGGATGCCGCGGAAGAACACGGCGCTGGGGGCGAGACCCGCCTTGGCGGCGGCGATCGAGACCGCGACCTCCCCCACCGCACCGCCGCCAAGCGTGCGGAAGGCGGCCAGATGGAGGATGAGCGCGAGCAGAAGCGAACCGACGAGGTTGCCGGCGTAGACGACCGTCCAACGGGAGAGCATGCGCTTGAGGTCGTACTTCCTGGACAGCAGGCCGATGGCCATGAGCGAGTTGCCCGTGAAGAGCTCCGCGCCGGCGACGAGGACGAGGAAGAGCCCGAGCGAGAACGCGAGGCCGCCCAGCACGGACGAGATGCCGAAGGAGAGGGTTGAGTCTGCCTTGACGATAAGCATGAACGTGGCGCCGAGGCCGATGTAGAAGCCGGCCATGCACCCGAGGACGAACGCCTTGGGAAGCGCGAGGTTCGCCTTGGCCTGGCCGATCTTCTCGGCGGAGACCTCGATCTCAGCGGGGGTCAGCACGGTTAGACTCCAATCAGGTTGAGGGCCTCTTCGCGGGCCTTGAGGTCGCTCTTGAGGAAGCCGCGCACCGCGGACGTGACGGTGACGGATCCCGCGGCGCGGATGCCGCGCATGCACATGCAGGTGTGCTCCGCCTCGAGCACCACGAGGACGCCGCGCGCATGGAGGCGCTCCTCGATGGCGTCGGCGATCTGGTTGGTGAGGCGCTCCTGGAGCTGCGGACGCCGCGCATAGCCGCTCACGCAGCGCGCGAGCTTGGAGAGGCCGGTGAGCTTGCCCTCGCTGGGAAGGTAGCAGATGTGCGCACGGCCGGTGAACGGCAGCAGGTGATGCTCGCACATCGACGCGAAGGGGATGTCCTTCACGATGACCATGTCCTCGTTGCCGGGCTCGTTGAACTGGCGCAGGAGGTGGAAGCTCGGATCCTCCTGCATGCCGCCGAAGATCTCCTCGCAGGCGCGGGCCACGCGGTCCGGCGTACCCTCGAGGCCCTCGCGGTCGGGATCCTCGCCGATGCCGATGAGGAACTCGCGGATCGCCGCCTCGATGCGGGGCTTGTCGATGGTGTTGTACGAAAGGTTCGTGGTCATGCTAGGCCCTTCTCTCGGCCGCCTCGATGACGTGCTTGGCGAGGATGGCGGTGGTCACTGATCCGACACCGCCGGGAACGGGCGTGATGGCGTCGACGATCGGAGCGACCTCATCATAGAGCACGTCGCCGGCGAGCTTGTTGTTCTTGTCGTCCCAATTGATGCCCACGTCGATGACGACCTGGCCGGGGGCGACGGATGCCGCGCCTGCGGTGCCGATATGGCCCGCGGCGACGACGAGGATCTCCGCCTTGGCGCACTCGGCCGCGAGGTCCTTGGTGCGGGTGTGGCACATGGTGACGGTGGCGTTCTTGGCCTGCAGCATCATCGAGACGGGCTTGCCGATGACGAGCGAGCGGCCGACGACCGTCGCCCTGGCGCCCGTCAGGTCATAGCCGTAGAAGCCGAGGAGCTCGATGACGGCCTCGGCGGTGCAGGGCGCGAAGCCCACCGGGCGGTTGGCGAAGACGCCGTAGAGCGAGCCCGAGGTGATGCAGTCGACGTCCTTGGAGGGGTCGAGGGCAGCACAGGCCGCCGCCTCGTCGAGCGTCTTGGGCAGCGGGCGGAACATCAGGCATCCGTGGATCGTCTCATCGGAGTTGATGCGCTCGATGGCGGCCATGAGCTCGTCCTGGGTGCAGTCGGCGTCGAGCACGATGGACTCGACCTCGATGCCGAGGGACGCGCAGCGCTTGAGGGCGCCGCGCTCGTAGGAGAGGTCGTCGTCGCGGGCACCGACGCGCAGGATCGCAAGCTTGGGGGTGTTGCCCTGCTCAGCGAGCGCCGCCGCGCGGGGGATGAGCTTCTCGGTGAGGGCGTCGGCAACGGGCTTTCCGCGCAGTTCTTTCGCCATCTGGCATCTCCTCTCAGATTCCCGCTTCATCACTTCGGGGATACTCCCCTACGTGAGGAAGCGGATCGATCAGCCGCGGATGCGGGTCATAACGGACTGGGCGCACGCCTCTGCGCGCGGGATGTACTCGGAGAGCAGCGCATCGCACCTGCTCTCGAGATCCTCCGCCCAGACACGGTCCTTGAGCGTCTTGGTGTTCACGAACACGTTCATGCTCGCCGATTCGAGGGCCGCGCGGGCGAACAGCGCACCGCAGCCCACGTCGGAGACGAGCATCTTGGAACCCTTCTCCCCCATCTCCTCGAGGAGCTCGATGGACTTGGCGATCTCGACCATCATCTCGTAGGGAGCCTTGCAGGCGGCCTTCGTCGCTGCCTCGAGGGTCTCGGCGCGGGACGGGTCCTCCTTGGGGATGGCATATGCCTGGGAGAGCGGGAAGAACGCGGTGGCATCATCGGCGACGAGGTCGATGAGACGCAGACGCACCTCCTCCGCATCGGCAAGCATGCGCTGCACATCATCCTCGACGGCGGCGTAGGTCTTCTTGCCGGTGGTGAAGTTGCCCACCATCGAGCAGAGCGCGGCGCCGAGGGCGCCCACGAGCGCGGCCGCTCCGCCGCCTCCAGGTACGGACTGCTTGGCGGCGAGCACCGCGGCAAACTCGGTGCAGCTCAGGTTCGTGAGAGGTTCAGCCATGGTTGACTTCCTTGCCGGTTTCTCGGGTTTGGGACTGGGTTCTGATCCGATGGGGGCCGCCGCCCTCTCCCGCGCGCAGTTCCGCAGCGAAGCGAGGACTGTTCGAGCACGGGAGAGCGCGACGGCCTACCACCAGTGCGTTTAGAACAGGCCGACGATCTTGCCGTCCTCGGTGACGTCGATCTTCTCGGCGGCGGGGACCTTGGGGAGGCCCGGCATCGTCATGATGTCGCCAGTGTAGGCGACGATGAAGCCGGCACCCGCGGAGACGCGCAGGTCGCGCACGTTGAGCGTGAAGTCGTGCGGGGCGCCGAGCAGCGTCGGGTCGTCGGAGAAGCTGTACTGGGTCTTGGCGACGCAGATGGGCAGCCCGCCGAAGCCGAGGTCCTCGAGCTCTTTGGCCTTCTTGGCGGCCGCGGGGAGCAGGAGCATGTGCTTGGCGTGGTAGATCTTGTGGGCGATGTCGTGCAGCTTGCCCTGGATGGACTGGTCGAGCTCGTAGGAGAAGCGGAAGTCGGCAGGCTCGTCGCAGAGGCGCACGACCTCGTCGGCGAGCGCGCGGCCGCCCTCGCCGCCCTTGGCCCACACCTCGGAGAGCGCGACGTTGACGCCGAGTTCCTTGCACTTGGCCTCGACGAGGTCGAGCTCGGCCTTGGTGTCGGTCGGGAATGCGTTGATGGCGACGACGCAGGGCAGGCCGTAGACGTTCTTGATGTTGTCGACGTGCTGGAGCAGGTTGGGCAGGCCGGCCTCGAGCGCCTCGAGGTTCTCCTTGCCGAGGTCTGCCTTGGCGACGCCGCCGTTGTGCTTGAGGGCGCGGACGGTGGCGACGATCACGACGGCGCTGGGGGTGAGGCCCGTGGCGCGGCACTTGATGTCGAGGAACTTCTCGGCACCCAGGTCGGCGCCGAAGCCGGCCTCGGTCACGACGTAGTCGGCCATCTTCATGGCGGTGGTGGTGGCCATCACGGAGTTGCAGCCGTGGGCGATGTTGGCGAACGGGCCGCCGTGGACGAACGCGGGGTTGTTCTCGAGCGTCTGGACGAGGTTGGGCTTGATGGCGTCCTTGAGCAGCGCGGTGCAGGCGCCCTCCGCCTTGATGTCGGAGACGGTGACGGGCTTCTTGTCGTAGGTGTAGGCGATGACCATGCGGCCGAGGCGCGCCTTGAGGTCCTCGAGGCTGGTGGCCAGGCAGAACACGGCCATGACCTCGGAGGCAACGGTGATGTCGAAGCCGTCCTGGCGGGGCACGCCGTCGCCGATGCCGCCCATGCCGTCGACGACGTTGCGGAGCTGGCGGTCGTTCATGTCGACGCAGCGGCGCCATGCGATGCGGCGCGGGTCGATGTTGAGGGAGTTGCCCTGCTTGATGTGGTTGTCGAGCATGGCGGCGATGAGGTTGTTGGCGGCGCCGATGGCGTGGAAGTCGCCGGTGAAGTGCAGGTTGATATCCTCCATGGGGACGACCTGGGCGTAGCCGCCGCCCGCAGCGCCGCCCTTGACGCCGAACACGGGGCCGAGGGACGGCTCGCGCAGGCACAGCATGGCCTTGCGGCCGGTGAGGTTCAGCGCGTCGGCGAGGCCGACGGACGTGGTGGTCTTGCCCTCGCCCGCAGGCGTGGGGTTGATGGCGGTGACGAGGATGAGCTTCGCCTTGGAGGGCATATCCTTCATCGAGTGGATGTCGACCTTGGCCTTGTACTTGCCGTAGTGCTCGAGCTGGTCCTCGGTGAGGCCGGCCTTCGCCGCGATCTCGCTGATGGGAAGCATCGTCGCTGCCTGCGCGATCTCGATATCGCTCTTGATCTCTGCCATCGTGAACCCCTTCTTGTTATGGGCGGACGCCCTTTTACAGACTGTGCGGGACGAGAACCGAACAATGCATCGGTAAATCTCTGTACAGTTATTCTCGCAGTACACGTCAGGTTCTAACAAGAGCCAAACAAACTAAGTAGGGAAAAGCGTTTTGTAAGATATGCACAAGCGGCAAACAATCAGCCACATGCGCTTTAGTCGACTGCATACTCACAATTGAGTATGCGCGTTGTATGGTTTGCAGCTCCCTTTTACCGATTTCCTACCCTCTGCTCAGCAGATAGCGGCAGGTATACATGAGATGGAAGAGGCGGTCCGCATCGAGGGACGAGAGATCGATTCCGGCGACCTTCTCGATCAGGCCGATACGGTAGACGAGCGTGTTGCGATGGATGAAGAGCTGCTTGGCGGCGACCGTCTTGTTCTGACCGCACTCCAGATAGACCAGGAGCGTCTGGAGGAGGCTCTGCCCCTGCTCGTCATCATGGCGCTTGATCTCAACGGCACGAGCGTCGAGCAGCACCTCGTTGATCGAGCGGTTGAAGAGGGCCTTCTCGAGGTGGCGCGCGGCATAGTCGTCGAAGAAGGACACCTTGCGGGGAGGGTTCTCCTGCTCTCCGTAGGAGATGGCTGTCCGGCAGCTGTCGTAGTAGCGCTTCAGCTCCCTGAAGTCATGGAAGGGGCAGCTCACGCCCATCTTCGCATCGAAGCGCACCGTGATGGACTCCAGGTCGGCGGAGATCTTCGCAACGTCGTAGTTTCGCTCTTCGGCACGCGTTACGCATGCGACCTCCGCACCGTGCACGAGCACGACGGAATCCCTCATCATGCCGGAACGGAGCTGCCTTGCAAGGAAGGGCAGCTTGGCGATGCCGCTGGAGCCCTCGGGCTGGAGAAGCGCGCAGACATAGCGGTCGTCCACACGCCATCCGCGCTTGCGGAGATAGCCTTCGATGATCTCCTCGCGCACATAGATGTGCTCGAGGAGGCGCCGTACGCATGAGTCGGTATCGGAAGGCGGGAACCCCAGCGGGCTGCCGGCGAGCACCGCGCGCTCGACGAGCAGCTTGAGGCGCAGCAACGCATCGCGGGACTTGATGGAGAACGGTCCGCCCTCGTTGCTCATGATGATGTTGATCAGGGGCTCGCCCTCGCGGAGCACCATGGCGTTGAGATACTCCCGGTCGCTGTCGGGAACGCTCACGACGGGAACAGTCGATCGCAACACGTTTCCCGCAGGCAGGGATGATAGGAAGCTGTCGTACAGCGGGGTATCGGCAAGGATGCAGTTGTGCTTGACGATATGGCGGAAAACCTCGTCGGTTACCTCGAGCCCATCTGGGGCGGCAAACGCGACGAGAACGTCGTCGGCATCCGTTGCAAGCAGGGGCTCATGCAAGTATTTTGCCATGATGGGAAGCATGGCCCCGAGCGGGTCCTTCTCGAGCGACGCCCAGATGAGGCGGGCATCGAGGTCGTCGATGGCGCGGCCGGCACCGATCAAAGCGTTGAGGAGCTCACCTGCGCTCGTGTAGCCCGGCACGCACACGACGCGGCAGCTTTCCGCCGGTGCAAGCGCCTCGGCCGCAGGCATATCCCCCGCAAAGGCGACGGACATGCCCCACAGCCCTCCCGTCATGGATGCAAGCGCAGCTTTGTCGGCAACGTAGAGCACGGCAGGGTCAAGGCTAACAGCCTCTGGATCGACAAGCTCCTGAACGCACGACACGTCAAATGGCGTCTCGTCCACATCGTCGCGGTAGTCGAACACCTTGGCGTCCCGAGCGCCGATTTCGTCGAGGAGCAGCGAGATGCTTGCGTTCATGAATTCGACCGCCTCTCAGATTCTTTGATGCAGCGAGGAGCTGTTCGATACCATCACGTATCATACCGCGATATCCATACGCTAATATGTTCCCAAACCGGCATCGTTTCTCATAATGGGCTGCTCTTGGAGACAATCCTCCTCATACTCGCGTCCGCGCTCGCGGGCATCGGCACCGGCCTCGCCGGGCTCTCGGCAGCCACCGTAATGGTTCCCGTGCTCATCACGCTCTGTCCCTCGTTCGCGGGCGAGACGGGCGCATACCAGGCAACGGCCATCGCACTGGCCTCGGACATCCTCGGCTCCGCAGTCACCACGTGGACCTATTGGCGCCATGGCAACATCGACCTCAAGCGCGGTTGGATCATGCTCGCGTGCATCATCTGCATGTGCACGGTGGGCTCCTATGCAGCATGGCTCGCCGGCAACGTGGTACTTGGCGCCTTCACGCTCTTCCTTACGTTCTTCATCGGCATCCGCTTCCTCGTGAAGCCCGATACCACGCGAGAGGACACCGCCGCGCATGGTGAGAAGCTCGATGCAAAGGGCATCGCCATCTCGCTCTTCTTTGGCCTCACCATCGGCTTCGGAACGGGCTTCGTGGGCACGGGCGGCGGCATGATGATGCTCGTGGTGTTCACGGTCTTTTTGCACATGGACCTTAAGAGCGCCGTGGGCACGAGCACGTTCATCATGACGTTCACCGCGCTCATCGCCAGCGTAAGCCACATCCTCATCCACCCCGCCATCGTGACGGAGCGTGCAGAGGCGCTTGCTATCTGCGCCGTCACGGCGACAATCTTCTCGCTGGGATCGGCGCGCTTCGCAAATCGCGTGGAGAACCGCACGGCGGGGCTTGTCACGGGCGCCGTGCTCACGGTGCTTGGCGGGTGCATGCTTATCCTGCACTATTGGGACGTGCTCTCGACAATCCCCCTAGTTCGCGACACCATCCTCTGCTCGCTGCGCTTCCTCGCGCTCATCATCCCCTGGGCTATCGTGCTCATCCTCCTCTACCTCCTCGTCAAGATTCCCAAACCCATCTTCCGCAAGCTCCTCCATGCCATCGCGTTCGGGAGCTCCGCGTTCCTCGTAGCTGAGGCAGCTTCGTGGCAGGCGGCGAGCCTCACGATGGTGCTCTTCGCAATCGTGGTCTATCCCATCCTCGCCATCGCCGAGAAGGACGTTGCCGCATACGACGACGTGTTCGTGCAGAAGAAGCCCGGCGAGATCAAGCGCAGCCTGATGCTCCTCTTTGTCGGGGAGGCCGTGGCCGTCGCGCTCGGTTGGGGCCTCGCCGGCGAGCGCGCCATCGCCGCGGCCGCCATCCTCATGTGGGGCATCGGCGACGCAGCGGCGGCGCTCGTGGGCATCTACTTTGGCAAGCACGTCGTGAAGCTGCCCATCGCGGACGGCGAGAAGACCTGGGAAGGCACTTGTGCCATGTTCCTCTCGGCGCTCATCTGCGGATTTGGGATCTTCACGGTGCTCAAAGGAGTCTCCCCCGCCCTGGCCTTCTCGGTATGCGTACCCACGGCGGCGATCTCCGCCCTCGTAGAGCTCGCATCGAAGGATGGGAACGACACCGTCTGGGTTCCGCTTGCCACAGTTGCCGCATTGGCGCTTTTCCATATGCTCCTCGGATAATACCCGCGAGGCATCGTCCTCGAGCCCTATCCGCAGAGGAAGTTCATGACCAGGCTTACCATCGCCTCCTTCTCATCGGGCCTCGACTCGGCAATCATGATGGTTATTGCTACGAGAACCTCGTCTGCCAACCTCTTCTTCCCCGCATCGGAATAGAGCGGCCCGTTGCAGTTGAGGTAGTAAAGAAAGAGCGCAGCCGCGATACGCTTATTGCCATCGAGGAAACTGTGGTTCTTCACGATGAAGTAGAGCAGGTTCGCCGCCTTCTCCTCCACCGTGGGATATGCCTCCTGTCCACCGAACCCCGCATTGATATCGCCGATGCTGGCCTGAAACGACTCATCCTTCTCGACCCCGAAGAGACTGGATTCGGAGCCGAAGCGCATGTTGGCAATGACCTCACGGCACTCATCGTAGGTGAGCACATAGGCATTACCCGTGCCCTCGGGACGCGCGATAGCCTTGTGATCGTAATCGTCGAGCAGATCAAGCGCTCGGGAATAGCTTTGGACGATCTCGAGCACCTGGCGCACGGAAACATCGGATTCCGGCAAGCGCGATATGACCTCGACCGTCTGCCTGAGCTGGCGCAGGCGCGCATCATTGCGCGCATAGCCCTCGACGATGTATCGATGCAGGACGTCGGTTGCCCAGCGTCTAAACTCAACACCGCGTTGCGACTTGACGCGATACCCAACCGAGATGATCGCATCCAGGGAATATGACTTGGTCTTGTAGCGTTTCCCATCAAGTGCAGTTGTCAAGGATTCCTTGACAACTGAGTCCGCCTCAAGTTCTCCCTCTTTAAAGCAGTTTGAAAGATGCAGGCTGATATTCTGCTTCGAGGTGTCGAACAGTATGGCCATCTGCGACTGCGTTAGCCACACCTCGTTGTGCGACGCATCGAGCTCAACGGGAAGCGTGACGGCGCCGTCGGCAGATTCGAACAGGACGATATTGGCAGTATTCATGGGCGTCTCCTTTCAGACGATTGCCGATCAACAACCTTGTCTGCAAGAGAACGCCCGCCTGCGGATTGAAAGCCCGGCTCAACAGCCTAGGCCCCGTATAGCCGCAGTGTCACAACGTGCGACGGTACACGATGCATGCCTTCCCTATCTGGGCTTGCCTTCTACATCGCTCCATCCATTGCATGTTCAGTGTACCACAATACTAGAACATATGTTTGTTAAATTGGTACGCATTTGAAATTGCCGTTGTTATCGATTGCCAGGCACTCGAGCACGGAGCCGTTTGCAACGACGGCCACGCCGTCCGCATTCGTGCTCCTTCTTGGTGGCATACAATGCTGATAAAGATATTGGAGGAGGCCCCATGAGGGAGAAGCTTCACGAAAAGAAATGGTATCCGTATGCCGTCGCAGCATGCATCGCGGTCGTTGTGTATGTGGCTCTGACGCACCTCGACACCGTTTTCGATGTTGCGGCCACGTTCCTCGGCTTCTTCAGCGCCCCGTTTCTGGGCTGCGTGATCGCCTATCTCCTGAACCCGCTCGCCATGTTCTTCCACCGCACGGTGTTCAAGGACATGAGGAAGCCCGACCTCCGCTGGCTCGCATCGATCGTCCTCGCAGTGCTCGCACTCGTCCTGTTCCTCGCCCTCATCCTGAGCACCCTGGTTCCGCAGCTTGTCGAAAGCATCACGATGCTCGCAACCAATATGGACGGATACATCGCCGCCCTCGTGCAGCTTTCCCACACATGGGGCATCGCGGAATACATCAACCTCGATGAGTTCATGGGAACGTCGGGCAACCTCATGAGCAACCTGCTGAAAATCGCCGGGGACAACATGCAGGACATCCTCAACGTTTCCGTGACCGCGGGCAAGGGCCTTATGATGTGGGGGCTCGCGTTCATGCTTTCGGTGTACCTGCTCGCATCGAAGGAGTCCCTCAAGAGCGGCGCTAAGCGATTCCTGCAGGCCCTGCTTCCCGAGAAGCGCTACCAGGTCGCCATGGGCTTCCTCACGCGCTGCAACGGCATCCTGCAACGCTATATCGTGTTCAGCATCCTCGATGCGGTCATCATCGGCGGTGCGAACGCCGTGTTCATGGCGTGCACCGGCATGCAGTACGTGGGGCTCATCTCGCTGGTCGTTGCCGTGACCAACCTCATCCCCACGTTCGGTCCCGTCATCGGCGCCGTGATCGGCGGATTCATCCTGCTGCTGGTCAATCCCCTGCATGCCCTCATCTTCGTCGCCTTCTCGGTCGTCCTCCAGACGCTGGACGGCTACGTGATCAAACCCAAGCTGTTCGGGGACTCGTTGGGCGTCTCAGGCCTGTTGATCCTCGTCTTCATCATCGTGTGCGGGAACATGTGGGGCATCGTCGGGATTCTGCTCGCCATTCCGCTGGCCGCCATCATCGACTTCATCTGCAGGGATGTGATCATGCCGCATCTCGAAGAGCGCAGGCACAAGCTCGATTCCGGATCAGCAGAGCAATAGCGGGGGTAACCCCCCGCATGCTGAGGGAAATGAGACACCGCTCCCGGGGAGCGGTGTCTCATGCAGTCGCTATCCCTCGAGCGGCAGGTAGACCCAGCGCTCCTCGCGATGCGACAGCTCCGCGGCGTTGATGAGCTCCTGGACGCGGGCGCTCTGCTCGAAGTTGCCCTCGTTCTTCTCGCCGCCGGACGCAATCTCCTCGAGGATGTTCTGGATGAGGCAGCCGTAGAACGCCGTCGGCCATTCGTCGCCCTCCTGATGGCCGGGGTTCCAGTACCTGTCGGGAATCTCGAGCTCGCGGTATTTGACGGCCGCAGCATCCGCGTCGGGCGTCGCCCAGCCGTCAGCGTACTCGAGCTTCTGGATGGCGCCGGTCTCGGGATCTGCGATGAGCGTGGCCTTGAGGGCTCCGCGGTCGCCGTAGATCCATGCGGTGATGCCGGGATAGTTGCCCGTAGTGACGAAGGACGTCTGCATCGAGAAAAGGTTGCCCTTCCTCGTGCGCGCTATCCACATGTCGGCATCGTCCCAATTGATGGGCTCGATATGATCGCTATCACCGAAACGACGACGCTCGTGCAGGAGGTTCGCCATCTGGCAGACGAGCTTCTCGATGCCGCCGCCGATGCCGATCAGCTCGAGGCCGATGTCGATGGTGGGTGCGCCGTGGCCCTCGAGCGAGGCGACCTCGATCGCCTTGGGGTCGGGGTCGGCGCCGACCCAGGGCGGCTCGGTGGGATACTCCTTGAACAGGCGCTTGTCCTGCGGGTACCACGGATTGAGCCACCGCGAGTTCTGCTCGTAGCCGTTGTAGAGCCACGGCGTGCCGATCTTGCCCTCGCGCACGAGGTCGAACATGTGCTGCACGGCCGGCGCGTAGCGGGAGGTGAGGCCGGCCTTGGTCTTGAGGCCCTTGGCCTTGGCGATCCCGGAGAGCTCCTTGACGCGCTTGTGGTCTGCCGCGACGGGCTTCTCGACGAGCACGTGCCTGCCGCACTCGATGGCGAGCGCGGTGAGCGGCTCGTGCCCCTCGAGGTTGGTGCACACATCGATGACGCCGAGGTCCTCGCGGCGGATCGTCGCCTCGGCGTCGGTCGAGATCTCGGCGACGCCGAACTTCTCGGCGGCCTCGCGTGCGAGCTCCTCGTCGCGGGCTCCTCGCCCAGCCGGGCATGTGCGCCCGCTTCGACCAGCGTCCCGCCCCGATGACGCCAACGCGCAGTTTCTCGGCCATCTCAGGTTTCCCCTCTCGTAATGCCGGTGTCAACGACTCGACCCTAACGATAACCTGTAAGCAGCTTAACTTTTAGCACGACTCGATAAGCAGGCACGATATGACGCCAGCTGGGTTTCCGAGAAAAGAACCTCGCTCGGCCACGCCGTTCCTGGAACGGTGCACCATTCCACACGCGTAGGCTAAACTGATTACATACGCTCGGACCACGACACATGGGAACAGACATGGCAACTGAATCCGGAAAGAGACGCAAGAAGGTCACGGATGACGCGGTGCACAGGACGGGGACGTTGCGCGCCGCCGTCAAGCCGGGCGTGACCGTGGGAAAGCCAAGCGTCGCGAAGGTCATCTCCGATTACGTCGAGACAAAGGGAGCGAAGGCCTTCCGGCGCACCGTCTGGGGAGACGGGCTCGCACGGTCGGCCACTGCCCTGCGCAGCGCGTTCAAGCTGCCCGCAAACGAGGAACTCTACGTCTTCACCAATCTGTCCACACTCCTCCGAACGGCAGGGGTGCTGCTCTCGTCCTCGGGCTTCCACCTGCTGGACGGCAAAGGGGGTTCCGCCGATCTCAGCTGGGAGCAGTTCGCCGGCTGCACCATCTCCTTCAGCCGCGGCATGCTCGTTATCGGACAGGTCGGCATCACCTCCCCCGATTCAGATGAGCTCACCGAATTGCTGCAGGCAATCAAGGCAGCCCTCTCCTAGACGCACGCCATACAAGGAGCGACACACATGGACGAGAAGTCTTCCCACCGAAGCAACCGAAAGCTCGCGATTGCCGTCATCGCCCTGCTTGCGCTCTGCCTCATCGCCTTCCTGGTGTGGAAGCGCCCCAGCCCGCCGTCCGAGCCCTCGGCAGACATTTCGGCAGACATTGCCGTGCAGGCCACCTCGGCGGAGGACAGCGGCCTGGCAGAACCCGAGGAGCTGCCCATGCGGGCTGCCACGGGCATTTCCATGAGCGCACAGCAGACAAGCGACACCCTGGAGATCGTGCGCTCGCAGCCCGGCGGTACACGCCCCGCGAACCTTGCCGACGGCTCGTGGACCATCTTCGTCTACCTCTGCGGGTCCGACCTCGAGACGCGGAGCGGCGCTGCCACGAAAGACCTCAACGAGATGCTCTCCGGATGCACCGGCAGCAACGTGCGCTTCGTCGTCGAGACCGGTGGAGCCCGCACATGGCGCAACAACGCCGTAAGCGCTCGCAAACTCAGCCGCTACCTCATTCAGGACGGGCAGATCTACGATGCCGGCAGCGTCGCCCCCTCCAGCATGGGCGAGGCCACCACGCTGAGCGAATTCCTCGTCTGGGGAGTCAGCAACTATCCCTCCGAGCACATGGGCCTCATCCTCTGGGACCACGGCGGCGGATCAATCACCGGCGTCTGCTTCGATGAGCTCAACCAACGCGACTCCCTCAACCTGCGCGAGCTCGACACCGCCCTCAACCAGGCGTATGGGATCATGTGGGACAAGTTCGATTTCATCGGCTTCGACGCCTGCCTGATGTGCACGCTCGAGACCGCGAACATCATGGCGACCTATTCCGACTACATGGTTGCCTCGCAGGAGAGCGAGCCCGGCACCGGCTGGGACTACGGCTCCATCGGGCGCTATCTTTCCCAGAATCCCACATGTGACGGGCGCGAGCTGGGGCGTGTCATCTGCGACTCCTACCTCATGTCCCAACCCGCCTCCACGCGCGGCTTCGTCACGCTCTCGCTCATCGATCTCTCGATGATCGATCCTTTGCTCGAGGCGTACCACCAGTTCTCCCACGAGATGTTCGATCTGGGCTCCAACCAGCAGAACCTCGCGGCGATATCCCGTGCGATCCATAAGATCGAAAACTACGGCTGCAACAACCGCCGCGAGGGTTTCACCAACATGGTCGACCTCGGCGGCCTCGTCTCGACCTGCTCCTCTGCAGCCCCGAGCGCCGCCAGCGTGCAAGCCGCCATCTACAACGCGGTTGTCTACCAGATACGCGGCACCTACCATGCCGATGCCTGCGGGCTCTCAATCTACTATCCCCTCTTCATAAGCAGCAAGAACGAGCTGTCGGCGTTCCACGCCGTGGCGGTGAACCCCTGGTATCTGGCCTATGTGAACCGTCTGGCTCAAGGAGCGACCTCGAACGGCAGCACCTTGGGATACTCCCCGGAAACCATCTTCCAGGAAAGCCTCTGGAACTGGGTGCTCGGCAACTCGCAGGAGGTCCAGGAGCAGGTCGAGGACACCTGGGACTATGTGGACGACCACGATGGAACCGCCCCGCAGATCAGCTTCGAAAGCCCCCCGCAGGTTGATGGGGAGGGAACCTTCTGGTTCCGCTTCGACCAGAGGGGAAAAGACAACGCTGCCGTCGTGAGCGCCTACGTCTACCAGCTCTCCGATGACGGCAAGCACGCCATCGCCCTGGGCGAGACCTACGACGTCTACGGCGATTGGGAGACGGGCCAGTTCGCCGATGGGTTCAATGGCCGCTGGCTGTCGCTTCCCGATGGCCAGAACCTCAACCTTATCGTCCAGAGCGCAGACGAGACGACCATCGTCTACACCTCCCCCATCGAGCTCAACGGCCAGGAATGCTACCTGCGTATACGCCAGGACGTTGCGAGCGGCCAGGTAACCGTCGATGGAGCATGGGGTGCGCTGGACGGGAGCGGCGCCCTCGACCGCAGCGTTCGCCCGATCGTGAGCGGCGACACCATCCTGCCGCTCTACCGTGCGGTGACCGTCGCAGAGAGCCAGCGCGTCGACGATTACGAGGGCGAGGTCTACACGGTGGGCTCAGGAGGGCTCACGGTGAGCTACGATTACCTCCCCATCGGCGCCTACCTCTACAGCTTCTGCATCCAGGATATCTACGGCGACCTTTACTGCACCGAAAGCATCCAGTTCGAGATCGACGGGAACGGCGACATCTACTTCTAGCGAGAAGGCCCCGTTGGCCTGCATCGCCATCAGCGTCGCCGCGGAAGAGCACCCTATGACGGCAGCGTTCGGGCTCCCCAACAGGGAGCCCGAATACGTTACGCGAACGGTACGGTTTGTTGAGATAGGGCCCTAGTCCACGAGCTCCATGCCGAGCATGTCCATGACCTGGCCGGTGAGCGTGGCCGCCTCGAGACCCCAGTCGACGACCAGGCAGTGGCCGCTCACGTACTCTGCAAGCTCGCTGCCCAAGTAGAGGCAGGCCTTCCCCATGACGGAGGGGTCTGCCATGGGCTTGCCGTTGCCCACGCTCTGCTCGAACTGCTTGCGCGCACTCGGCATGATCTCGAAGAACTCGGTCGCGAAGCGCGAACCTGTGGAGCACGGGAGCACCGCGTTGATGCGCACGTCGCGCCCCGCGAATTCTGCGGCCTTGGCTGCCACGAGGTAGTTCATGGCGCGCTTGGCGAGCATGTAGGCCATGTTGCCGCCCACGTCATCCATGTCGAGCTCGTGGATGGCCTCGATGGTCGCATCCCACCCGTCGGCATCGACAATTGCCTTGTACTCGTCGATGAGTTCCTCCTTGGCCCAGCGCACACCCGCCGTGGAGGTGACGAAGGTGATGGAGCCACCCGGTGCCACACGCTTGGAGAGGTACGTGTCAAGCAGGTACTTGTTGGCGACGAAGTCGATGGTGAAGGTCTCGACGTAGTCGTTCTTGAGGCCCGAGACGCCCGCCACGCCGAAGAAGCAGTCGATCTTCTCCGGGAGCTGGGCGAACGCAGCATCGATGGACTCGCGGCTCACTTGGTCGAGCTTGACCCAGCCGGCCTGCCCCTCGAGCGTTACCTCTCCCCTGCTGGCGGTCCACACCTGCGCACCGCAGTCGATGAGCATCTCGGCAAGCGAGGCACCCATGCCCGAGCTCGCGCCCGTGACCACGCACACCTTGCCTGAATAGCCCAGATAATCCCTCATGCGATCCTCCTTTACGAGAAAGGCGGCGCACCCGAAAGCGCGCCGCCAGACCGAAAACTGACCAGACAAATGACCGGGTAACTGACTGATTTAGCCCTCGAAGGCGTCCATCATGGCAGTGAACTTCTCGAGCTCCTCGGGATCCATGTGCCAGCCGTGCTTCTCCTCGGGATAGTCGCCATCGCGAACCATGTCGACCCAATCCATGTAAGCCTCGCAGAGGAACGGCAGCAGCTGCGCGGTAATGACCGCGTGGGACGCCGGCTTGGGCATGACACCGAAGGTGTCCATGTCCACCATCTCGTATCCGTCCACGGTGATGTCGCCACCGGTGCAGCCGCTGGCGATGCCGACAACGGGAACGCGGAGCTTCTTGGCGATAGCCGCACTGACCTCGCCGGGCACGAGCTCGATGGTCATGCCGCCCATGCCGTTCTCCTGGTACTCGTAACCCCACTTGAAGACCTTGAAGGCCTCCTCTGCGGTTTTGCCCATCTTCTTGTATCCAGTGGCATTGGTCTGCCAGCCGGAGATGGCGCCGATGTGGCCGAAGGTGGGGACGTAGTTGTCGCTCATGAACTTGAGGACGTCGTTGGTAACGCCCATGGCAAGCATGGAGTCGGCGCCGTCGAAGGTCCACTCGGAGCCCCAGCGCACTGCCTTCTCGCCGGTGGAGTAAGAGGGAGCGGGCATGTAGTAGTTGATGTGGATGATCTTGCAGTACTCGCGGAACTTGCGGATGGTGATGCCGCTGGTGATGTTCATCACGTCATAGTCGACGCTGCTGCGCAGGCTCACCATGTCGGGGATACGGCAGATGTCGCAGCCGACCATCTCGGCGGCCATGGCGAAGAAGGGACCGAGCTCTGCGGGGCACATCTGGACGATCTTCTCGCCCTTGTCCTTCATCTTCTGGAGATAGGCGAGGTTCTTACGGGTCTTGTGGACGGTGGACATGGAGATGTTAGCGGTGCTCTCAGCCATGCTGTTTCCTTTCTAAGACCCCATTGGGGGATACTCCCCCAACGGGTTGGTAGGGTTACAAGCTACGTGCCTCAATCAGCCCATTGGGGGAATATCCCCCAATGGGACCGGCATGTGTTGAAAGCTTAGGCATCCAGAGCGTCGAGGCGGGCGATGATCTCGTTGACGACATCCTTGGAAAGGCCGGTCTGCGGGAACTTGAGGAGGGTCTTCATCTTCATGCCCTTGACGGGGCCGAGCTCGGGGTTGGAGACGAAGCCGGGAACATACTCGTCGATAATCGCGCAGGCGCGCTCGTCCTCAAGGATCTCTGCGAGGGTGCTCTTGCTGGTGATGGCCATGATCGTTCCTTTCTCTATGCTGTGCTATCCTTTCCCGCCCAATGCGGGACCGTACCCGAAAAAACGCTTACGCGTGGAGGCCGCCCTCCATGGTGTAGCTCCAGGGCTTCTCCTGGAAGGAGAGGCCGGCGCCGCCGCAGACGTCTATGACGCTGCCATACATGAAGTCGGAGACGTGCGTGCACATGGTGGCGATCATGCGGGCCATCATGTCGGGGGTCTGCGCGACGGGGGCGTCGGTGAGGGTCATCTGATCGTGCTGCCACTCCTGACCGTAGAGCGCGGTGGTCTCCATGCAGTTGGCGATGGCGCCGGGGGTGACCATGCCGCCGGGAGCGACGCAGTTCACGTTGATGCCATACTGCTTGAGCTCCTTGGCGATGCCGCGGGTCATGCCGATGACGCCGGCCTTGGCTGCGTTGTACGGGGTCATCATAGCGAGCTTGGCCATGTCCTGGCCCTTGTAAGCGACGGAGGCGATGGTGACGACCTTGCCGCCGTGCTTGGCGCGCACCATGGAGCGGGCGCAGGCCTGGATCAGGAAGTACTGGCCCTTCATGTCGGTATCGATGATGTCGTCGTAGAGTTCCTCGTCCATGTCGAGGAAGGCGCGGGCCTGCCAGGTGGCGGCAACGGGCACGCAGATGTCCACGGGGCCGTAGGTCTCCTCGGCGAACTTGACGAGCTCCTCGGACTCGGCAACGTTGCGCGTGTCGTACTGCTTGAAGGCGACCTTGTCAAAGCCGAGGTCGTTCAGGGCCTCGGTTGCCATCTCGCCCCACTCCTCGGTGCGGGCACCGAATACGACGCTGGCGCCAAGCTCTGCGAGACGGCGGATGACGAACAGGGCAAGGCCCACGGAGCCGGACACGACGGCAACTTTGCCCGTGAGATCCGTGAGGTCGGAAAACGCCTCGACGTCCTCAAGGCTATCGGCAGACATATCGAACAGATCTTCTTTGTCCATAGGGGGGCTCCTCTCCTCGAATACGGGTAGTGCAACCTTGAGGAGAGTATCCCGTGAAACCGTTCGCGGGGTTAGGTGTAGAAGTAGGTATTGTTTATGCCTATTTTTAGGTATTCGCGCAGGTAAACGGCGGCACAGGGGGACAGGTTGTTCGTTCCCTTTCGGCACAGGGGACGGGCTCGCGAACCCGTCCCCTGTGCCGAAAGGGAACGAACAACCTGTCCCCCTGTGCGGATTACTGCGAGCAGGCCCAGGCGCGGATCTTGTTCTCGCGCACGTCGCGCTCGAGAAGCTTCAGGTCCTCGCCGAAGAACCGCTTGATCTCCTCCACCGTGGTATTCTGGCGCTTTGCCATGGCCTCAACCTCGGCGAGCAGCTCATCCGGCGTTACCGTAACATCGAGCTTCTTGGTGAGGTCCTTCAGTACGAGCGGCTCCTTTGCCTCGAAGAGCGCCGCCTCCCGCAGCTCGTCCTCCATCTGCGCAAGCTCCAAATCGGGGAAGAGATGCGTCTCTCCCCCGCTCATCTGCGCATACATCATGCGGTGCTTCATGTCGACGCGCACCATCTCGTATTCCTGCTCGATGCGCTCCTCGGGAACCTCGATGTCGTATGCGGCCACATAGCTGCGCCACTTGTTTTCGTTGTAACTCATCGCGCACCTCCCACATGGAACTTCTCGGCCAGGTTGACCTCGCCCTTGACCGGGGTAACCGTTCCCTCGGTCACGAGCAGGGTCTCCGCCACCGAGAAGGCTGCTTCGAGCGCGCTGCGCGTGACGCGGACCGGGTCGATGATGCCGGTCTCGAACATGTCGACATAAGCGTTGCGCGAAGCGTCGAATCCTGTGCCCTCAGGAGCCTCGCTCAGCTTCTCCACGACCACGCCACCGTTTGCACCGGCGTTGTTGGCGATGCGTTTGACGGGAGCTTTGAGGGCCTCGATGGCGATACGGGCGCCCGTGCGCTCGTCGCCCTCGAGCGTCGCCGCGAGCTCCTCGACGGCAGGCACGAGATTGAGCAGTGCGAGCCCGCCGCCTGCGACAACGCCCTCCTCGAAGGCCGCGCGCGCAGCGTTCACGGCATCCTCGACACGCATCTTGCGCTCCCACTGCTCGGGCTCGGTTGCGCCACCCACGGAGATGGAGGCGACGCCCGAGACAAAAGCTGCCAGCCGCTCCTCATGGCGCTTACGGTTGAACTCGTAGTCGGTGTTCTCGGCGCGGTAGCGCAGCTCGGCGATGCGCTTGGCGATGGCATCGGGATCGCCATGGCCGCCCGAGATGATCGTGCGCTTGCGGGTGACCTTCACGCGATCCGCGGAACCCAGCATCTCGCGCGTGACATCGCGCACCGAGAGGCCCATCTCCTCGCTCACGTACATGCCGCCGGTCTGCACCGCGATGTCGTCCATGCGCCAGCGGCGTCCCTCGCCGTAGGCGGGAGCCTGCACGCAGACGACGTTCATGTCGCCCTCGAGCTTGTTGCGCATGACAATCGCAAGCGCATCGCCCTCGAGCGCGTCGCAGAGCACGAGGATGTCGCGGCCGTCCTCGGCGGCGCAGATGAGCGCCGGGATGATGTCCTGCGGATTCTCGAACTTCTTGTCGGTGATGAGGATATAGGGGTTTTCGAGCACGGCCTCGCCCGAGCGCTTGTCGGTGGCCATATGCGGCGAGGTCATCGTGCGGTCGAACACGATGCCCTCGTCCACGTTGAGCTCGGTCTCGAGGCGCTGGGAATCGTCGATGTTGACGACGCCCTCGAGACCAACGCGGTAGATCGCCTCCCCCACCATGGCGCCGAGCTCGAGATCCTGGCAGGAGATGGTGGCCACGTGGGCGATGTCGTCCTGCGTCTCGATCTTCACGGCGGAGGCGGCGAGCTTCTCGACGGCGAGTTCCCCCGCACGCTTGATGCCGCGGCGGAGCGCCAGCGGGTCTGCTCCCGCGGCGATGTTTCTGAACGCGCCCTGGAGGATGGCCTGCGCAAGCACGATGGCGGTGGTGGTACCGTCGCCCGCCTCGTCGTTGGCCTTGACGGCAGCCTCCTTCATGAGCTGGGCGCCCATGTTCTTCACGGGGTCGGCGAAGGAGATCTCCTTGGCGATGGTGACGCCGTCGTTGGTGATGAGCACATGCGCCCCGGCAGCAGCCCGTGCGCCATAATCAGCACCGTAGAGGGCGGCCTTCTGGTGCATCGCGATATTGCGACCCTTGGGGCCCAGCGTGGAGGCAACAGCCTCCGCCAGCTCGTCGATACCTTCCAGCAGCTTCTCACGTGCCGCCTCGCCATGGATGATCGCCATTTGCAAAAACTCCAATCCTACTTGCCCAGGAGCTTCACGAGCAGCTCCTGCTTGCTGTCGACGCAGAACTTCTTGTAGATGTGCGCGATGTGCTTGTTGGTGGTGCCGATGGAGATGCGCAGCTCGCGCGAGATGTATGCGGGCTTGACACCCTGGCACAGAAGGTCGAGGACCTCTTTCTCGCGCGGGGTGAGGTCCACCTCGTCGCGCACCTTGTCCCAGATGCGCAGCTGCCCCGACGGACGCACGAACATGTTCTTGTACAGGTTTCCGAGATGAGCGGTGAGGAACCTGACGATCTCGACCTCGCGCTCAGTGAACTTCTTGTCGACAAGACGGTCGAGGCAGAAGATGGTTGCCGGAGCACCCTTGAGATCGAAGAGCGTGAACGAGAGCGACTGGGAGAGACGACGCGGCTTGATGTAGTTGACGATGAAATCGTCCCGTATCCAGTCGAGATCGCGCCAGTCGATGAGCGAGACGTAGCCCTTGCCGTCGATCTCCGATGCATCTTGGTCGAGGCTGAAATCGGTCTCGGTGGAGCGGGAATAGTAGTTCATGTACATCGACATCCATCGATCGGTGAAGCCGATGAAGTGGCGCCGAGCGATCTTGCGGTTTCCGTCGAGCATGAGGAAAAGCGCCTGGTCGTAGGGCACGATGTCGCGGATCTTCTCGAGGACCGCCAAGCTGAAGCGATACGGCTCGTGCTGGCCGCCGCACTCGAGGATGTAGTCGCTGCACGTTTTCCAGGGAAACTGATCCTGCGCCGCCATGGTCTCCCCCATCGGATAAGGCCGTCGCATACCGTATTAGCAAAAAAAGGTTCATCCTGTGTATACCCATTTCTACCCATATGGCGAGGTCACCGCTTGCGGCTCGGCGAGCGGCAGACTTACAGTAGGCTATGCTGGAAGTTGGAAAAGGAGCAGCTCATGGACAACACCGCGCGATTCACCGGACGGGCCGACGTCTATGCCAAGGCCAGGCCGGGATATGCTGAGGCGCTGATCGAGGAGCTCACCGCGTGGGCGGGGCTCTCCCCCGCTTCCACCGTCGCCGACATCGGTGCGGGTACAGGCATCTTCTCCGCACAGCTCGCATCCACTGGAGCCCGTGTGATCGCCGTCGAGCCCAACGACGACATGCGCGCGGAGGCCGAGAAGCGCTTTGCGGGGGCATCGAACGTCTCCGTGTTGGCAGGAACTGCTGAGGCCACAGGCATCGAGGATGCCTCGGTCGACCTCGTAACGGCAGCCCAGGCGTTCCACTGGTTCGATTGCGAAGCGTTCCGCGCCGAATGCCCGCGCATCCTGCGTGGCAACGCACGCGTGGCGCTTGTCTGGAACATGCGCGTCTCGGAAGCGCCTGTCAACGCAGCGTGCGAGCAGGTCTTCCGCGAGCTCTGCCCGCGTTTCAAGGGCTTCTCGGGCGGCGTGAGGATGGACGATCCAACGGTCAGCCAATTCTTCCACGGGCGGTTCGAAGAATGGCACTTTAACAACGACCTTGTCTATTCGCGGGATGCATTCATCGCACGCTGCCTCTCCGGCTCATCCGCGCCAAAAGAGGGCGAGGATTCATACGATGCGTTCGTCTCTGCAGTCAGCGGCATATTCGACGAGTTCCAGCAGGACGGCAGTATCGTCGTGCCCAACATGACAAACGCCTACGTTGGTTCGCTCCGATAGCAGTGGAAAGAAGGCGGCAATGGGCGCATTCAACGACAAGGTCTACGAGGTCGTGAAGCAGATTCCCTACGGCTGTGTGAGCACCTACGGCGACATCGCGCGCGCCATCGGGCAGCCGCGCAAGGCGCTCTTCGTCGGCTATGCCATGAAGTCGTCGCTCGAGCCGGGCGCCGTCCCCTGCCACCGCGTGGTCTTCAAGGACGGGCACTTCTGGGCACGCGAGGAGGACGGGAGTCCCAGCGCGCAGCGCATCATGCTCGAGCGCGAGGGCGTGCCTCTGCTCGACGACGACCACGTGGACCTCGCAGCCTGTCACTGGACCCCCGGAAGAGCAGGCGTAGAAGGCCGCCCAACCGATGTCGATTGGGCGGCCGAGATGGGCGATTGGGCGTAAGGGAGCCCCCTACATAAGCGAGCAGATGTTCTTGGCAAACTCCACAGGGTCGTCGATGGGCAGACCCTCGACGAGAAGTGCCTGGTCGTAGAGCAGGCTCGCATAGAGGGCAAGCTTATCGCTCTCCCCTGCCGCCTGGGCGGCCACGAGCTTCTCGAATACCGGGTGCTTTGCGTTGAGCTCGAGCACGCGCTCGGCCTTGGGCAGCATGCCGGCCTCGGGACCCTGGCTGAGCACGCGCTCCATCTCGAGCGAGATCGGACCCTCCGCCGTGATGGTCGCCGGCGCGTCGGTGAGATCGGCGGACACGCGCACGGCGGAGACCTTATCGCCCAGCGCCTCCTCCATGGCCGAGAAGAGCGCCTCGTTGTCCTTGGCGACCTGCTCGGC
The DNA here is from genome assembly GCA_902795065.1 of uncultured Coriobacteriaceae bacterium. GTDB lineage: Bacteria > Actinomycetota > Coriobacteriia > Coriobacteriales > Atopobiaceae > RUG721. Next base: position 60,005 of record CADBJR010000010.1, read on the forward strand.
AGCGTCCTTCTCCTCCTGCGTGGCGAGGTCGAGGTCTGCGGTCGCGACGTTCGCGAACTCGAGGTCGCGCGCATCGGCGCCGGGGTTCTCGGCGTCGCCGGCGACGGCATCCATGTGGTAGACATGCATGGCCTGGAGCATGAACTCGTCAACATCCTGCGTGGCGAGCAGCACGTCGTAGCCGCGCCCGAGCGCGCTCGTGACGGCGGGGAGCTTCTCGAGGCGCTCGCGGGACTCGCCGCAGGCGTAGAGAATCTTGTCCTGGCCGTCCTTCATGCCGAGGACGTACTCGCGCAGCGTGACCATCTTGCCCTCGCGCGCCGACCAGAAGAGCAACAGGTCGGCGAGGTCGGACGCCTTCGCGCCGTAGCTCTCGTAGATGCCGAACTTGAGGACGCGGCCGAAGCTCTCGAAGAACTTCTCGTAGGCCTCGCGGTCGTCTGCGAGCATGGTTGCGAGCTCATCGTGGACCTTGCGCTCGACGCGCTTGGCGATGGCGCGGAGCTGCGCGTTCTGCTGCAGCGTCTCCCGGGAGATGTTGAGGTGCACGTCGGGGCTGTCCACGACGCCGCGCACGAAGCCGTAGTAGTCGGGCAGCAGGTCGGCGCACTTCTCCTGGATGAGGACGTTGGAGGAGTAGAGCGCGAGGCCCTTCTCGTAGTTCTTGCTATAGAAGTCGAACGGCGCGCGCCCGGGCACGAAGAGCAGTGCATCGTAGGAGAGCGCACCCTCGGCATGGAAGCTCACCGTGCGGGCGGGCGCCTCCCAGTCGTGGAACGTCGACTTGTAGAACTCGTCGTAATCGGCCTGCTCGACCTCCGAGCTGCGCTTCTTCCAGATGGGCGTCATAGAGTTGAGCGTCTCGAGCTCCTCGTACTGCTCGTACGCAGGGGGCTGGTCCTCGGGAGCGTCCTCGGCCTTGGGAATCTCGCGGCTCTTGGAGACCAGCATCTGGATCGGATGGCGCACGTAGTTGGAGTAGCGCTTCACCAGGTCGCGCAGGCCCCATTCGGAGAGGAAGCGGTCGAGGTCCTCGTCCTCGGTGCTCTCGCGCAGGAAGAGGGTTACGTCGGTGCCGTGGTCGTCTGCGCCATCCCGCTCCCCCGCCTTCGCGGGCTCGATGGTGTAGCCGCGGACGCCGTCGGACTCCCAGGCATAGGCATGCTCAGCGCCGTATGCGCGGGAGACCACGCGCACCTTGGAGGCGACCATGAAGCTCGAGTAGAAGCCGACGCCGAACTGGCCGATGATGTCGATGTCCTCGCCCTGATGCTCGGCGTTCTCCTCCTTGAAGGCCTGGCTGCCCGAATGCGCGATGGTGCCGAGGTTCTTATCGAGCTCGGCCTCGTCCATGCCGATGCCGTTGTCGGAGACGGTGATGGTGCGGGCGTCCCTGTCGAAGGAGAGTCGGATGGCGAGGTCCTCGGCGCCGAGGTCGACCGAGCTGTCGGTAAGCGCCTTGAACTCCAGCTTGTCGATGGCGTCGCTCGCATTGGAGACCAGCTCGCGCAGGAAGATCTCGCGGTTGGTGTAGATCGAATTGATCATGAGGTCGAGGAGCTTCTTGCTCTCTGTCTTGAATTGGCGCATGGCTTGAATCGCTTCCTTCTGTCCATCAAAAAGGGCGGCGCGGGGCCGCCCGTGGTCTGACATGAAACGTTATACCCGTAATCGCGATTGGAAGACGCGGGAATCGGAAAAGGTTTCAAGAGATACGCTTTCGATCCGGACGTTCCCGAAAATAGGAGCGGCAGGATCGCTCCTGCCGCTCCCCTCGTCTCTATCCTGGGCCTATGCCCCGAAGCTTACGCGGGAACAGAGATGGTGATGTTGCTGAAGGTCGCGCCGCTGCCCTCGGAGAAGACGCCGATGTGCGCGCCGTTGGTGCCGTGGCTGATGCGGGAGCTGAGGCACTTCACGTCATCCACGTACATGACCACGACATCGTTCTCGCAGACCAGCTTCACGTGATGGGTGGAGCTGCGGTCGAAGTTGAACCTCGTGACCGCCATGGGCTCGGTCATGGCGATGTCGGTGATGTAGCCGCCCTCGTAGTGCAGCTGGTCCCTGCGCCCGTCGAGGCACAGGACGGTCCAGTTCTCATCGCTGCCGCTGCCGCCGAAGGCGAAGCCGGCGAGGCCGTCCTCGTCGAGCCTCACGTCGCACTCGAGCGTCATCGAGGCGGGACGCGTGCCCATATCGGCCAGGGCGAAGACGCCCTCGTTGGCGGAGAGGGTGATGTTGTTGCCGTCGATCGAGACGCCGTCGGTCACCGCAGCGGCGTTGAAGGGCTTGTCGACGGTGAAGTAGTCGTCGAGGACCTCGGGTGCCTTGACGCCCAGCGTGCCGTCCTCGTGCTGGACGATCTCATGCACCAGGACGTTGCCGGCCCACTGGTACATGCCGGAGTCGGCGGAGAGGCCGGCCTGGCCGATCCATCCGCAGAGGTAGACATGGTCGTCGACCTGGGCGGTCTTCGCAGCGTAGAAGATGAAGCCGTTGCCCGACATCAGGCCCTTGCCGTCGAGGATGTTGTCCCTCGGGGGAACGAACGGGCCGTACATGGAGTCGCTCTTCGCGTAGTAGGTGACGCAGTCCCAGCTGTAGGTGAGGTACCAGTAATCGCCGATCTTGAAGAGGTCGGGGCACTCGCACATGTACTCGTTGAGGGGCGCGAAGATCGGGCCGACGAACTCCCAGTTCTTCAGGTCGGTGGAGGTGTACTTGACGACGACGCCCTCAAGCTCCTCGGTGCGCGCCGACATGAGCAGCCAGTAGCACTGCTCCTCCTCGACCCAGAAGACCTCGGGATCGCGGAAGTCGTCCTTGTCATAGCCGTCGGGGGCGAAGAACAGGGGCTCGCCGTCCTTGACCCAGTTCTCGCGGTCCGTGCTGGAGGCGTGCATGACGCATTCCTTGCCGCGGCCGGCGTTGCCCGTGTCGTTGTGGCCGGTGTAGAAGAGATGGTAGACGCCGTCCTTGTCCTGCATGACGGAGCCGGTGCCCAGCGCGGGGTCGGCGTCGGAGCCCTGGCCGTTGTTGAGCATCATGCCATGGTCCTCGTAACCGGAAAGGTCCAAGGTGCTGTACTTGTAGATCGGGTGGTAGCCCTGGCCGTTGTGGCTCGTGTCGTAGAGGTAGTACAGCTCGAGCTGTCCGTCCTTCGTCACGAAGGGCATGACGTCGCCGACATAGGCGCCCTCGGGGCCGGGGAACAGCTGGGCGTCAACCGCCTGGTAGACCTCGTCGGGCAGAACCGCGGCGGTCGACGTGGCGACCTCCTCCGCAGGTGCGACATCCGGGGCGGCCTCGGAATCCGAGGAGGCGCCGCCGGCTCCGCAGGCGGACAGGGCAAGGGCCAGAACCAGAGGCAGTGCGATCAGGAACCTCCGTGTGCGCATTGTGAGCACTCCTTTCCTTTCCATGATCCAGACGATCACAGAGGGTCGTCGAATCGTTAGAAGGTGTAGATCGTATCCGAGACCAGATCGATCTTTCCGGCCTGCTCGACCCTCACATCGCTGAGGAAGAAGGTGTTCGGGGTCGTGCAGTTGCCGAGGGACAGCTGGATCGCAAGCCTCGTCGGCTCGTTCACGTACGTGGTGTACTCGATGTAGGTGCCGGCAGGATCGGAGGTCAGGCCGAAGATCGCGCCGAGGCCCTTCTCCACGTCGCCGTTGTTGAAGCAGACCTCGAACGGAGCCGGGATGATGGACCTGACGTTGAAGAAGACGCGGTACTTCTGGCCGGGCTCGAGGGTGACGCCGGTGTTGACGAAGAGCTTGTTCTTCCAAGCCTCGAGGCCCTCGCTGGGCGTCTGGACGAGGCGGAGCATGGCGCTGTCGGGGGTCTTCGTCAGCTGGGCGGAATAGCCGTCCTGCGTGACGTTCTCGACGACGTCCTTGATCTCGGGCCTCACCGTGTTGACGAAGGCGACCTCTTCGAACTTGAAGTTGCTGATGGTGTAGGTGTTGCCGTCGGTGCCGTTCGTCTCGCCGAAGCGGAGGTGCAGCACGAGCTCACCCTTGCTGTCGCCGGGCATGATCGTGTAGGAGAAGGAGTTGTTGCCGGCAGCCAGGTACTGCTCGTACTGGGCGCCGTAGGCGAGCTCCTCGTTACCGTTGTAGAACACCTCGAAGAGGTTCTGCGGCTTGGCGGCGTTGACGTTGAAGCTGATGCGGTAGCCCACGCCCGGCTTGGGGGTGATGCCGGTGCGGACGATGACCTTGGCGTTCCACGCATGGCGCTCGGTGGGAGCCTTGATGATATCGAAGGTCGCAGAGGAGTTGCCCTGCTCGAGGGACGTGATGTAGCCGTCGTCGGACGCCTTGCTGATGTAGCCGACGCTGTCGTAGCTGAAGTTCGGGATGACGTCCTTCGAGGAGGCGTAGGAGACCTCCTCCACCTTGACATTGCTGATCGTGAAGGTGGTCGGGCCGCTCGCACCGCCGAGGTTGAACTGGAGGAGGAGCTCGGCATCAGCATCGGGAGTGACGGTGTACGTGACGGTGCCCTTGCTCGTGGACGCCATCAGGCCGTACTTCGCACCGAGGGCAGCCTCGGCCTCCTTGTCGTTGTAGCAGATGTCGTACTGCATGGTGCCGGTCGCCTGGACGTCGACGCTGACGCGATAGGTCTTCCCTGCCTTGAGCTCGGCGCCGGTCTCCGCGAAGAGCTTGATCTTCCACGGCTCGCGATCCGAGGACGGGACCTTCGTAATCACGGCGCTCGCGGAGGAATCCGTGTTCGTCAGGTGCGCCTCATAGTCCTCGTGCACGAAGGCGTGGATCGGCGCCCATGCCACCAGGGGATCCTTCATGAGGTTCTCGCCCTCGGTGTCGGCCTGCTCCTCGACCTTGATGTTGCTCACCGTGACGACGGTGCCGGCGGGGGCGTTTCCGATGGAGAACTGAATGATCAGGTGCGCGTTGGAATCAGCGGTCACTTCATAGGTCTGGGTCTGCGCGGTCGAGGTCGCATGGCAACCGTACAGCGCAGCATTCCCGTCGTTTCCAGCTCCCTTCTCGGTTTCGCCGTTGTTGTAGCAGATCTCGTAATCGAATTCCTGGGTTGCCTGGACATCGGCGCTGACACGATAGGTCTTTCCCGCCTCCAGCTCCAGACCGGTATCCGCGAAGAGCTTCGTCTTCCAGACCTCTCCGTCGTCTGGCACTGCGTCGAACCTAGCGGTTGCAGAGCTGCCGTCGCCGCCCAGAGCGGTGCTGTAGCCGTCGAATGACCAGAGCTTGAACGAGCCGGGATCGAGCGTCTCGCCGGGCGTTACGGCGTCCTCCCACTTCTCCAGGGTGATCTTCGTCACCGAGAACGTGGTGCCCGCGGGGCTCTTGCCCAGCTGGAACTGCAGGGTCGCGTAGCCCGTGGTGGCCGTGAACTCGCCGGTGGCGTGCGTGTTGGACCCGCCGGCGGCGATGCTCTGCCCGTAGAACTCCCCGTACGCCTTCTCATTGCCGTCGTGGCCGATATGGAACTCGTAGAGCGAGATGGCAGCGTCGGAGGAGACCTCCACCGAGAGCTTGTACTTCTCGCCCTCCTCGAGCGGGACGTTCACGAACAGCTTGGAGTTCCAGGGGTCGGCGAGGATGGGAACCGACTCGATGTTCAGCGACGTGCCGTTCACGCTCTGCGTGAAGCCGTTGTCGTGCGCCTCCCAGGAGGCGAGCTCGGAGAGCGGGGGAAGCTCGACGGTCTCATACTTCTCGGACTCGGGATTCCACTTCTCCAGAACGGCTTCCGTCACGGAGAAGGTGGTGCCCGCAGGGCTCTTGCCCAGCAGGAACTGCATGGTCGCATAGCCCGTGGTGGCATCGAACTCGCTGACGAACGTGTCGGTTCCGCCCGCGCTGATGCTCCGCTCGTAGAACACCCCGTACGCTAACTCATCGCCATCGTGGCCGATGTGGAGCTCGTAGAACGGGATGGCAGCGGAGGAAGAGACCTTCGCCGTGAGCCTGTACTTGGCGCCCTCCTCCAGCGGGACGTTCACGAACAGCTTGGAGTTCCAGGGGTCTGCGGTGGGGACCGACTCGATGTGCAGGGATGCGCCGTTCACGCTCTGCGTGAAGCCGTTATCGTGCGCCTCCCAGGAGGAGAGCTCGGAGAGCGCGGGGAGCTCGACCGGATAGTATCCCGCTTCGCGCGGCTCGGTCGAGTCGGAGGAGACCGTGGGGTACTCGAGGCCCTTGAGCTCGACTTCGGTCCAGTCGCCTCCCGGAGTGAGCGTTGCGACCTTCAGGTTGCTCACCTTGACGGTGTTTCCAGTGGCATCATCGGTTTCGCCGAGCTGGAACCTGAGGACGATGGGGCCGCCAACCTCTTCAGGGGTGAAGCTGTAGCTGACCGTCTGGGTCTCGCCGGCCGTCAGCTTCTGCTCGTACAGGGCACCGTATTTGTTCTCCTCATTGCCGTCGAAGCACACCTCGTACTTCGCCTGGTCCTTCTCGGATTCGACATCGAAGCGGACGACGTACTTGGTACCGGCCTCGGGGGTGACGCCGGTGTCGATGTAGAGCTTGGACTTCCAGACGCCGCGGTCGGATTCAGGGGCCGACTTGATGGCAAGCGTCGCGCTGGTGCCATCGGCCGAGACCTCCGTGTCGTATCCGTCGTCGTGGCCCTCCCAGACGTTGAGGCCGGTGGTGTAGGGCGGGCAGTTGTCCAGCGGGACATCCGTGTACTGGAGCTTCACGGACTCGACGGAGAGGTTCTTGAGCGTGACGGTGTTGCCCGAGGCGGTGTCCGTCTTGCCGAGCTGCAGGCGGATCGTCAGCGGGCCGTTGTTCGCGGTCGGGGTGACGAGCATATCGATATGGTCGGTGCCGCCTGCCGTCAGGCTGCGGCCGTAGAGCGCACCGTAGGCGTTCTCGGTATCGCCGTCGAAGCAAACCTCGTAGTCGGCCTGATTGCCGGTGGAGTCGAGGTCGAACTGGATGCGGTAGCTCGTGTTGGGCTCGAGGGACACGCCGGTGGCGGCGTAGAGCTTCGCCTTCCACACGCCGCGGTCGGCCGCGTTGGCGGGAGCCTGCACGATCGCCATCGTCGCGCTCGAGGCGTTCTCCGTGAGGTTGACGATGTAGCCGTCGTCATGCTGCTCGTAGACCGTATCGACGCCGCTGTAGAAGGAGGGCGAGATCGGGATGTTGGTGTAGGAGACCGGGACGAGCTCCTCGATCATCGCGCCGGTCGCGGTGGACGTATCCAGCGCGAAGTCATCTGCGAGCGCGTTGGTGTAGTGGTCGATGACCTTGTCCACATGGACGTTGCCGACGATGATCAGCGCACCCGCACGCATCTCGCCGAGGGAGAACTGCAGGATGAGCTCGTCGCCGTTGCCGTTGCCGGTGATCACGGCCTCGCAGGTCTTCACCTCGCCGGGATTCATCGACTGGTCGTAGAGTGCGCCGTAGCCCTTCTCAACCTCGCCATCGTTGATCAGGACCTCGAACTTGATGGGGCGATCGTAGTGGTCGCACATCACATCGGCGGTGACGCGGTAGTGGACGCCCGGCTCAGGGACCACGCCGGTCCTCACATAGAGCCTGGACTTCCAGACGCCGGTATCCATCGGGATGGCCTCGCAATTGATGTTGATCGCGTTCTTGCCGCGGACGAGGACCGTCTCGTAGCCCGAGTCATGCCGCTCGTAGACGCGGGACTCCCTCAGGAAGTTCACGGGAGCGGGAAGGGCGTTCTCGTATTCGACCTCGTCGGCGTACTCCTTGACCTCGATCTCGGTGAAGTCGATCGTGAAGGGCTGGAGCATACCGAGCTGCAGGTCGAGATAGCTCGTGCTGTCCTTGGCGGTGAAGATGCCCGTGACGGTGTTCTCGCCTTCCTTGATCTCGAACTCCTGGAAGTCGCCGAACTTGACCTTGCCGGACACATCGGAGGTGAAACGGTACGTCACGCTGTAGTCGCGCCCCGCGACGGTGGGATAGTTCGCCTCGAGCTTGACGTGCCACGACTCGCCATCGGTCTGCGTGGCGATGAAGTGGTACTTGCCGCCGACGGCGCCGCCGCTGCCGGAGACCGCATCGCCCTCGAACTTGGCGTGGAAGAGCGTATCATCCACGACCTTGACCGGATCGGCCGTCACGGTCGCGGGCTGCGCGTTCGCGGGGAAGTCCTGGAATTCATATCCGGAGACCTCGACGGCGGGAGTTTCCTCCTCCGCCGCGGGAGCATCCCCCACAGACTTTGCCACCCGAGCGCAGCTGGCGATAAACAGCGCAAACAGGAGCATGACGGTCATCATGAGTCTCGTGCGTTTCATAGCAAACTCCTCCTCGCGTGGCACCGATCGACTTACCCGCTTGGCGATGCAGGGAAGCATCTCGATCCCATCATCTGAGCTCGACGCCAAGAGTGTGCAAAATGTAAACTTGATACACAGTACACACAGTAACGTCATTTTGTTTAATGGTGCATTGCATATTTACGTTTGTCAATGATATATACGTGCAAATGCTTGTTTTTTAGGCAAATGTCGCTCAGCCTATCCTTTAAAGTGTGCATATGCTAAGATTATTATGCTTTTACATTCTGTAAATCAAATGTGTCATCACGATGCTGGATTGTTTTGAAATATGAAAACCGACCTCGATTCGGGAGTCGGGACCAGCCCGAGACGCACGCGTAGTTTATAGAGGATCGTCGGAGGAAGCACATGGCGTTGAAACGAATCACCATGCAGGAGATCGCAGATGCCTGCGGCTTGTCGCGCAACACGGTCTCCAAGGTCTTCAACGGGCGCGGATCCGTTCCCGAAACCACCAAGAGCCTCGTGATCGCCAAGGCGCGCGAGCTCGGTTATTACCAATACTCGATGGATGATGCGTCCGAAGAGCGGAGCAGCGGTACCATAGCCCTCCTGACGCAGCACAAGCTCCTGAGCCATAACTTCGGCGCATTCTTCCTCACGAGCTTCAGCGATCGCATCTCCCGATCCGGATACTCGATGCAGATGTACGAGGTTTCCCCCGAGGAGCTCGAGGAGACGCGTCTTCCTCCCCTCCTCAACCTGGAGCAGACTGCGGGTATCCTCGGAATCGAGCTGTTCGACCGCGCATACATCGAGATGGTCTGCTCGCTGGGAAAGCCGACGCTCTTCGTGGACGGGTTCCCGCGCGCAAGCAAAACGCTGATCGACTGCGACTTCGTCTCGATGGAGAACATCACCAGCGAGATGGCGATCGTCAGCCGCATGATTTCCAACGGCGCAAAGCGCCTCGGATTCGTCGGCGACATCCAGCACTGCAACAGCTTCTACGAGCGATGGCTCGGCTTCTGCGAGGCACAGAAAGAGGCGGGGATACCGGTCGATCGGAGCCTCTGCATCCTGGAGGAGGACGGCGAGTACTACGGAGACGTCGGATGGCTGCTCGAGCAGCTCAAGGCCCTGCCGAGCATCCCGGACGCCTTCGCCTGCGCGAACGACTACCTGGCCATCCATCTGATGACCGCACTGAAGCAGCTGGGGCTCTCCGTACCCGACGACGTGATGCTGACCGGGTTCGACGGCTCCATGGAGGCCTCGCTCATCGAGCCGACCCTGACTACCGCGCAGATTCCCAGCAAGGAACTCGGCAGGTTCGCAGCGAACCTCCTGGCGGAGCGGATCCGGCAACCGGTCTTCCCCTTCCACTGGACCAATCTGAAGACGACGCCGATCTGGGGAGACAGCACCCGCTGAGACGGCTCTGGATTACGCAGCACAGGTTACTCCTGCACGACCTCGCCCACCGCTGCGGCGGCGATGATCATCACCGCACCGATGGTTCCCGCGATTCCGAGCGGTTCGTGCAGGATGAGCGCCGAACCCAGCACCGAGAGCGCAGGCTCGATGTAGCTCATGAGCGCAACCTCCTGCGCGGGCAGGTCGCCCATGGCGCTGAAGTAGAGCACGTAGGCGAAGCCCGTCTGGACGAGGCAGAGCACGCCCGCGAGCACCCACGAGCGGAGGTCGGCCTCGAGCGGGATGCCGTGATGGACGAGCAGCACATAGGGCAGCACGATGATGGCCGAAGCCCCGAGCTGCATCAGCACCCGGTCGTAGCCGCTCACCCCCGCCATCAGCTTGTTGCAGATGACGATGATGACGAAACATGCGGCGCTCGCGAAACCGAGCATGATGCCCGTGAGGTTGACCTCGCCCGACATGATGCTGGGAAGGTCGGAGACGAGCAGGATACCTGCGACCGCAGCGACCACGCACGCAAGGCGCTTGGGACCTAGCTTCTCGCCGAACAGGAACGGCGAGAGGGCGATGATCACGATGGGAGCCATGTAGTTGCACAGGCTCGCGATGGCGACGGTGGTATGGCTGTAGGCCGCGAAGAGGAAGACCCAGTTGAGTCCCAGGGTCGCTCCGGAGACGAGCAGCAGCGCCAGGTTGGAGCGGATGGCGTCCCGGTTAACCTCGATGCCGCGGATGCGCATGAACAGCAGCACGAACAGCGTGCCCACGACGCCGCGAAGGAGCACAACGACCTCGCTCGGAATATCGATGAAGCGCGTCATGGGTCCGATGGTGCCGTAAAGCACCATCGCCGCTATGAACCGCAACCGTGCCTTCGTGATATCCAATGCTCCCCCATCCCAATGCACACGAAGGATAGTGTAAGCCATTTATCAGAGTTGGCGATGCGTCCTCCCTGCGTGCGCTACCATGTACTGGATTCTCTCGGCGACAAGGACCGTTTCGATGCTCTTCCTCATCTTGGCGACACTCGCGAGCGCGGGCAACGCCCTCACCATGAAGTTCGCGGGGTCGCGCAGCGACAACAACTGGGCGCTGCTGCTCTTCAACTACCTCGCTGCGACGGTGCTCTCCGCGCTCTCGGCGGTGCGGTCAGGGCTTGCCGTCGCGGAGGTCGCTCCCCGGGTGTGGTGGCTCGGGCTCGTCACGGGCGCGCTCTTCATCACCACGTTCGCCCTGCTGCAGCTCAACGTGCGCGTGAACGGCGCGACCGTCTCCTCCTCGCTCACCCGCATGGGCGCCGTCATCCCCATCGTGCTCTCGATCGTGCTGTTCGGCGAGTACCCCACGTTGGCGGGGGCAGGCGGAATCGCGGTGGCGATAGCCGCCACGGTGCTGCTGAGCATCCCGAAGGGCGGCGTATCCCAGACGGACGCTCCCGCCCCCTCGGCCCGCAGGCTCCTCATCCCCATGGTGCTGGCTGGAGGCCTCGCGGACACCATGTCGAAGATCTTCGAAGCCAACTGCGATCCCGCGCACGAGGAGGCCTTCATCCTCATGACGTTCGCGACGGCGTTCGTCATCTGCCTCGTCATGCTCCTGCGCGCGCACGAGCAGCCCGCGCCGGTGGACATCGCCTGCGGCGTCATGCTGGGAACGTTCAACTTCTTCTCGACCGACCTCATGCTCCGCGCGTTGATGGAGCTTCCAGCCTACCTGGTATACACAGGCTTCAGCATGGGCGTCGTGCTCCTCACCTATGCTGCGAACGCCCTCGTCATGCACGAGAAGCTCTCCAAGCGGGACAACGTGGCCATCGCGCTCGTCATCATCGCGCTCGCGCTCATCAACCTGCCGGGATAGGCCTCATCGCAAGATAGGGTTGGCAGCATTTCTGTCCAGCGCCTCCAAGATACTAGAACAAATGTTCCTATCATCGAACGATAGTATCGTTTGACGTTGCTAACGGGAGGCGTTATTATGATCGTGTCGTTTGCCGACAAGGACACCGAGCGTCTTTCCAGAGGAATCCGGGTTCCGAGATTCGCAGGCTTCGAGCGTATAGCCCTGCGAAAGCTTCGACAGCTTCAAATCGCCGGGTCTTTGAACGACCTCCGCGTTCCTCCAGGCAACAGACTCGAAGCGCTTGTCGACAACAGGGCGGGTCAGCACAGCATTCGTATCAACGATCGTTATCGCATCTGCTTCACGTGGACTGCTGCAGGTGCCCAAGATGTCGAGATCGTCGACTACCACTAGGAGCATGCCATGAACGAACGGATCAACCCCGTTTCTCCTGGAGAACTCCTCAAGGAGGAATTCCTCATCCCCATGGGCATCTCGCAGTACCGCCTCGCCAAAGAGACGGGCATTCCCGCCCAGCGCATAGGGCAGATCGTGCTCGGCAGGCGCAGCATCACCGCAGACACCGATCTCAGGCTCTGCCGCTTCTTCGGCCTCACCGATGGCTATTGGCTCCGTGCACAGGTAGCTTACGATACCGAGCTTGCGCGCAGAAGGCTTGAACCCGAGCTGGCGAAGATCAAGCCGTGGAGCGGCATCGCAGCTTCGCTGTAGCACCTACACGCGGATGATGTGCTCCTCGGTCACCACCAGCTGGGCAGGCAGGTCATGTGCGTCGATGATGCCCTCGGCGACCAGATTATTTGAGAACTGCGCCTCGCGGCAGAGGCCCACGGAGACGCCGTCGAACTTCGCAAGGAACGTATCGTAGAAGCCGCCGCCATAACCCAGACGATAGCCCGCGGCATCGAAGGTAAGCCCCGGTACGAGCGCTATCATGCGCTCACCCGTGCCCAGAAGCTGCTCGGTTTCGTCGTTGGGTACCGGCTCCTCCACGCCGAGGCTGCTCCGCACGAGGTCGTCGAAGGAAGTGATTATGAACCAGCGCATCTCGTGGGTTCCTGGTACGCACCACGGAAGCGCAACCGTCTTGCCCGCATCCCACGCACGCTGGATGATGCCGCGCGTGCGCACCTCGGGCCCGAAGTCCAGGTATGCGAGCAGCACGTCCATCTCCGAAAACTCGGGGAGCGACACGAGATTGGCCTCGATGCGGGCGTCAATCGCCGAACGCCCCTCCTCCCCCAGCTCCTTGCGGATGGTACGGAAACGGCGTCGCAGCTCCTTCTTGCGCGTGTCTACGGCCTCGTTGCCCATGGAAGCTCCTCTCATGCGAATCCACGGCACATGCTAGGGCAACGCGACGCCTCGCGAAATACACACTTCTCGGTATCTTGCAGCAGCGCCTTAGAGCTCCATGCCCATGAGGATGACCTCGGTCTCGCGGTCGAAACCCAGCCGCTCGTAGAACCCGGGAAGATATCCGTCCGCGCTGGTGATGAGGTGGATCCCCACGATGCCCTGCTCGGCCATATCCCGTTTGCAGCGCTCGACGAGCTGTTTGGCGATGCCGCGGCCCTGATATGCGGGGTCGACGGCAAGGTCGTTGATCTCGAAGGTCCTGCCGTAGTGGAAGAGCATCGAGGTGCCCACGAGGAACCCCACGACAGCTCCGTCCTCCACGTACTCCAACCCGTATGCGGTGCCCGACTCGAGCAGCTCCCGCACGTGGACCTCGGCATCTGCAGGCTCCCACGCGTCGTTCCACGGCTCGCCGGAAAACGCGGTTGCATAGATCTCGCCATAACGGGCGATATGGTCCATCGTTGCAGGATAGATGCTCATCGCTCTCGAACCGGTCCTTTCCCCTAGCACTGCTCGACAACGCGCAGGTAGAACTCGATGTTGCGGCGCAGCACGTCCAGCGGGATCCGCTCGTTGTTGCCATGTATGGTGGCAAGCTCCTCGGAGGTGACGTCATAGCCGCAGAAGCGGTACACGCGGTCGGAGATCCTGCCCCAGTGGCGGGCGTCGGAGCACTGCACCATGATGTAGGGGCTCACCACGCACTCGGGCCAGGTGTCCGCCACGGCGCGCGCCACGCGTTCATAGCCCTCGCAGTCGGTACGCGACACGGGGCTGGGATTCCAGCCATCGATGACCTCGACCTTCACGCTCGAATCGTCGATCGCCGCTTCGAGGTGCGCAAGCACCCCGTCGAGCGTGTCCTCCGTGTTGATGCGGATATTGGCGACCACCGAGGCGGTTGAGGGGATCACATTGGGCGCAGCGCTGCCCTGCATCTGCGTGAACGCGACCGTGGTGCGCAGGAGCGCGTTGAGGTTGCCTCCCGTCTTGCGCGTGAACACATCGAGTGCGGGCGTGAACGCATCGATGGTGGAGAAGATCGTGCGGAACGGCATGGCGGTGTAGCGGCCCAGCGTGTCGAGCATCTTGCGCACGGGCTCGGAGATCTTGAGCGGCATGGGCCTGGATTCCACGGCGTCGATCGCCTCTGCGAGCGCCACGACGGGCGAATGCGGCTTGGGTGCGCTTGCATGTCCGCCGTTCGAGGCGACCGAGAGCCGCACGTCGGCCATGCCCTTCTCGGCGATGCCGATGAGGCCGCAGGGGCGCTCGAGGCCGGGGAAGACATCCTGCACCACGGCTCCGCCCTCGTCGAGCACCATCTCGGGCGTGATGCCCTGCTCGATGAACCAGTCCACGATGTGGGCCGCACCCGGCCCGCTGATCTCCTCGCAGCCGGAGAAGGCCAGGTAGACGTCGTGTTTGGGCACGAAGCCGCGGCCGATGAGGGTGTTGGCCGAGAACATCGCGCCGTTGAAGGTGACCTTGGTGTCGAGCGTGCCGCGGCCCCAGAGCACCCCGTCGATGATCTCGGCGCAGAAGGGGTCGTGCTCCCAGAGGCTCTCGTCCACAGGAACCACGTCGTAGTGGGCCATGAGCACCGAGGGGTTGCCGGGCTCGCGGCCGGGCCACTTGAACAGCAGCGCGCGGTCGTCAAAGCGCGTGAGCGTGCATGCCTCGAACACGTGCGGATACAGCTCCGGGAGCAGCGCGATAAGCTTCTCGAACTCTGCATCGTCCTCGAGGGAGCGGTCGTAGTACGAGACGGTCCTGCAGCGGATGAGCTGCTGCAGGCAGTTCACGGCGGCGTCGAAGTCGAAGCCGATCGGCTCGATGGAGCGCGGCTCCTCCTCGGGCGGCGTGAACTGCACGGTGCGCACGGCGAGCGTGGCCGCAGCTGCGGCTCCGAGCGTGGCGAGCGATCCTCCGACGATGCCCTTGGCGAGCTTGTTCATGTTAGAGCCCCTCCCTCTTGGCGGCGAGATCGGCCACTTCCTCCTCGATGTGGAAGCGCCAGACCACGATGAGCATGATGACGGCGAAGATGAGCGGCGCCCATCCCAGCAGGAAGTTGAGCGCGGGAACCACTGCTGCGGGCTGCGCGGGCAGGTCGGCGTTGAAGCCGGCGGAGGCGAGCCAGAAGCCGATGAACCACGTCACGCCGGACTGCGAGAGCTTGGCCATGAGGTTGTCCACCGTTGAGACCATGGAATCCAGACGGCGTCCCTCCTTGGCCTCCACGAGGTCGACGATGTTGTTGCGGTTGGTGTTGAACATGACGAACGCGATGGCGACGCCCACGCCGGTCACGGCCGCGTTCACATAGAGCGCGATGACGTTGGACGGCTGGAGGATGAACCAGACCTTGGAGAGGATGAGCATGATGGCGCCGAGGATCATGGTGCGGCGGCGTCCGAGCGCGCGGTCGATGGGACCCACGAGCACGCTCATGATGAGCGAGACCACGAGGTAGGCGGCCTGGATGGAGGTCGCAGCCGCGGTGGAGCCCAGCGCGTAGGTGGCGTAGTAGGTGATGCAGGTGAGCAGCAGCGTGTTGCCGCAGCCGTAGCAGGCCACGTAGATGGTGTTGCGGATGAACGACGGGCACGAGACGAGCATGCGCACGACCTCGCCAAACGGGATCTTCTCGTCGTTGTCCTCCACCTGATGGACGCGCTCGCGCGTGGTGAGGAAGTGCACGGCTGCGCCGGCCACGCAGATGACGCCCATCACGGTCGCCGTGAGGATGAAGCCGCGGTTGGCCGCGGCCGTGAGATTGCCCGTGGAATCCATGGCGCCGAAGAGCTTGAGGAGCGGCAGGCATGCGAGTGCTCCGATGGCGGTGCCGAGGCATCCGCCGATGTTGCGGTAGACGTTGAGGCTGCGACGATCGTCGTCACGGTTGGTGGCGACCGATCCCATGGAATTGTACGGGATGCCGCAGAAGGTGTTGAAGGCCTCGAAGATGAAGTAGATGGCTTCTGCGACAACGGCCTTGAACAGCTCACTGCCCGGGAACGCCCAGAACAGGGCGACGATTGAGACGGCCCAGGGAACCGCATAGAGGATGAACGGGCGGATCTTCTCACCGCTCTTGAACCTCGTGTTGAGCGCCATGTAGCCCAGCAGCGGGTCGTTCACGGCGTCCCACACGGTGCCGATGGCGAACACCGCGCCCGCCGTGCCCACGCTGATGCCCAGCACGTTGGTGAGGAAGAACATGTAGTAGATGGCTTTGAACTGGTAGACGATGTTGTCCGACATAGAGAAGGTCATGAAGCCGAGCTTCTCGACGAGGCCCATCTTCTCGGTGGTGGCGCTGACGCGCGCCTCGGCGCTCTTGCTCATATGCGGCACTCCTCGCGATCATGTACGGCCATGAGCTTCTCGCGCAGGATGCGCTTGAACTTCTCGGGCTCATCGTTCATGGGGTTGTGGCCCGAGTTCTCGAACCAAACGAGGTCCTTCTCGGGGGCCTCGATCATGTTGTACCAGTCCTCCACGAGCTCGGCGGGCGTGTTCATGTCGAGGCGCCCGTCGAGGATGAAGAACGGGACCTCGAACTTCGTGCAGGTGGCGGGGAAGTCGGTGGCGCCGACCTCTGCCCACATGACCTTGAGCACGCGCTTGTAGCCGGAGATGTAGCCCGCGAGGTCTGAGGGCGTGTACTCCCCCGACAGCAGGATCGGCTTGACCATGCTCTCGAAGTAGCTCTGCTTGCCCTCCTGCTTGGAGTAGCCGCCGTACTTCATCATGACGTTGCGCTGGGCCATCATGCCGTCGAAGCCGCCCTTGTAGACGCCCATGACGGGCGGGCCGACCTTCAGCAGCGTGTCCATCGCCTTCACGTCGCCTGCCTTGCGCGCCTCGTTCATGCAGAATTCCCAGCTGATGCGCTCGTTCTCAGCGCCGTTGACAACCTGGCCGAAGCCCACGAAAGCTGCGATGTGCTCGGGGTGGCGGGAGCAGAGCCACGTGCCCAGCTCGCTGCCCCAGCTGCCGCCGATGACGAAGATCTTGTCCTTGCCGAAGTTGGCGCAGAGCCACTCCACCAGCTCGGCGGCGTCGTCGGTGAGGCGGCGGATGGTGAGGTCCTCATCCTTCACGCCGTACGCCGAACCGCCGGATCCGCGCTGGTCCCACGTGGCGATGGTGAAGGTGTCGAGCAGGTCGAGGTGGGCGGTCATGATGTTGTGGCGGTTGCACACGCCGGGACCGCCGTGCAGGAAGAGCAGCACGGGTTTTGACGCGTCATCGGTCTTGATGTGGATGCGCTGCTTGATGCCGCCGATCATGATCTTGGTGTTGATGTCGATCATCGCGATTCTCCTCTCGCCTTTCCCACCGCAGCGTTAAAAAGGGACGGGCATCAATTAACGTTTCGCGCCCGCTCGGGCACCTCTATTCCTCCATGATGGCGTCGACCAGGGCGTCGATGTGGATCTGCAGCGTGTCGACGGCGGGAATCGGGAGCTCCAAACGGTCGGCGAGCATGGGGAGCTCGGTGCAGCCGAGGATGACGCAATCTGCACCGTGCTCAGCGCCTTCGGCCACGAGCCTGCCGAAGTGTCCGACCGATTCGTCGGTCGCGATGCCCATCTCGAGCTCGTCGAAGATGGTTCGGTAGAGCCATTCGCGCTCGGGCTCGGGCGGACGCACGACGCCCATGCCTGCGGCGATGAGGGCATCCTTGAAAAAGGCGCCCTCCATGGTCGCCTTCGTGCCGAGCAGGAGCGGCCTCTTGAAGCCCTGCTCCACCATGACATCCCGCGTAGCCTCGACGATCGAGACCAGCGGGATCGGCGACCGTTCGGCGACACGGTCGAAGACGATGTGGCCGGTATTGCATCCGATCGCTGCGAAGTCGCAGCCCGCGTGCGCGAGCGTCTCGACGGCCTCGACGTAGTAGTCGACGAGCTGGTCGTAGCGCCCCTCCCCGCAGAGGCCCGTCACCACGAAGCAATCCCTGCTCTCGATGGTGAGGTTGGGGAAGAAGCTCCCGCCAGCGCGCTTGCAGACCTCCTGGCAGATGCGCTGGTAGTACACGACCGTGGACTCGGGACCCATCCCGCCGATCAGACCGAGCTTCCTCATGTTCCCTCCCCTGTCGAATGGCCAGAGCCGGCTCGATGTGCCGTTCCTATGCGGGAAGCGCCGGTGCGCCGTGGCCCCACGAGCCGTCGAGCCCGCAGGCGCGCGCTGCTGCAGCCGCAGCGCAGTCGAGCGAGCGTTCGATGCGCTCGGGACCTTCGATCCCCTGCTTCGCGAGGCTGAACCAGCTCACGAGGAACCCTGCGATGAAGTGGTCGCCAGCCGCCATGGTGTCCTTGAAGTTGTTTACCGGCTCGGGGGCGCGGCGGTAGAACCGCTCCCCGTCGAAACCGATGGCGCCCTCTGCTCCGCGCGTCGCGCACGCGAAGCGCGGGCCGAGCGAGACGACGTGCCTCAAGCGGTCCTCGGTCTCCTCGACGGTCAGGTCGCTGCAGCTCGTGAAGGCGAGGTCCACCTGCGGCGCGACCCGGTCGTAATACGCGGCGGTCGAGTCGCTGCTGAAGTCGAACGAGATGGGCACGCCCGTCGTGCGGATCTTGCGCAGCTGCCGTTCGGTGAATCCGTAGCACCCCGAATGCACCGCATCGAACTGCCGGATATAGGCGAGGTCGAAGCGGTCGAGCGCATAGGGTTTCTCGGCGAGGATGCCGCCGCCGTTGCCGCCGACGAAGACGCGGTCGCCGTCCACCAGCGAGACGCGAGCGATGCCGGTCGGTCCCAGCTGCTGGTAGCACTTGACGAGCTCGACGCCCTCGTCCTCGAGCGAGCGGATGACGTGCTCCGCCGCCGCATCGCTTCCGAAGGCGCCGAGGTAGGCGCAGCGGGCGGCGCCGTTGAGCCGCGCCGCCACCGCGACGTTCACCGCGTTGCCTCCCGGATACATGGTGCCCGTATGCTCGTAGACGTCGACGACGTTGTCACCGAAGCCCAGGATGCTCACGTCAAGCGCCATAGCCGGCCAACCCCTCTAGTCGTAGCGCTCGTCGAACACGCGCTTGGTCTTCTTCTCGCTGCGCGGCAGCATGCCGAGCTCGACGATCTTGACGAGCGGCGTGAAGCCGATGCGATGCTTGACGCGCTTGGCAACGCGGCGGCGCAGATCCTCCCAGTCCACGGATCCGTTGGTCTCGACGTAGATGCGCATGGTGTCGCGGCCGTCGAGGTGGCTGAGACGGATCTGGTACTCGCTCGAGAGCTCGGGGAACTCGGCGAGGACCTCCTCGATCTGGGCGGGGAAGACGTTCACGCCGTGGATCTTCATCATGTCGTCGGAGCGGCCCGTGATGGTGTCGATGCGCGGATGCTCGTTGTGGCCGCAGGCGCACTCGCCGGGGATGATGCGCGAGAGGTCGTGCGTGCGGAAGCGGATGAGCGGCGCACCCTCCTTGACGAGCGTCGTGAGCACGATCTCGCCCCACTCGCCGTCGGGCAGGACCTCGCCCGTATCGGGATCGATGATCTCCACGTAGACGAAGTCGCTCCACACGTGCATACCGTGGCCGTGGGCGCAGTTGATGCCGATGCCGGGGCCGTAGATCTCGGTGAGACCGTAGATGTCGTAGTACTCGACGCCCAGCGCATCGACGATGCGCTTGCGGATCTTCTCGCCCGCGCGCTCGGAGCCGGTGATGAGCTTGCGCAGGCAGATCTTGTCCTTGATACCGCGCTTCTCGACCTCCTCGGCGATGAGCAGGGCGTAGCTCGCGGTGGCGGTGAAGACGGTGGTCTGCATGTCCATCATGAACTGGAGCTGCTTCTCGGTGTTGCCCGGGCCCATGGGGACGGCCATGGCGCCGAGGAGCTCGCAGCCCGCCTGGAAGCCGATGCCCGCGGTCCAGAGGCCGTAGCCCGGCGTGATCTGCACGCGGTCCTCGGACGTGACGCCCGCGTATTCGTAGCAGCGCGCGAACTGGATGGCCCAGTCCTCGACGTCCTTCTTGGTGTAGGGGATGATGACGGGCGTGCCGGTAGTGCCGCTCGAGGAGTGGATGCGCACGATCTCGCTTTCGGGCACGGCGGCGAGACCCAGCGGATATGCCTCGCGGAGGTCCTGCTTCTCACAGAACGGCAGGGCGAGGAAGTCCTCCACGCTCGAGACGCCCGTGATACCCGCCTCGCGCAGGCGCTTGCCGTAGAAGTGGCCGGGCAGGGCGATGAGGCGCTTGACCTGGGCATCGACCTGCTTGAGCTGGGTCTCGGTGATCTGCATCGTCAATCCTTTCTGAAATGAGACACTGCTCCCCGGGAGGGTGTCTCAATAATGAGACACCCTCCCGGGGAGCAGTGTCTCATTCGCTCCAATCGAGGGCACGGAAGTTGAGTTCGTGGAACCGTTCGGGCAGGCGCGCGGCGATGGCGGAGCGGATATCGTCGGCCGTGAGCGCGAGCACGCGAGTGCGAACGGCGGCGCCGAGCAGCACGACGTTGAGGCACTTGGCGGACCCGAGCGCCTCGGCGGCGGCATCGGCATCCACCACGACGAGCTTCTCCCCCACCTGCTCGCGGAGATACGCCATGACGGCGGCGAGGTCGTACACGGGACCGCCGATGGTGGCCGAGACGGGGATGATGGGGCGGGTGCTCACCACGACCGTGCCGCCTTCCCGCAGGTACGGGAGCTGGCGGACGGCCTCGGCAGGCTCGAACGCGATGATCAGGTCTGCACGGCCGCGGCCGATCAGCGGCGAGGCGACGCCGTCGCCGATGCGCACGTGGCTGAAGACGGACCCGCCGCGCTGCGCCATGCCGATGGTCTCGGCGGTCTTGACGGGAAGGCCCTTGGACATGGCCGCCGCCGCGAGGAGCTTCGAGGCGAGGATGGTGCCCTGACCGCCCACGCCGCACAGGACGATGGAATCGCTCACAGCCGCTCACCTCCCGAGATGGCGGTGACGGGGCAGAGCTGCTCGCAGAGGGTGCATCCCGTGCAGAGCGTCTCGTCGATCAGCGCCTTGTTGTCCTTGAGCGAGAGCGCCGGGCAGCCGATCTCGCGGATGCAGCGCTTGCAGCCGATGCAGCGGGCGCGGTCGACCGTGCTTCTCGCCTGCGGCTTCGCGAGCACGACGCACGGGCTCTTGAAGATGATGGCCTTCACGCCGGGCTCGTCCACCACGCGGCGCACGCACGCGACGGCGGCGGCGTGGTCGAGCGGGTCGACCGTCTCGACGACCGTGAGTCCGATGCCGCGCAGCACGTTCTCGATCGAGACCTTCTCGACGGCCTGGCCCATCATGGTACGGCCGGTACCGGGGTGCGGCTGATGGCCGGTCATGGCAGTGGTGGAGTTGTCGAGCACGCAGACGGTGAGGTCCGCCTGGTTGTAGAAGGCGTTGATGACGCCCGTGATCCCGCTCGCGAAGAACGTGGAATCGCCCACGAACGCGAAGCAGGCGGTGTCGGGCTCCACGTGGTAGATGCCCTGCGCGATCGTGATGCCCGCGCCCATGCAGAGGCAGGTATCGACCATGTTGAGCGGGGCGGCGTTGCCCAGCGTATAGCAGCCGATGTCGCCGGTGAAGAGCGCCTTGCGGCTGCCCATGGCCTTCTTGACGGCGTAGAAGCTCGCGCGGTGCGGGCAGCCGGCGCAGAGCACGGGCGGGCGCACGGGGAGCTGCGGAGCGGGCGCGGCAGCTGAGGCGGCAGGTGCGGAGACACCCAGCTCGGGCACCGAGGCAAGCGCTGCTGCTACGGACTCCACGGTGTTCTCGCCCGCAGGCTGGACGTGGCCCGTGAGCTTGCCGCAGATCTTGACGGAAACCCCGTGCTTGCCCGCCACCTGCAGGAGCGCCCGCTCGATCACGGGATCGAGCTCCTCCACGCAGAGCACGCCGTCGAGCCCCTCGAGGAACTCGAGCGCGAGCTGCTCGGGGAACGGGAACGGCGTCGCGACGCGCAGGAGGCGCGGGCGGGAGGCATCGTCGAGGCTCTCCTCGACGTAGGTCCAGCTGATGCCGTGGGTGGCGATGCCCCAGGTGGCGGAGCTGTCCGCTCCTTCGGGGATGATGCGGTTCGCGGCATAGGAGGAGAGCTCCTCGGCGAGCGCCGCGTTGCGCGCCTCGATCTTGGCGTGGTTGGCGAGCGAGAGGCGCGGGAAGATGACCCAGCGGCCGGGATCCTTGGCGAAGCCCGCGGACGTGTTGGCGAGATACTCGTCGGGATTGGCGACCGAGATCGCCTCGTAGCCGTGGTCGACGCGCGTGGTGGCGCGGAAGATGACGGGCGAGCCGATGCGCTCTGAGAGCGCGAAGGCGTCCTGGATCATCGCATAGGCCTCGGCGACGCCCGACGGATCGAACACGGGCAGCTTGGCGAACTGCGCGAAGGTGCGCGTGTCCTGCTCGGTCTGCGATGAGATGGGGCCGGGGTCGTCGGCGACCATGACCACCATGCCGCCCTTGACGCCGATGTAGGCGAGGCTCATGAGCGGGTCGGAGGCCACGTTGAGACCCACCTGCTTGCAGGTGACGAGGGAGCGGGCGCCCGCGTAGGCGGCCCCGGCGGCAACCTCGAGGGCGGCCTTCTCGTTGATGGACCACTCCACGTAGACGCCGTCGCCCTTGCGTTTGGCGATGGTCTCGAGCACCTCGGTCGACGGCGTGCCGGGATAGCCGGCGACGACGTTCACGCCGGCGGCCAGCGCACCCAGAGCGATCGCCTCGTTGCCCATCAGGAACTCGTCGTGCATGCGTCCTCCCTGCGGACCGACAGCCTTGTACATGTTGAACAGTAGCAGGTCTCCGATGCCTCGGGTTGTTTGTTCACATGTTGGAGACATGTTCGCGATTCCGCGCGTATCATCATCGATAGATGCTTCCGCAGAAAGGAGACGCACCATGGCAACCCTCGATAGGAGATCCGCCCTCAAGCTTCTCGCGCTCGGCGTCATCGCACCGGGAGCGGCGCTCGCAGCCTGCGCGAACGGCACGACCCCCGAGCCCGCGCCCGTGGAGCCCGACCAGGGCGGCGGAACCCCGGAGCCCGAGCCGGCGCCCGTCTCCTACACGATCGACAACATCCGCGACTACGTCGTCGGCGTCGACGAGCCGATTGCGCTCGAGGATGGGACCAAGCAGCCGCAGATCTGCTTCGACAACGCCGCGACGACCCCCGCGCTCGTCCCGGTGCTCGAGGAGGTCCAGAGCCGCCTCCTCACGTACGGCTCGATCGGACGCGGCTTCTCGCCGAAGTCGGACATCTCCACCGAGGTCTACTACACGACGCGCGACAAGGTGCTCGAGTTCCTCGGCACGAGCAGCGAGAACTACACCTGCGTCTACGTCAACACCGCAACCGACGGCCTCAACAAGCTCGCCTCCGCCCTCGTCGAGAGCCCCGACGACATCGTGCTCGCCACGCGCGCCGAGCACCACGCCAACGACCTGCCGTGGCGCAACCGCTGCAAGGTCGTCTACGCGGAGGTCGACGAGAAGGGCCGCATCATCTACGAGGACATCGAGCGTCTCCTCACCGAGAACGACGTGAAGATCGTCACCGTGACCGCTGCCTCGAACGTGACCGGCTATGTGACCGATGTCCACCGCGTGGCCAAGATGGCGCACGAGCACGGTGCGAAGATCGTCGTCGACGGCGCGCAGATCGTGGCGCATCGCGCGTTCTCGATGGAGGGCGGCGCGCCGGAGGAGAGCATCGACTACTTCGTCTTCTCCGCGCACAAGATGTACACCCCCTTCGGCGGCGGCGCGATCGTCGGCCGCACCGAGGAGATCCAGGCGCACGCGCCCCGTTTCTGGGGCGGCGGCACCGTGCTGGTGGTCTCCGACGACTGGGTGGAGTACAAGAACGCTCCGGAGCTCTGGGAGGCGGGATCGCCCAACTACCTGAGCGTCGTCGGCCTCGGCAAGGCCATCGACGTCCTCCGGGAGGTGGGGTTCGACGCCATCGCCGAGCACGAGCAGCGGCTCAACCGCAAGCTGATCGACGGCCTGGTCACCCAGCCGAACATCATCGTGTACGGCGACACCGAGCAGATCGACGATAAGGTGGGCGTGGTCACGTTCAATTACAGCGATGTCAACACCATGGTGCTCGCACTCCGCCTCGCCGCGTCATACGGCATCGCCACGCGGCGCGGAGCCTTCTGCGCGCACCCCTACGTGTGGCGCCTCACGGGTGTCACCAAGGAGGAGATCGAGGGCTTCGCCAACTGCACCGACGTGAACACCATGGGCATGGTCCGCGTCAGCTTCGGCATCTACAACACCGAGGAGGAGGTCGACCGGTTCCTCGAGATCCTCCCCGAGGCGGTCGAGCGCGCCAAGGAGGATATGAAGCACTACATCCGCTGCGATCCGCAGTACTAGGAGCACCCATGCACGTGACGCATCTCTACCACTCCGGGTTCCTCATCGAACTCGGCGATAGGACGCTGCTGTTCGACTGGTACCCCACGTCGCCGGAGCGCACGGCCGCCGACATCACCCGCTTCAGGAGGGCGCACAGGCTCTACGTGTTCGTCTCGCACGAGCACCATGACCACTATGCGCCCGAGATCTGGCAGCTCGGCAGCTACCTGCCTGGTACGGAGATCACCTACATCGTCGACGAGGCGGTTGCGCTGAAGGCGCCGGACAAGGGCGGCATCGACCTCGTCTCCTGCGAACCCGAGCAGATCTACACGATCGACGAGGGCATGGAGGTCACGACCCTCAACTCGACCGACGAGGGCATCGCGTTCTACGTGGATGTCAACGGCCGCACCATCTACCACGGCGGGGACCTCAGCGTATGGTGGTGGCCCGAACGCGACCGGACGCTCAACGAGTACAGCGAGAACGCCTGCCGCTTCTTCCTCGAGATCCTCGAGGGCAAGCACGTCGAGCTGGCGTTGCTGCCCATCACGCCGCGCGCCGGGTCCGACGGAGACCGCGGTATCGAGCTCTTCATGAGGCAGGTCGGCGCCGACGTGGTCGTGCCCATGCATTACCGCGGCGACCTCCGCGGCGCCAAGGCGCTCGCGAACAGCTCGCGGCTTGCCCCATGGCGGGACCGCATCACCTTCGAGGAGGAGTTCGACCTGTAAGGGCCCTACTCGAAACGCGAATCGTCGAACAGCCCGGGATGGGGGTCGCGGTCGGGGTTGAAGAGGAACGCCGCGACGCAGCCCTCGTGGCACCTCACCCCGGAATCCGCGTCCACGATCACGTTCGAGACGCCCAGGTCGTCGAGGGGATCCATAACCTTGCCGTCGAGCTCCCAGCGCATGCCCCACTCCGAGATCTCGGTGCCGGGCACGAGCGCGATCGCCGAGAAGGTCTTGCCGATCTCGTACTCGTCGAACTGCCAGTAATCGATGCCATCGGGCGAGAGGATCGTGAGGTCGAACCCATCCTCGATGACGCAGGGGAACAGGTCGCGGTTCGAATACAACAGGCCGTAGATCGCGAGCGCATGGTCGGGGCGGCCGCCCGTCGCGCAGGTGAGCGTGATGTCCAGCCCGAGCTTGACCCCCCTCCGCTCGGCCTCGGCGCGCACGGCGGCGATGGCGTGGTAGAGGTCGGTTCCGTCCTTCTCGACGGGAAGCCACAGGTCATCCTTCGCAACGGACTTCACCCACGCGATGGTCTCCGGATCCGCGGAGTCCTCGTCGCCGACGAAGAGATCGGGTACGACGCCGGCCGCACGGCAGGTCACGGCTCCGCGGTCGACGGCGACGATGTAGTCCATGCCATCCGCGATCCATGCCACGAGCTCGGGAGACGACGGTTCGGGCGAGCCGTCGACGATCAGCGCCTCCATGCTCATGCCTGCTCCTTGAGGATGCGATGCAGCTCCGCGACGTCAGCGAGGATGTAGTCGGGCTGGCGCTCGGCGGCATCGACCATCTCGCGCGTGGTCTCGCCGGAGAGCACGAGCACCGAGACGGACCCCGCGTTCTGTGCGACGGCGATGTCGGTGTAGAGACGGTCGCCGACGGCGCAGATCCGCTCGTTGGGGATGCCCGTCATCTTGGAGATCACGTCGATCATGGCGCGGTTGGGCTTGCCGATGTAGAACGGCTTGACGCCCGACGAGGCCGTGAGCAGGGCGCAGATGCTGCCGCAATCGGGCAGCACCTCGTCGGCGGGCATCGGGCAGACCCAGTCGGGGTTGGCGGCGATGAACGTGGCACCGCGGCGCAGGAAGTGGCATGCGAGGTCGAGCTTCTCGTAGACGAGCTCGGTGTCGAAGCCCTGCACCACCACGTCGACGTCGCGTACGTCGGTGTGGCCGAGCTCGTCGTTCACGAGGTCGATGCCGTAGCTCACGAGCTCGCGGTAGAACGCCTTGGTCCCCGCGAGGTACACGCGCGCGCCGGGATGGTTCTGCTGCAGGTACTCCCCCGTCGCCATGCCCGAGGTGAAGACGTTCTCGGGCTCGCAGGGGAAACCGAGGCGGCGCAGGCGGCCGATGTAGTCGGTTCCCGCGCGCGACGAGTTGTTGGTGAGGTAGATGTAGCGCTTGCCGAGGCGCGGCAGGTCCTCCATCAGCTCGACCGCGCCTTCGTAGACGTCATCGCCCAAGTAGAGCGTGCCGTCCATGTCGAAGAGGAAGAGCTCGCAGTTCAGCAGGGCCGTGGTGTCCATGCACATCACCTCTCGGATTGCAGCGGGCTTGTCGGTTTCGATGATACCTGTGATTCCCAATAATGTGTATGGCACAGCGGCCCCAACTTGGCTAGAGTAGAGCCTTGGCAAACGGTTCGGAGGCACGAAGGATAGAACGATGGCGCGGTACGACTACATCTGCACGGCATGCAACCACATCTTCGAGGTCGAGCATCCCATGAGCGAGCGGCCCGAGGTGGTCTGCCCCGTATGCGGCGCGCCCGCCGAGCGCCATTTCGGCAGCTCGGGCATCGTGTTCAAGGGCTCGGGCTTCTACAACACCGATCAGCGCGACAAGAAGGGCCCGTCAAGCGCAGCCGATATGCCCGCACCCCACTCCTGCGAGAACTGCCCGCACAAGGCGGAGTAGCGGAACGGGGCAGATTGCCCCGGCAAGCTCCGCACTCTTCTCTTTTCTCCACACACCTGCGCCTCCTTCACACACCCTTGTGAAGGAGCAGCTCATCTACCTGCGGAAATGCATCTATCCTTCCATGGAGCGTGCAAGGTGTGTGGTGAGAAGGCAGACGTGTGGCGGGTGCTATCCCTCGAGTCCTCGTTTCATGACGGCGCAGTAATGGCCGTCGCATGAGCCGGAGGCGGGAACCGTCTGGAGGTCGTCACGGCTTCGCGAGAAGACCGCACCGGGAAGGCTCTCGAGGAAGGAATCGACAACGCACTCGTTCTCCTCGGCGAGGACGGAGCAGGTCGCATACACCAGATGGCCGCCGGGAGCAACGCGCGAAGCCGCGGCGGTGAGGAGCCGCTGCGCGAGCTCGGAGACGCCCTCGGGCGTGAGCGCCGAGGCGATCTCGGGGTGGCGGCGCATCGTTCCCGTACCCGAGCAGGGCGCATCGAGCAGGACGCAATCGAAGAGACCGTCGAGCCCGGACGGGAGGTTCTTCTCACCGAGGCGGCAGCCGTCGAGGACAGTCGATGTCACGCGGTCGCCGAGCCCCGCGCGGGCGATGCGCTTGCGGGCGGCGGCGACCTTGGACGGGAGCACGTCGATGGCAGTGATCCGCGCATCGCAGCGGCGCGCGAGGATGAGCGATTTGGTCGCGCTCCCCTGCCCCACCTCGAGGATCGTGCGCGGGGAGAGGCCGGCGACGAGCGCGCAGATGCGCTGGGCGGCGAGGTCGCTCACGACGACGGAACCGCTCTGAACGAGCCCCGAACCATACAGCCCCGAGGGATCGGCGAGCCCGTAGACGTCCGCAACGTCCGTTTCCTGCGGCTCGAAGGGTGCGATCGGACGCACGTCGGGAGCGTAGACGTAGATGGGTGCGGGCTCGAGGTTGGCCCGTGCCAGACCAGCCGCAGCCTCATCGCCGCGGTCGGCGCGGATGCGGTCGAGCAGCCACAGGGGCAGCGCGGAGACGGCCCTCAGCGCGTCGACGTCCGCGGTCCCCTTCTCCGCGACCCGCCGCAGCACGGCGTTCGCGAGCCCTGCGGCGCGCGGGGCGACCGTGCGCACGAGCTCCACGCCCTGGCTCACGGCGACTTCTTCCGGCGTGTCGAGGAAGAGCAGCTCGAAGGCCGAGATGCGCAGGGCATCCGCCACGCGCGGCTCGAGCGATGACGGTCGTTTGAGATGCGCTGCGATCAGCTCGTCGGTGAGATCGCGCGCTGCGACGGCTCCCACGGCAAGGCGCGTCGCGAGGGCGCGGTCGACGTCGGAGAGCCCGCCGAAGGCGGCATGGGTGCGGATGATGTCGCGGATGCGGCCGTCGCGGCGGCGAGAATCGGAAACCGCGGCAAGGGCTGCCCGTCGGGCGGGAGCGGCCTGGCTCATGAGAGCGCGGCCCACTGGCCGGCATCGCGCAGGCCGGCAGCCCATGCGGAGGCAGCCATCTCGCGCTTGCCGTCGGGCTTGACCTCGAGGATCTCGAGGGCGCCGTCGGCGCAACCCAAGAAGACGCGGCTGGAGCGCACGATGACCTCGCCCATGCCGATCCCCTCGGTGGAGACGCGCGCGTCGAGCACGCGCACACCGCGCTTGGCGACGAGGCAGCGCGCCGGAGCGGCATCGCCCGAGGCCTGCACGCGGGCGCGGTTCGCGGCCGCCGTATCCTCGGGAGAGAGCAGCATCTCGGGCTTCTCGACCTTGTGGGCGTACGTGACGAGCGATTCGTCCTGCTCGATCCACACGGCCTCGCCGCGCTCGATCTGCGCGATCGCCGAGATGAGCAGGTCGGCACCGAGATGGGAGAGCTCGTCGATGAGCTCGGCGGCGCCCTTCTCGGCGATGGGGGTCGATGCCTGCGCACAGTACGCACCGGCATCGAGGTCGTGGACCACGGCCATGATCGAGACGCCTGCGACCTCATCGCCGGCGAGGATGGCGCGCTGGATGGGAGCGGCACCGCGCCAGCGCGGCAGCAGCGACGCATGCACGTTGATGCAGCCCTTCGGGGCGATATCGAGCATGGGGTCGGGCAGGATGGCGCCGTAGGCGGCGACCGCGATCAGGTCGGGGGCGAGCTCGCGCATGGCGGCGATCTCGTCGGGAGAGATGCGGGAGCACTCGCACACGGGGATGCCCAGCTCCTCGGCACGCACCTTGACCGGAGACGGCTCGAGGGCGCGGCCGCGCGAGCGCACGGCATCGGGACGGGTGAAGACGGCGATGACCTCGTGGTTTGAGGCAAGCGCCTCGAGCGAGGGCACGGCGAACGCGGGCGTGCCCATGAAGATGACGCGCATGCGGCCTCCTACTCCTCGTCGCTGCCCACCTGGCCGGGCAGCGCACCGGCTTCGATGGCGCGGCGGCACTCGCTGAGCGCGCGCATGCGCTCGATGGGCCCGAGGTAGTCGACCATGGTCTTGCCGTCGAGATGGTCGAGCTCGTGCTGCAGGCAGACGGCCATCAGGTTATTGGATGCCTCGTAGCGCAGCGTGTCGCCGTCGAGATCCTCCGCCTCCACGATCACGTGGGACGGACGCTCCACGAAGACCGAGATGCCCGGGAACGAGAGGCATCCCTCCTCGTACTCGCGCGGCTCGCCGTCTGCCGCGACGATGCGCGGGTTCACGAGCACGTACGGATTGCGGTCACGGCCGCCTGCATAGTCGCAGTCGATGACCACGAGCCGCACGAGCTCGCCCACCTGGGGCGCCGCGAGGCCGCAGCCGTTGGCGAGGTACATGTCGTCGAGCATCCGCTCCGCAAGGGCGCGGATCTCGGGCGTGATCTCGGTGATCTCGGCGCAGCGCGTCTTGAGGCGCGGGTCGCCGGTGAGGACGATATCGTCGAACGATGCCATCGGTTGTTCTCCTACATCATGTCGTATGCGTCGATGTCTATCGACATGTTACTACCCCGCTTGCCGGGAAGGGAGCGCTCACACGCGGAAAGCACAGGCCCGAGGTCGGCGTCGAGGGGCGCCTTCACCATGATGTGGCGGCGGATGCGGTCCTTGACGCGCGACTTGATGCACTCGGCGGGACCGAGCACCTCCCAGCCGGCCAGCCCGTCCACGCGGGATCTGAGCTCTGTGGCGAAGGCCGCGGAGTCCTTCTCGACCACACGCCCCTCCCTGCCCCAGAAGGTGACGTTCGCAAGCCGCGAGAAGGGCGGGTAGCCCGCTTCGCGGCGCTCGGTGCGCTCGGATTCCTCGAAGCGCGAGCGGTCGTGCCGGGCTGCGGCGGTGATGGCAGGATGGCTTGCCCACCAGGTCTGGATGATGACCTCGCCGGGCGCCTCTCCCCTTCCCGCACGGCCCGAGACCTGCTCGAGCAGGTCATAGGTGCGCTCGGCCGCGCGGAAATCCGGCAGTTTGAGCATGGTGTCAGCGTTGATGACGCCCACGAGCGTGACCTCGGGGAAGTCGAGCCCCTTGGCGATCATCTGCGTGCCCACGAGCACGGCGCTCTCGGCGGCGTCGAAGCGCTCGAGCAGCTCCTGGTGGGCGCCCTTGGCGCGCGTGGTGTCGGCGTCCATGCGGATGACCTCCATATCGGGCAGGAGCATCTTGAGCTCGTCCTCCACGCGCTGCGTGCCCACGCCGAAGGCCGCAAGGAAGCGGCTCCCGCAGTTGGGGCACGAGGTGGTCGGGTCGGGATAGGCCCTGATCGGCCAGCTCTGGCCGCAGGTGTGGCACATGAGCTCGTGCGTGCGCTCGTGGTAGGTGAGCGCGGTGGAGCAGTGCGGGCACTCGGGCACGCAGCCGCAGTCGCGGCACATGAGGAAGGTCGCAAAGCCACGGCGGTTGAGCAGCAGCACGGCCTTCTCGCCGCGCTCGGCCACGCGCTTGAGGGATGCGACGAGCTCGGCGGAGAAGATCGAGCGGGCGCCGGAGCGGAACCCCGCGGCCATGTCGACCACCGTGACGGCGGGGAGCTGCGCGGTCCCGGGACGCTCGGGCATCTCGACGCGGGTCCAGCGCGTACCGCGGTAGGAACCCGTACGGCAGCGCTCGAGGCTCTCGAGCGAGGGGGTCGCCGAGCCGAGCACAAGCGCCGCGCCGCGCTCGCGGGCGAGCTCGGCGGCGAGCTCCCGGGCGTGGTAGCGGGGCGCCTGGTCCTGCTTGTAGGAGCCCTCGTGTTCCTCGTCGATGATGATGAGTCCCACGTTGGAGAGCGGTGCGAAGAGCGCTGAGCGGGCACCGACGACCACATGGGCATCGCCCGTGCGCACGAGGTCCCACTGGTCGAAGCGCTCGCCCGCGGAGAGACGCGAGTGCAGGATGGCCACGTCGTCGCCGAAGCGCGAGCGGAAGCGGCCCACGGTCTGGGCCGTGAGCGAGATCTCGGGAACGAGGACGAGCGCGCCCTTGCCCTGCGCGCGGACCTCCTCGATGGCATCGAGGTAGACCTCGGTCTTGCCGGATCCGGTGACGCCGTCCACGAGCACGCAGTCGCCGCTTGCGCGCGCGACCGCGTCGCGGATTGCGGCGAGGGCACGGACCTGTCCGTCGGTGAGCTTCTCGGGCCGGGCGGCACGGGCGCTCGAGAGGGTCGTTCCCATGGACCCGCGCACGCGGCGGCGGTCGGTCACGGTCACGGCACCGTGCTTCTCAAGCGACTTGACTGCGGCTCCGGCGCTGCCGATGAGGGCCGAGAGCTCGGCGAGGCGCATCGGGCCGGCGGAGAGCGCCTCGAGCACGCTGCGCTGACGCGAGGCGGTGGATTTGGGCTCGTAGGAGGCGTCCGCGAGCTCGACCCAGCGGTCGTCCACGGCGCCGGCCTGGTCGCGCTGGATCTCCCAGGGGCTGCCCTCGTCCGCGCGGGAGACCTTGACCTTCTGGCCGGGTGCGAGGAAGGGGCGCACCGCTTCGGAGAGCGGGCATGCGTATTCGCGCGCGAGCCACGCGATCACGCGGGCTGCGACCTCGTCGAAGGCGGACGGTGCGAGGACCTGCTCGATCTCGAGGACCTTCTCGGTATCGACGCCTGCAGGCGCATCGGCGGAGAGGCCCACCACATAGCCCACGGCGGCGCGATGCGAGAATGTCACGAGCACGGTCGCGCCGACGACGGCCTCATCCGCCAGCTGGGGCGGGACGCGGTAATCGTAGGCACGGTCGAGCGCGCGCGTGGGTATGTCGAGGACGACGCTGGCGTAGGGCATGGATCTCCCATCGGGTTTTGCTGCTGTTAGTGTACCCCGCCCGGCGGACATGTCCATTTGGGGACGGTTCCGAATCCGGCTGATTCGGCAGGGTACACTATGAGATGAACGGTTCCGTGGTTCCGCAGACGGAAGGAAGGCTTTGCCGTGAAACTGAAGGAAATCGCAGAGCAGCACGGGCTCGACCTGCATTCGTTCGAGACGTTCGTGCTCAACCATTGCCCCATCCCCGTGAACCTCACCGGCATCATGCGCGACAGCATCGACAACGAGAGCGTCGATGCGGTGGTCGACGCATATCGGGACTACCTCCAGGAGCGGAAGACCGCGAAGAACGCGCAGGACCAGCAGATCCGGGAGTGGAGGAAGTCCTGGGAGAGGACCAAGGAGGAGTACCGCACCGCAGCCGAGAGCATCGTCATGACCACGTGCCCGCAGGTCGACGGCTACCGCGCCGTCGAGCAGCTCGGCCTCGTCTTCGGCGAGAGCCTGTTCAAAGCCGGCATCTCCAGCCAGGTCGACGCCCTCTTCGACGACGCCGCCCCCTCGCCGTCGATCGTCGACAGCGAGCTCGCGGACACGACGGACATGCTGCGGAAAGCACGGGAGCGCGCCACGATGAAGATGGTCCTCGAGGCAGCATCCCGCGGCGCGAACGCGATCGTCGGGATCGACGCGGAATCATCCATCAGCGGAAGCATCATGCAGGTCACGATGGTCGGAACCGCCGTCAGGCTAGAACCCGTCGAGGCCGACGGATCGCAGGAAACCGATCTCCCGGCAGCAGGCCCGAAGCATATGTCCGAATAGGCGCCGGGAGCAGAGGGCCTCTCCCACTCCGCTCATCTCCAGGCTATTCGTCCAGCTCGTATCCGATTCGCCTCAGGTACCTTACGAAGAAGTCTCGCTCCATCTTGTCGCTCATGGGCATCGGGAGCATGTCGTCGACTGACACCGCCGAGTAGAACACGCGCTTGACCTTCAGGTCGTACCACTGAGGGCTGAATTCGAAATCGACCCAGCGCAGCATGCGGTCGGTGTCGAAGCCCGTCCCGATCACCCGAGCGGTTCCCACGATAGGAACCATATCCACCTCCATCGCCCGGTACCGTCGACTATACCCGAGGCACTGGACAATAATCCCGATTTGAAGCATGCGTAAACCGGAGGATGGAGGGGTCCCACGCAGTTTTCGCCGTCCACTTGGCGTTTTTTCGGACTTGTCAACGGTTTTCGCGTATCAGGAAATTCGGGGTTCGGATATACGGGCTTCCTACCAGCTAAAATGCCGGTTCGCTTTTCGCCCGATGGCGAATCGAGACCCGAAAACCGTTGACAAGTCCGAAATAACGCCATCCAAACGCATTCGCGTGACAGCCAAGCCGCTGCCTGCATCCGATTCGCATGATTTCCCCTTGACTATGACGTAACGTTATAGTTGAGAATGGCTTCGGGAGGTGGGCGCATGGACGGGAAGCGCTATTCGCCGGCACAGCTGGCGCAGATGAGCGGGGTGAGCGTGCGGACGCTCCACCACTACGACCAGATCGGCCTGCTCGTACCGGAGCGGCGCGCCAACGGCTACCGCAGTTACAGCAGCGCGGATGCGGAGCGCCTGCAGCAGATCCTCATCCTCAAACGGTGCGGCGTGGAGCTGGCGGACATCGGGCGCATCCTCGACTCCCCCGCCTTCGACGCGCGGACGGCGCTGCGCGCGCACCTCGGCGAGCTCAGACGCAGGCGCGATGGGCTCGATGCGCTGATAGCAACGGTCGAGCAGACCATCGACCATCTGGAGAAGGGGACCGCCATGGCAGACGAGCAGCGTTTCGAAGGGCTGAAAGCCCGCTCGATCGAGGAGAACGAGCGCACGTACGGCGCGGAGGTGCGCGAGCGCTGGGGCGACGATGCCGCCGACGCCGCCAACGATAAGCTGCTCGCGATGGACGAGGAGGCGTGGAACGACATGGAGGCTCTCACCGAAAGCATCCTCGAGCAGCTCGGGACCGCCATGGCGACGGGCGACCCGATGGGCGCTGAGGCGGAGAAGCTCGTGCGCATGCACGCGCGCTGGCTCGAGATGCACTGGCCGGAGGGCACCTACACGCCTGAGGCGCACCGCGGCATGGGCCAGATGTACGTGGCAGACGAGCGGTTCCGCGCATACTACGACGGACCCTGCGGAGACGGAGCGGCGCAGTTCCTCTGCGACGCGATCGGGCTCTGGGCCTGAGGTCAGGCGAGCCGCACCGTGTGGAGCGGCGTGTAGACCGTATGCTTCCCCGAGAGGTCGCTCTTGAACAGCGTCACGTCCTCCACGCTCCCCCACGCGACCTGCGGCATCGGCAGCTCGCCGCGGCTGATGTCTGCCGAGCGCATGAGCGTCGTGTGCGCGAGGAAGCCCTTCTCGTCATAGGAGAACCCGCCGTGCGCGAGACGCCTCCGGATCGCATCCGCAAGCGCCTCGAGACCGCCGTCGCTCTCGACCGCCTGCCAGAGCGTCGCCCGCCGCGCCTTGCCGAAGCTGCCGAGCGCGCCGAGCGTGACGGGGATGGGTTCGAATCCCGCGCACGCATCGTCGAGAAGCTCCGCGAGCTCCGCCACGCGGGATCCGTCCGTCTCGCCGAGAAACGCCAGCGTCACATGGAAGTTCGACGGCGGCACATAGCGTCCTGGCACGGCATCGCGCAGTCGCGCCGAGGTCTCGGAAAGGACCTCGAGCTGCTCCTGCGGAAGCTCTGCTGCGATGAAGAGCCTCATGGCGGCTACGACAGGCGTGCGACGGCGGCGCGGAGCTCGTCCTCGCGGTCGCAGCGCTCCCAGGTGAAATCGGGGTCGATGCGGCCGAAATGCCCGTACGCCGCGGTCTTCTCGAAGATCGGACGGCGCAGGCCGAGGTCGCGGATGATCGCAGCGGGGCGCAGGTCGAAGACCTCCTGGATCGCACGCTCGATGATGCCGTCGTCCACCGCGCCCGTGCCGAAGGTGTCTACCATGACCGAGAGCGGGCGCGCCACGCCGATCGCGTAGGAGAGCTCGACCTCGCAGCGATGTGCGAGGCCCGCCGCGACGACGTTCTTGGCGACCCAGCGCGCCGCGTAGGTCGCCGAGCGGTCGACCTTCGTGCAGTCCTTGCCCGAGAACGCACCGCCGCCGTGGCGGCCCATGCCGCCGTACGTGTCGACGACGATCTTGCGGCCGGTGAGGCCCGTGTCGCCCATCGGCCCGCCCACGACGAAACGGCCCGTGGGGTTGACGAGGACCTTCGCGTCGCGCCAGGGGATGCCCACGGCGTCGAGCACCGGCGCGATCACATGGGTGCGCAGGTCGGCCTCGATGATGCCCATATCCTCGATCTCGGGATCGTGCTGCGTGGAGATGACCAGCGCCGTGACCTCGGCGGGGGCGCCGTCGTCGTAGCGCACGGTCACCTGCGTCTTCCCGTCGGGGCGCAGATACGGCAGCGTGCGGTCCTTGCGCACCTCCGTCAGGCGCTCGGCGAGCCGGTGCGCGAGGTGGATGGGCATCGGCATGAGCACGTCCGTCTCGTCGGTGGCGAACCCGAACATGATGCCCTGGTCGCCCGCGCCGATACGGTCGAGGTCGTCGGCATCGGAACGCGCCGTTCCGTCGACGCCCTGCGCGATGTCGGGGCTCTGCTCGTGGATCATGTTGATGACGCCGCAGGTATCGCAGTCGAAGCCGTACTTCGCGCGGTCGTAGCCGATACGGCGCACCACGTCGCGCGCAATCTTCTGCACGTCGACGTAGGCCTGCGTGCGGATCTCGCCCGCGATGAGGATCGTGCCCGTCGTGACGAGCGTCTCGCAGGCGCAGCGCACGTCGTCGAGACGCGCGGGCACGCCCGTCGGCGAGATGTACCCCTCGGCCTCGAGGCGCGCCTCCTTGGCGAGGATCGCATCGAGCACCGCATCGGAGATCTGGTCGCAGATCTTGTCGGGATGGCCCTCGGTCACGCTCTCCGAGGTGAAGAAGAAGCTGGTAGATGCCATGATCGGCTCCTTTCCGCACTGCGGGCCCAAAAGGAAAGGGCCCCCTCCTGAAGGGAGCCCTCGGCGTTTGAGCACTCCCCGTCTTCCAAGCTGGCCGTGTGGCCGCCTGCCGAGATTTGGCACCGTTCCCGAAAGGGTGGTTGCCGGAGCATCAAAGGGCTCGGTCCCTCCGCTCTATGCGCCGCAAGCGGCGCCTCTTGACGAGTGGTTCCATTATAGGCGCTCGCAGGGGCGCGTGCAAGGTCGCCGCAGGATGCCCAAATTCCCCGAAATAGCCTTTTGGAGATGGCGCATTCCGTCGAGTTGAGACTTTTGGGATAAAACGTGGAGCAGAAACTGTCCCAAAAGTGTCATCTCGACAATCGACCGTGCCATGTTCCCGCTTCGTTACGCATTCGGGCCGTCGCCGCACCCTCCCCTAAAATCAAAAACGCACATATTCGGCGCCACGTCCAACGAGAAGGGACTGTTCATGAGAATCGGTTGCGTCCGCGAGATCAAGAACAACGAGTTTCGCGTCGGCCTCACGCCCGACAACGTGAAGAGCTACGTCGCCGCCGGGCACGAGGTGCTCATCGAACGCGGCGCGGGCGTGGGCTCGGGCTTCACCGACGTCGAGTACATCGCTGCGGGCGCGCACATGATCGACAAGGCGGCCGACGTCTGGAGCAGCTGCGACATGATGGTCAAGGTCAAGGAGCCGCTGCCCTGCGAGTACCCGCTCTTCCACGACGGCCTCGTCCTCTACACCTACCTGCACCTCGCGGCCGACCGCGAGCAGATGGACGCGCTGCTCGCCGGCAACGTCAAGTCCGTCGCCTACGAGACGCTCACCGAGTCCGACGGCAGCCTTCCGCTGCTCGCCCCCATGAGCCAGATCGCCGGCCGCCTGTCCATCCAGGAGGGCGCCAAGTACCTCGAGAAGACCTACGGCGGCGAGGGCGTGCTGCTCGCCGGCGTGCCGGGCACCCCGCGCGCCAACGTCGTCATCATCGGCGGCGGCACCGTCGGAGCCAACGCGGCCAAGATCGCCATGGGCATGGGCGCGCACGTCACCGTGCTCGACATCTCCCTCAAGCGCCTCGAGACGCTCGACATCATGTTCGGCGGCCGCGTGCAGACGCTCGTCTCGACCGACTCCAACATCGAGCGTGCCGTCATCGACGCCGACCTCGTCATCGGCGCCGTCCTCATCCCCGGCGGCTCGACGCCCAAGCTGTTCAAGCGCGCCTACCTCAAGGAGATGCGCCCCGGCGCGGTCTTCGTCGACGTCGCCATCGACCAGGGCGGCTGCGGCGAGTCGAGCCACGTGACCACCCACGACGAGCCCATCTTCATCGAGGACGGCGTCGTGCACTACTGCGTGGGCAACATGCCCGGCGCCGTGGCCCGCACCTCCACGATCGCGCTCACCAACGCGACGCTCGCCTACGGCCTGCAGATCGCGGCCAATGGCCTCGAGCAGGCGGTCAAGGACAGCCCCGCCATCGCGAGCGGCGTCAACACCTACGGCGGCAGGGTGACCTGCAAGAACCTCGCCGACAGCTTCGACGACGTCGACTACACCGACATCCTCACGCTGGTCTAGGCCATGAACCTCGCACAGGCCCTGGAGGTCGCCGGCGCCATCTCGCTGCCCGGCTTCTTCTCAGATGAAGCAGCGCTGAACCAGGAGCGCCTCGCCAACGAGGAGGCGCTCGCCCTGCTCGTCGAGACATGGCGCGCCGCCCCGCTGGGGCACGAGCCGTTCTCGTTCGACCTCGTGCTCACGCTCGCCGACAAGAACCGCGCGGTCTGCGACGCCATCGGAGCCGACCGCCTGCGCGACGTGCCGAGCCCGATCCTCGAGCGCCGCCTCTCCGACGAGGACCTCTGCCGCGCTGTGGCGTGGCTGCAGAAGCGGCCGCTCGAGGACGTCGTGCGCGAGGCGGGACCCGAGGCCCGCGACCTCGGCATCGCCTACATCGCGGCACCCGTCTCGGGCACCGTCTGCGGCTTCGACATCGAGACCACGAGCAAGGACCCCGTGCGCGGCTACATCGTGAACGCCGGCGTCGCGCTCATGGAGCTCACGCCCAAGGCAAAGCCCAAGAACGCCTATGCGGCCTACTTCGGCATCCCCGACCGGTATGCCGAGACGGGCGTTCCGCTATCCGATATCCACCACATAACCTGGAAGGACGTGGGCGGCAAGGTGCCGTTCCGCGAGAACCGCGCGGTCCACGAGGCCCTGCTCGCCACATTCACGACGGTCCCGCTCGTGGCGCACAACGCGGCGTTCGAGGACACGTGGCTCACGTTCAACCTGCCCGGCTACGCGCAGGCGCGCAAGGAGGGGAAGATCGTCATCATCGACTCGCGCGACATTTGCCGCCGCCTCGATCCCGACGTGCGCGCGCTTCCGCGCGAATCGAGCCCCGCATCGCTCGAGAACTGGGCGCTGCGCCGCAAGACGCTCAAGCCCGGCCAGGCCGAGAAGCACCTCGGCCTCGATGACGTGAAGCTCATGCTCAGGACCATGCAGGCGGAGTTCAAGAAGCGCAAGCTCTTCCCCGGCATGCGCGACAAGAAGAAATGATCGGCTGTTCCGCTCTGGGGATATCCCCGAAGGGCAACGTGCTGCGGCGCTACTCCTCGAAGCTCCTGATGAGCTCCAGGCCCTTCTCGGTCGCCGCGCCCTCCATGACGAGCGTCAGGTACTCGCGCACGATGTCGTCCGTGGGCTTGCCGTAGTCGCAGCCCTCGACGAAGGCGAGCGCGTTGTAGATGCAGGCGCCGGCGATGGCACACGCAGTGCGATGGCTGTTGAGGCTCTCCTTGAGCAACCCCTCCTGGCGTGCCTGCTCGATATACCCTTCAAGCAGCTCGAGCACGCGCGAGAAGCGCTTTCCCGACGAGGTGAGGTCGATGCCCTCCGGAAGGAAGAGCTCCTCGACCATCGCGAAGACGAGCGGCCGTTCGGCGCGGATGCACTTGACGAGCGTCTTCACGACGCCGGCGATGGCCTCGAGCGGGGTACGCGATTCGGAGACCGCCTCCTCGATCTGCTCGACGAGATCGCCGATGACCTGGTCGAAGATGGCGTCCATCAGGTCGGCCTTATCGATGAAATAGTAGTAGAGCGCACCCTTCGAGAGGTTGCATCGGTCGGAGATCTCGTTCATCTGGAAATCGGTGGAGCCGCGTTCGGAGATGAAGTCGGTGGCCGTCTGCATGATGCGAGCACGGGTGGCCTGGCTTTTGCGTGAATTCTTTGCGGGAACCGCAGTCTTGCGAATATGAGCAGACATAACGTCCCCCTTCGTAGCGCTGCTTCACGCAAAGTGTAACAGACGAAGGCGCTCGAATTGATTAAGAGGGCGAATTTAATATTTTAATTTATTTTGACCGCTGGTCAAGAATTTTTTCCAACTTCCAGTCAGGTTGTTTTGCGCAGTCCGCGAGCGGACCGCCGCCATCTGCGCTGTGGGCTATACTGGAGGATAGTCGCGACGAAGCGGCCAAAAGGGACAGCATTGTTAGGAGTCTACCTTGGCAACCGATTCTTCCGTGCGCGTGCGCTTCGCGCCCTCCCCCACCGGCAAGCTCCACATCGGCGGCGCGCGCACCGCGATCTACAACTGGGCCTTCGCCCGCGCGATGGGCGGAACGTTCATCCTGCGCATCGACGACACCGACCCCACCCGCTCAACCGAGGAGAACACCCAGATCATCCTGCGCGCCATGCGCTGGCTGGGCCTCGACTGGGACGAGGGCCCCGAGGTGGGCGGCGACTGCGGCCCCTACTGGCAGACCGAGTGCCTGCCCATCTACCGCGAGGCCGCCGAGCGCCTGGTTGCCGAGGGCAAGGCGTACTACTGCTTCTGCTCGCCCGAGAAGCTCGCTGCCGACCATGACGCGGCCGTAGCGCGCAAAGACCCGTTCCAGGGTTACCAGCGCACCTGCCGCGGCATCGACCCCGCCGAGGCGCAGGCCCGCGTGGATGCCGGCGAGCCCTACACCATCCGCATCAAGGTGCCGCTCGACCGCGGCGACGTCATCGTGCACGACGCGGTCCACGGCGACGTCACGTTCAACGCCAAGGAGCTCGACGACTTCATCATCTTCCGCTCCGATGGCACCCCCACCTACAACTTCGCGACCGTGGTGGATGACGCCCGCATGGGCATCACCCACATCATCCGCGGCGACGACCACCTCTCCAACACCCCGCGCCAGATCATGGTGTACGAGGCGCTCGGCGCGCCCACGCCCACGTTCGCGCATATCTCGATGATCCTGGGCACCGACGGCAAGAAGCTCTCCAAACGCCACGGCGCCACGAGCGTCGAGGAGTACCGCGACCAGGGCTTCCTCTCCGACGCCTTCGTGAACTACCTCGCGCTGCTGGGCTGGTCGCTCGACGGCGAGACCACCATCATCCCGCGCGACGTGCTCGCGAGCCGCTTCTCGCTCGACCACGTGAGCAAGAACCCCGCCATCATGGATCCCGAGAAGCTCGCCTGGGTGCAGCAGCAGTACATCATGGCGATGACCGACGAGCAGTTCTCCGACGAGGTGCTCATCCCCGAGCTCCACGCCCACGACCTCGAGCCCGTGGGCGAGTGCCTGCACGACGCCGCGTGGTACGACCTGCTCTCCTCGGTCCTGAAGCCGCGCGTCACGCTGCCGAGCGACATCTTCGACCAGGTGCTCTATCTCTACACCGATGACGACGAGCTGGAACTCGACGAGAAGGCCGTGGCCAAGTGGCTCGGCAAGACCGGTGCGGCGGACGCGCTCACGGCTGCGCGCGAAGCGCTCGCGGCGATTCCCGACGACGGTTGGGAGCCCGCCGCCATCGAGGCCGCGCTCGAGCCGCTGCCCGAGAAGCTCGGCATGGGCAAGGGCAAGGTCTTCCAGCCCATCCGCGTGGCCGTGGTGGGCGGCGCGGCATCACCCGGCATCGGCGAGACGCTCGCGCTCGCAGGCAAGGAGCACGTGCTCGCGCGCATCGACCGCGCCCTCCCCCTCGCCAAGCGTTAAAAAGGGACGGGTACAATTTAACGTTTTCATGCATGGATCGGGAGGATGACCATGGGAATGTCCGCGTTCGAGGTGCTCGGCCCCATTATGGTGGGCCCGTCGAGCTCGCACACCGCGGGAGCGCTCCGCATCGCGCGCGTCGCCCGCCTGCTGGCGCCGCGTCCGCTCGCACGGGTCGACTTCACCCTGTTCAACTCCTTCTCGCGCACCCATCGGGGCCACGGCACCGACAAGGCCCTCGTGGCGGGCA
Organism: uncultured Coriobacteriaceae bacterium; assembly: GCA_902795065.1. GTDB lineage: Bacteria > Actinomycetota > Coriobacteriia > Coriobacteriales > Atopobiaceae > RUG721. The sequence continues at coordinate 101,466 of CADBJR010000010.1, forward strand.
TCCTCGGCCTCGATACCGACGACGAGCGCGTGCGCGACTCGTTCGCCCTGGCGGAGGAAGCCGGCCTCGTCTTCTCGATCGTCGAGGGCGGAGACGACGCGTCGCTCCACCCCAACACCGTGCGCATCTCCATGCATCCCGCGGAGGGACGCCCCGTCGTGGTGGAGGGCGAGTCGCTCGGCGGCGGCCGCATCCGCATCAGCAGCATCGACGGCGTGGGCGTCAACATCAAGGGCGAGCTGCCCACGGTCTTCGTCGCCCACCGCGACAAACCCGGCGTGCTCGCAGCGCTCACCGGGGCGCTCGGAGCGCGCGGGCTCAACATCGCCACCATGCGCACTTTCCGCGCCGAGCGCGGCGGGGCTGCCTACACCGTGTTCGAGGCGGACGAGCGGATCCCCGACGACCTGATCGACGAGGTGCGCGGCATCGCCCACGTCACCTTCGCGTCGGCCGTGAACGTCGCAGGGGCATCGCAGCAGGAAGCAGGCGACGTGATCCTCTCGTTCTCGAGCGGAGCACGCCTTGCGGAGCTCTGCCAGGAGCATGGATGCAGCATCGGATCCCTCATGCGCGCAGCAGAAGCAGAGCGCTGCGGCGACGAGAGCCTCGCGGACGCGCGGATGGACCGCGTGCTCGCGCTCATGCACGAGGAGGCCTGCGAGACCCTGAGCTTCCCGCGTCCCTCGCTCGGCGGCTTCCTGGACGGGCAGGCAGCAGCGGTCGCACGTTCCACGGCGCCACTCGCGTACTCGCTCATGGGCGGGACGCTCACCAGTGCCGTGGCTTACGCCATGGCCGTCCTCGAGCGGAGCGCATCGATGGGCGTCATCGTGGCTGCACCGACGGCGGGATCCGCCGGCGTGGTGCCGGGCGCGGTACTCGCCTGCGGCGAGGCCATCGACGCCGACAGCGCAGCGCTCTCCCGCGCGCTCTGGAACGCGGCGGCGATCGGCGCGCTCATCTCGGAGAACGCCAGCGTATCGGGCGCCGAGGGCGGGTGCCAGGCGGAGGTCGGAACGGCTGCCGCGATGGCCGCGAGCGCCCTCGTCGAGCTGCTCGGTGGGTCCGTGGCGCAGTGCCTCGATGCGGCGTCGATCTGCATCGGCAACCTGTTGGGCCTCGTATGCGACCCCGCGCGCGGCATGGTGGAGTACCCCTGCCAGAATCGCAACGCAATCGGTGTGGCGGCGGCCTTCTCGTCGGCGCAGCTCGCGCTGGCAGGCGTGACGAGCCCCGTTCCGCTGGATGAGGCGATAGATGCGCTGGCGCGGGTTGGCGCGGCGCTTCCCGAGAGCCTGCGCGAGACGGCGCAGGGCGGCCTCGCAGCCTGTCCCAGCGTCTGCGCCGGCTGCCCCGGTTGCGCATAGGACAAAGGAGGATTCCTTCTGTCTCAGAAAAGGACCGAAGGGAGCATCGCGCTCAGCTCACGAAACGCGCTAGCAGCGACGAGGAGTTCGCGAGCAGCATTTCCACGCGCTCTGTCAGCCGATCGGGCTTCTCGCGCATGCCGTCGTCGATCCACGCTTGGATGATCTCGGTGAGTCCTGCCGTGTAAAAGCGCGCGATCATCGCCCGATCGCTCGGCGCGATACCCATTCCCGCAGAGGCATCCTCGACAATCCGCATGATGAGCAGGCCTATCTCCTCCTTGAACACCTTGATCGAGCTGTCCCGCCCATCTTCTGCTGCAACCTTGAGCACAAGGCTGCGGTTCGCGTAGAGCATGTCGAGCACCGCCCTCAGCCACACCTGCCAGCTGCTGTCGCGGTACGGCGCCACCGTGCGGAGGATCACCTGATGCGCCGTCCAGTTGGTGAGGTCCTCGATGCACCGGAAATGATAGTAGAACGTCTGGCGCGAGAGCCCGCTGCGTTGCGCCACCATGGTCACGTTGATCTGCTCGATGGGCAACTCGTCGAGGAGCTCGATGAAGGAACGCGCAAGCTGCAGCTTCCGGTCGATGCTTCGTGCCATGGCAACCGCCTCCTTAAGAAACACGGCGAAGCCGCCGATACGGCTCGTACTCTTCCATCATCCAGCTTTTTTGACACTCGGCATACAGTGAAACGACACGTTCAGACAAAGTGTCAAGAAAAATCGGCCTCTAGCTGGCATCTTCGCTGCATGCGGGTATCTTAACAGCAGTCTTGACAACGGGAGTGCCGCTTACAGATGGGAGAGCCCATGCAGACAAAACTCGCGCACGCAGCGGAGCGAAAGGCATTCGAAATCGCAGCGGACAAGCTCATCTCGAGCGCGTCGAGCGAAAACCGCGCGGAAGCCATAGAGAGCTATATCGGCCTGGCAGGCAAGCTCATCGGCAGGTATGTCCCCCAAGTCGAGGCGGGGATGCGCAGGGCCGTCTACCCGGGCTCCAAATGGGAGCGCTGGATCTTCCGCCTTGCCGACGAGATCGATCCGCACGTGCTCAAAACCTTCGTCATGAGCGGTGGCTACGAGGCAGCGTTCCGTGGATTCAGGAACACCGTCCAGAATGCCGAACACTACGGCTGCAACATCCCCTGGATCATCCTGTTCGACCCCACGAGCGCCTGCAACAAGCATTGCATCGGCTGCTGGGCGGCGGAATACGGCCATCAGCAGAATCTCTCCTACGACGACATGGATCGCCTCGTCACGCAGGGTTCCAAGCTGGGCTGCCATATGTACATGCTCACGGGAGGCGAGCCGCTCGTGCGCAAGAAGGACGTGCTCAAGCTGGCCGAGGCTCATCCCGACTGCCTCTTCAACATCTTCACCAACGCGTCGCTTGTGGACGAAGCGTTCTGCACCGAGTGCCAGCGGCTGGGAAACCTCGTCTTCTCGGTCTCGCTCGAGAGCTTCGAGCCCGAGGTCAACGATGGGCGGCGCGGCGACGGGTCGTTCGACGAGGTTATGGCCGCGTTCGACCTCATGCGCGCGCATGGGCTCATCTTCGGCACATCGACCTGCTACACCCGCGACAACATCGAGCGCGTGACCTCCGATGAGTTCTTCGACCTCATCATCGGGAAGGGCTGCCGCTATGCGTGGTTCTTCCACTACATGCCCGTGGGCGACGGCGCCAACGCCGACCTTATGCCCACGCCCGAGCAGCGCGAGTACATCCTGAACCGCATCAGGGAGGTGCGCGGATACGAGGGCGGCAAGGAGATCTTCGCCATGGACTTCCAGAACGACGGGCAGTTCGTGGGCGGTTGCATCGCCGGCGGGCGCGCCTATTGCCATATCAACGCTCGGGGTGATGTGGAGCCCTGCGTCTTCATCCACTACTCCGACGCGAACATAAAGGAGAAGAGCCTGCTTGAATGCCTGAAGCAGCCCATCTTCATGGCGTATCGCAAGCACTACCCATGGAGCGAGAACCACCTCATGCCTTGCCCCATGCTCGAGAACCCCAAAGTGCTGCCCCGGATCGTGCATGAGTCGGGCGCTCCGTCAACCGACTACGTCTCGCCCGAGTCCGTGGAGACGCTCATCTCCCGCACCGAGGCCTATGCCGCAGCGTGGAAGCCCGCGGCGGAGCGTCTCTGGAAGGAAATGGAGCGATGAGCGCCTGTACCATCATCAGCGATTCCACCTGCGATTTCTCGGCTTTCCAAGCCAAGGCGTCGCGGGTGGAAATCGTCCCCTTCCACTACAGCGATACGACGGGGTCGTTCACGGGCGACGACGACCTGTTCCAGTCCGTCTCGCCGCGCGACTTCTACCGGCTGATCATGTCGGGACGGGTGCTCCACACCTCGCAGCCCTCGCAGCTGGAGTTCGCAGATGCGTTCCGACGCGTTCTGGAAGGCGACGGGGAGGCCGTGGTGTTCTGCATCTCGAGCGGTCTCTCGGGAGGCTATAACGGAGCCGTGCTCGCACGCAATCTGCTGTCGGAAGAGAATCCCGATGCCGAGCGCAGGATTCACATCGTGGATTCGCTGCTCGCTTCAACCCCTATGCACATCCTGGTGGATGAAGCCTGTCGCAGACGCGACCAGGGCTGGAGTGCCGAGCAGATAGCCTCATGGGCTCTCGACGCGCGCTATGAGCTGCAGACGCTCTTCATGGTGGACGGGCTCGAGGCGCTGCATCGCGGTGGACGCGTGCCCAAGACGGTTGCGGTTGCCGGCGACAAGCTCAACGTGAAGCCGCTGCTGACCTTCGATCTCGAGGGCAAGCTCGCGCTGTGCGGTGCGACGCGCGGCCGCAAGAAGGGCCTCGCCAAGCTCGAGGCGAACTTCGAGAAAAAGCACGCGGATGGCGAGGCTCCCCTGGTCGTCGGTATCGGCGACGCGGATGCCGTTGCAGAGGCTGATGCTCTGGCCGACCGGCTGCGCGCACACTACCCCGAGCTGCGCGTGCTGCGCTCCACAATCGGCCCCACCATCGGCTGCCATGTAGGAGCCGGCATGATCTCGTGCTGCTTCTGGGGAGCAGACCGCCGAGGGTAGGAATCCCGCAGCCGCTACGCCAGGGCGTCGATCATCTTGATGAGTCTGGTATAGAAATCGCGTATATCGTGCTTCCTCATAAGGCCGCCCTGCAGCCACATGTGGTCCGCCTCGAGGGTGGGCAGCACGTTCCACATGCCCGCCTCGATCTCCTTGCGGTCGAACGGCTTCGACGGCGCA
>CADBJR010000011.1 GCA_902795065.1 uncultured Coriobacteriaceae bacterium
TGGTGGGCCGTCAGGGTCTCGAACCCTGGACCTTGGGATTAAAAGTCCCCTGCTCTGCCAACTGAGCTAACGGCCCGACCAGATAGCTATTCTAGCGTATTTGCCTGCTATCCGCAGCACGAGCCTCGCCTTCACGCGATGCCGGAGTAGTGATTTCTGACGCGAGTTAATTAATATTCCTTAAGTTCTCAATTGACGTTATTCGACGTACATAATCAGCACTATATTTTTATTATCGAACGAAATGGTCTGCAGAAGCATATCAAACGACAGCGAAGGCCATGAAGAACTACGAACGCGCCGAGAACTGCATCACACCGTGCTACGTCTTCGATGAAAGCGAGATGAAGCGCCGCATCACCACCATCAGGGAGTCGCTCCCGGATGGCGTGGTCCTCTGCTTCGCCATGAAGGCGAACCCCTTCGTGATCAAGGCCGCCTGCGACGAGGCGGAGCTCCTCGAGGTCTGCTCCGAGGGCGAGTACCGCATCTGCCGCCACAACGGCATCTCAAACGACAGGCTCACCATCTCGGGCATCAACAAGGATCCCGAGCATATGCGCGAGCTCGTCTCGTCACCTGAGCCCATCCACCGCTTCACAGTAGAATCCGCTACGCAGTTCGCGCTGCTCAAGTCTCTCGCCCACGAGTTTGATACGATCGTCCCCGCGCTGTTCCGCATCACCAGCGGCAACCAGTTCGGCATGGACGCAGCGCTCGCCAGGCGACTCATCGCACAGAGCCGCGGCGATGCGCACATCGACTTCCGCGGCATCCAGTTCTTCTCGGGCACGCAGAAGAGCTCGCCGAGCAGGATCGTGCGCGAGCTTTCCAAGGTGGACGCCCTTATCGATACCATCCGCGAGGAGTGCGGCGTGAAGATCCGGGAGCTGGAATACGGTCCCGGCCTGCCCGTCGACTACGGCGAGACGGACGAGACGGCCCGCGCAGCCCGCGACGGCGAGTTCCTCGCCACCCTGCACGACGCTCTTGCGGCATTGCGCTTCGACGGCACGGTGATCCTCGAGATGGGCCGCGCCATGGCAGCGTCGTGCGGGACCTACCTCACCACGGTGGTCGACGTCAAGGAGAACCGCGGGCACAGCTTCGCCATCATCGACGGCGGCAAGCACCAGATCTCCTACTACGGCCACGAGCTCGCGCTCACGCCGCCCGCCTGCCGCGCCGTCCCCGCGCACGACAACCCCGACGGAACCGTCTGGACCGTCTGCGGGTCGCTCTGCACCGCGAACGACATCCTCATCAAGCAGTTCGACGCCTCCGCGCTCGAGATCGGCGACCGGCTGGTCTTCCCCAACGCGGGCGCCTACTGCATGACCGAGGGCATCTCGCTCTTCCTGAGCCGCGACCTCCCCCGCGTCTACCTCGTGGACGGCGCCGGAACGATGGCGCTCGTCCGCGACCGCATCGAAACAGCACGCCTGAACACCTGCCAAGAGCAGAACGCATAGAAAGGAACGCAATGAACACGCTTGAGACCGTCATCGGCATCCTCGAGGAGCTCGCTCCAGGAGTCGATTTCGAGACCTGCGAGACGCTCATCGACGACCGCCATGTCGACTCGCTCGCCATGCTCGCCCTCGTCGCCGATCTCGAGGACGCATTCGAGATCGAGATTCCCGCGGTGGAGATCGTTGCGTCCAACTTCAACTCCGCACAGGCCCTTGCGCAGATGGTCGACCGCATCAAAGAGGAGGAGCTCGGTTAGCACGGGCCTATGACCTCGTATTTCACCATAACGTTCGCGCTCATCTTCCTGCCCGCCTCGGTGGTGCTCTATGCTCTTGCGCCGAAGCGCTTGCGCTGGTGCGTTCTGCTGGGCCTGAGCCTGCTCTTCATGTGGCATCTCAGCAAGCGCCTCACAGCGCTGTTCGCCGCGTCCGCGCTCTCCGTATACGCATGTGGGCTGGGCATGGAAGCCGCGGTCACGCAGCGCGGGCGGGCAATCGCGGAGGGCATGGCGAAGAAGGACGCCCGCAACATCTGCAAGAAGCGCATGCGGGCGATCCTCGCGGCGGGCATCATCGTCAACGTCGGCCTCCTCATCGCATCGAAATACCTCGAGTTCTTCTCGCGGGCAGTCATCGCGATAGTCGCGCCGTCAGATGATGGTGCGTCGGGGCTGGCCTCTCTCGGAGCGCCGATCGGCATCTCGTTCTACACGATGATGGCGCTGTCCTACCTCGCCGATGTGTACCGCGAGACCATCCCCGCCGAGCACCACCTCGGCCGCCTGACGCTGTTCCTCTGCTTCTTCCCCCAGATCATGGAGGGCCCGATCTGCCGCTATGGACAGACCGCCTCGGCGCTCTACATCGGCGAGCCGCTCAAGCGTAGGAACCTGTACGAGGGTGCGCTGCGCATCCTCTACGGCATGGCCAAGAAGATCGTTGTGGCAGACCGTCTGAACATCCTCGTCGAAACCGTGTTCGACGGCAAGGCCGATTACGACGGCGGCATCGTCGCGTTCGCAGCCATCCTCTACACCGTACAGCTCTACTGCGATTTCTCGGGTGCCATGGATGTTGCCCTGGGCATGGGACATATCTTCAACGTGGAATTGCCCGAGAACTTCAAGCAGCCCTTCTTCTCCAAGACGGCCTCCGAGTTCTGGCAGCGTTGGCACATCACGCTGGGCACCTGGTTCAAAGACTACGTGTACTATCCCGTGTCGTTGTCGAAGGGCTGCAAGAAGGTCACCGCCGCAGCGCGCAAGGCGCTCGGGAACCGCTATGGGCCGCTGCTCGCGGGCGGTATCGCCCTGTTCTGCGTGTGGTTCCTGAACGGGCTGTGGCACGGAGCCGGCTCGCAGTACCTGTTCTTCGGCATGTACTACTTCGCGATGATCTTCGCGGGGGGCTTCGTCGAGCCCCTTGCGCAGAGCCTCTCCGAGCGCTATCGCATCGACCGCTCCTCCTTGCCCTACCGCATCTTCCGGACGGTCCGCACGCTCATCGTCGTATTCGTGGGCGAGCTGTTCTTCCGAGCCCCTGGGCTTAGGCGCGGCGTCGAGTTGTTCTCCACGATGGTCAAGTCGTTCTCGCTGGCTTCGTTTGCGGACGGCACGTTCCTCACCCTCGGACTCGATGCGTACGACCTGGTCCTTGTCCTGATCGTGTTCGCAGGCGTGATCGCCGTGGACGTGGCGCGCGAGCGCGGCGTCTCCCTCTGCACGGAGCTGGGGGCGCGCCGCATCCCGCTGCGATGGACTGCGCTCGTCGCGCTCTTCCTCGTCGTCGTCATCTTCGGAGCATACGGACACGGCTATGCGCCCGTGGACCCGCTCTACGCGCAGTTCTAAGGAGGCGGGCATGGAATCGAGGAGCGAGGCCCTCAAAACGATCGGCAGCGTATGTGCACTCGTAGTCATCTCGCTGCTTCTGCTTCTGGGCCTCTCCCCGCTTTTCCAACCCAAGGACACCTCCAAGGAGGCGGGCATGATCGACGCCTCCGCTAACGCCATCATGGCGGAGCCCGCAGGTACCATCGACGTGCTCTTCATCGGTGACAGCGAGGCGTACTCCTCCATCTCCCCCTTGCAGCTCTGGGGCGAGCACGGAATAACCTCGTATGTCTGCTCATCAGCGGGCACGCGCCTTCCCTACGCGAACCAGCTGCTCCGGCGTGCGACGCAGAACCAGCAGCCCCGTGTGGTCGTCATCGAGACCAACATGTTCTTCACGCTATTCTCTATCGACGACCTCGTGACCAAAGAGCTCGAGGGGCTGCTCCCCATCGTCAGGTTCCACGACCGCTGGAAGAGCTTCACGTCGGAAAACCCGTTCGGGGCTTCCGCGTACACGTGGACCGACGACCTGAAGGGATTCCGGATCAACGCTACGGTCTGCAATAAGCCTGGACCCGGCAGCGTCAGAGACCCGAGAGTCCGCTCCCTCCAGGTTACGTCAAGGGGAATGCTGTATCTGTCGCAGATGGTCGACTACTGCCGTTCCATCGGCGCGACGCCCGTGCTCATGAGCACGCCGACGTCCCTCAACTGGAATCCCGAGCGCCAGGCATCGATACAAGCAGCTGCCGACGAGCTGGGCGTGGAGTTCATCGACCTCAACACCGAACCGTACAAGGTAGACATCAACTGGGACGAGGATACGCTCGACGGCGGAGACCACCTCAACCTGTCGGGCGCCCAGAAAGCCACCGCGCGCATCGGGGAATGGCTCTCGTCGACCTTCGAACTCGAAGACCACCGCGGCGATGCATCCTATCAGCGGTGGCAGACCCTCTACGAGAGTTATCAAGCCAAGCTGGAAGATCTCGGCTAGTGCGTAGAAAGCAGCCGACGGGCGCTACCGCTCGACGTAGGAGCAGATGAGCTCCATCTCGCCCGAGAAACGCAGCGTGCCGGCGCCTGAGAGCGCGATGAAATGCGCGCCCTTGGCGAGAGGGCGCGCCTCCCCCTCCAGCTCGACGGCTCCCGCACCGTCGACAACGCTCACGCAAAGGTAATCCCAGCGCTGGTCGATGGCGATCGGCGCGCCCTCGTGAACGCGGACGCGCAGCACGTCGAAGCTGTCGTTGTGGAGCAGGTGGGTGATGCCGTCGACCTCCGGGGTGCGGATCGCACCATCGGCAGGGGGTTCGGCGCTGTAATCGACCACGTCGGCGGACTGCCGGATGTGCAGGTCGCGCGCGTTGCCTGCGGCGTCAACGCGGTCGAAGTCGTACACGCGGTAGGTCACGTCGCTCGACTGCTGGGTCTCGAGGATGAGCGTGCCCGCAAGGATGGCGTGCACGGTGCCGGGCTCCACGGGGAAGAAGTCGCCTGCGCGGATCGGGACCTCGTTCAGCAGGCTGTCCCAGCGGCCTTCGCGCACCATCTGCAGGAACTCCGCACGGTCGTGCGCATGCTGGCCCACGATGATCTGGGCGCCTTCGTCTGCATCGAGCACGTACCAGCACTCGCGCTTGCCCAAGCTGCCGTCCTCGTGCTCCGCCGCATAGGCATCGTCGGGATGCACCTGGACGGAGAGGTTGTCGCATGCGTCGAGGATCTTCACGAGCAAGGGAAAGCGATCGCCGGGGGCGCTGCCGAACAGCTCGCGGTGCGTATCCCAAAGCTCGGAGAGCGTCGTCCCCGCGAACGGGCCCTCGGCCACGCGGCAGTCGCCGTGGGGATGGGCGGAGATGGCCCAGCACTCCCCTATCGGCCCGTCGGGAATCTCATAGCCGAACTCGGTCTCGAGCTTGCGGCCGCCCCAGATCTTCTCGACGAAGACGGGGTCGAGGAAGAGCAGCTTGCTGGAGGAGGTGCCCACGGTCCGTCCCTACTCCCAGGCCCACTGGCCGTTGACGAAGAACCTCGTCTCGGTGCCGTCGGCGGCGATACCCACGATGTTGAGGTCGTCGGATCCGATCATGAAGTCGACGTGCACGGCGCTCTGGTTGACGCCGTGCGCCATGATCTCGTCCTTGCTCATGTCGAGGCCTCCCTGCAGGCATTCGGGGAAGCCCGTGCCCAGCGCCAGGTGGCAGCTCGCGTTCTCGTCGTAGAGCGTGTTGAAGAACAGGATCCCGCTCTGGCGGATGGGCGTGTTCTTGGAGATGAGGGCGCACTCGCCCAGGCGGACCGCGTTCTCATCGCGCTCGACGATGGACTTGAGCACGTCGACGCCCTGTGCCGCTCCGTAATCGACCACGGCGCCGCCCTCGAAGCGGAACCAGAAGTCGCGGACCACCTGGCCGGCGTGCACGAGGGGCATCGCGGAGTGCACGATGCCGTCGACGCGCATGCGGTCCGGCGAGGTGAAGACCTCCTCGGTGGGCATGTTGGGGAAGAACACCGTGCCATCGACCGTGCGGGCGGAGCCGCCCTCCCAGATATGGCCCTTGTTCATGCCCACGGTGAGGTCGGTGCCATTGGACGAGGAGTAGTGGATGGCGTCGAAGCAATGCTCGTTCATGAAGCGCTTGATCTTCTCGAAGGATGCGTTGTGCGTCTCCCAATCGCTTTCGGGGTCCTCGCCGTCGGCGCGCGCGGTGGAGAGGATCGCGAGCCACAGACGATAGACCGCCTCGGCCTCGGAGAGCTCGGGGAAGATGGTGGTCGCCCACTTGGCCACGGGAACGCCGACGATGCACCAGACGTTCAGACCGAACTCCATGCCCTTCCGGTAGGTGTCGCACTGCGTGTTGATGGTGCGGGCGCGCACGACGGGCTTCATGGGGTCGATGCCCTTGAGCTTCATGGGGTCCTCGCCCTCAAGGCGCAGGAACGCCGCGCCCGACTCGGCGAGCGAGTTGAGCTGGATGCGCTTCCACTCGGGAACGCTCTCGAAGAACTCGAGGTCGTTGTGCTCGAAGGTGAGGCGCGTGATCTCGTCGTCATCCCAGATCACGGTCACGGGACCGGAACCCGATTCGTATGCGGCGCGCACGACACGGCGCATGAAGTCGGCGCGCTCGATGGGACCGGTCACGACCAGCTGCTGCCCCGGTTTGATGGCGCAGCCCTTGCGCACGATCAGGGCTGCATAGCGGTCGAGCTGCGGGGAGAGGGCCTCGGTTGCGATGCGGCACTCCTCGTCGGTCATGGGAACGGTCATGGCGGTCCTTCCATCGGGGCGGGTCATCCCCGCCGGTCCTATGCGTTTCAGAAGAAAAGGCCCCGCGAGGGGGCCGGGAAGTCCTGGAGCGGGCAACGGGATTCGAACCCGCGAATACCAGCTTGGGAAGCTGGGGCCTTACCACTTGGCGATGCCCGCACGTGTGGAGATTCTATCATAACCGCTCCTGCGCCGAAAATCGATGTCCCGGCCAAACGGGATGTTTCGACACATTCCCTCCGCTGGCAGACGGGGTGCTGCCCGCGCACGCTGAAAGCTAGCCGACAGGCAGGTGATAGGCACGGGTAAACCACCCGCAAGCGCCGTTTCCTAGCATGTCCGCACCATTCGACGGATTTGGAGGTGCGCGATGCGCGAGACGGCAATTCCCATCCCAAGTCTCCCGAGCAGGGAGGCACCCAAGCAGCCCACGGCCACGGCGGTCTGGTCCCCGCCCCCGCGTTGCCGGCTCTTCGGCGGCGACCCGTTGCGGGGCGGGGAACCGTTCGGCATCGGCCATGCGGGCCTGGCCCTGCACCAACATCGGCTTCTGCAGATGGTGCTGGCGATCATCGCATCGCTCTTCGTTCTGACCACCTGCGCGCAACCGGCGTATGCCGCCACGGTGATCACCTTCTCGAACGGGGGAACCGCGACGCTCAACGATGACGGCTCCATCGATGGCACCTGCCAATCGCAGCGCAGCACCGATTTCGCGCTCTACCGCGACGGCGACCCGAACGACCCGGGCCCGAGCGTCCCAACGCCCTTCTATGTCACCATGCCGGACGGCCAGCGTATCACGGCGTACTGCCAGGATGGCGAGAACTTCGCCCCACGCGATGGCAGCATCCCGTTCACCGCCTACCCACACGACGGAAGCTACACCGTGTGGATCTGGGGAAACCGCGTCGATGCGAACGCGGGCGAGGTGGCGGCATGGGCGGCAGCCGGACGCAGCCTCTACTATCCTGCCCAGCGCCTGTATTCGTCCTATTGGAAGCCGTCGATCCAGGGCGACATCACCCTCTCGAAGTCCAGCACCGACACCGTGCTGTCATCCGACAATTCGAGCTACAGCCTCGCGGGCGCCGTCTACGGCATCTTCTCCGACAGCGGCTGCGCCCACGAGGTAGGACGTATCACGACCGACGCGTCCGGCCGCGCGAGGTCGGGCAAGCTCGATGCGGGGGCCTATTGGGTGAGGGAGCTCGCTCCGAGCCCCGGCTTCGCCCTCGACGAGACCGTTCACAGGCTGGAGGTCTCCTCCGGCACGACCACGAACCTCGGCGTCGATGAGGAGCCGCAACGCCATCCCATCGCGCTCCTTCTCACCAAGGTGGACGCCGATCTCCACGAACCTGCGCCCCAAGGAGAAGCCTCGCTTGCAGGTGCGCGGTTCCTCGTGCGGCTGTACGGCAACGCCGACGGAGACGTGACGGGAACACCGCTGCGCACCTGGCTCTTCGAGACCGACGATGACGGCAAGATCGTCATGGACGAGGACCATCTTGTGTCGGGTGATGATTTTTTCCTCGACGGATCGGGGGCGATCGTGCTTCCGCTCGGGACGCTCTCGATCCAGGAGCTGACCGCGCCGGCAACGTACTACCTCGAGGGAGCGGACACCTCCTCGGACACGCCGTCCGACGCGCCGCTGCACGTCTGCTCGATTCTCTCTGACGGTACGGCTGCCGAGGTATCCGGATACGAGCCGGTCGTCGTCGAAGAGCAGGTCAAGCGCGGAGGCGTTTCGCTCGACAAGGATGACGACGCCACCGTTTCGCACCAAGGTGACGCCCACCTCGACGGCACCGTGTTCGAGGTCATCAACCGATCGGCGAACGATGTCGTGGTAAGCGGAACGCGCTTCGCGCCGGGCAACGTCGTGACCACGCTCGTAACGGACCGTTCGGGCCATGCTGCCACCGCATCCGATCTGCTTCCCATCGGAACCTACGAGGTTCGAGAGGCTCAGCCCGGCGCAGGGTATCTCGACACGTCCGAGCCCCAGCTGATCACCATCGAGGCGTCTGGAACGGTCGTCGGGGTCGCATCGCCCTTCACCGACACCGTCATCCGCGGTGGCCTCCGCATCGGCAAGGTCGATGCCGAGACCGGAGACGGGGTGCCCCAGGGAGCTGCCGCACTGGGCGGGGCGCGCTTCGGCGTGTGGTCGTGCTCCGAAGCCCCCGTCCTCGTGGGCGGCGCACTCTACAGCCCGGGCTCGCTCGTCTGCACGCTCGTCACCGATGCCGGCGGCACGGCGGAGCTGGCAGCGAGCACCCTCCCCTATGGCACATACGAGGTCCGCGAGATCGAGGCGCCCGAAGGCTATCTGGTGAACGAAGGCTGGTCGCAGAGCATATCCATCCGCGAGGACGGGGTCGTGGTAGACATCTCGGAGCCCGAAAATGCCGCTCCCGACCAGGTGAAGCGCGGCGGACTGACCTTCAACAAGGCGGCTGAGGAGACCATGGCGGGGATGCCGGGCGTCCCGTTCCTCGTGACCGCACTCGACGACCCGGATGGCGACGGCGTGTTCGAGCAGCACATCATCGTGACCGATGCCAACGGAGTCTTCGATTCCGAGTTCCCCGTCCATTCTTCTGCGACCAATGCGAGCGACGCCGCCTACGACTCCGAGACGGGGGCGGTCGACGAGACGCTCCTCGATCCAAGCGCGGGCGTCTGGTTCAGCGGCAGGACCGACGTCGCCACCGAACCCGATGATGCACGCGGCGCCCTCCCCTACGGCAGCTATGCGGTGGAGGAGCTCGCATGCTCGGCCAACGCCGGCCGCAAGCTCGTGGAGTTCACCGTGTCCATCATGCACGACGGCAGAACCGTCGACCGCGGCACCATCGATGACAAGCCTGGTCCGCGCATCGCGACGGAGCTCGTATCGGAGGCCGGCAAGGTCGTCCCCGCCTCGGGAGGTCCCACCGTCCTCACCGACCGCATCCATTTCGCGAACCTCGACGCAGGCGAGACCTATCGGATCTCAGGCGGGCTCGTCGACGGAAGGAGCGGGGAGCCGCTCGGCATCACCGCAGACCGCACGTTCACCGCATATGCGGAGTCAGGCACGGTCGAGCTCGAGTTCCCCGTCGATCCCGAAGTCCTCTCGACCGATACGATCGTTGCCTTCGAGGAGCTGTGGTTCGGGGACGAGCTCATCGCCACGCATGAGGAGCTCGACGATGCCGGTCAGACGGTGTTTGTGCCCTCCATCAGCACGACGCTCGCCGATTCCGAGGGCTCTTCGGTGGTGAGCTCTGCGAACGAGATGGTTTCGCTTGTAGATACCGTCTCCTTCCGTGGGCTCTGGCCCGGTGAGAGCTACCGCGTCGAGGGCTCGCTCCACGACCGTGAGACCGGAGAGGCGCTCGGCGTGACCGCCGCCACCGGATTCGTAGCGGAAAGCTCCGAGGGGTCGGTCGAGGTCGCCTTCGAGGTTCCGTCGGACCTGCTCGCAGGCAAGACCGTCGTCTGCTTCGAGACGCTCGCTCGCGAAGGCAACGTGCTCGCCGTCCACGCCGATCTCGAGGACGTGGCGCAGACCGTGACGGTTCCCGCCATCGGAACCACGCTCACCGATAGCTCTGGCTCTCATGAGGCGGCAGCCGATGGGAGTGGCATCGCCCTCGTCGACACGGTCCTCTACCAGGGGCTCGTTCCCGGCGCCGAGCACCGTCTCGTGGGCACGCTCGTCGATAAGGCCGATGGCTCGGAGCTTGCCGTCGAGGAGCTGTGCTTCGTTCCCGACGAGTCGGCTGGGACGGTCAAGGTCGCATTCAACGTCGATTCCGTGCTCGTCTCGGGTCGATCCGTCGTCGCATTCGAGGAACTCTATTGCGGCGATACGCTCGTCGCACGACATGCGGACATCGACGACGAGGGACAGACCGTCCGCTTTCCCGAGCTGAGGACCTCCCTCGCGGATGCAGATGGGAATACCGGGCTCATCCCGTCCACCGACCCGCTCGTCCTCATCGACATGATCGCGTATCGCGGTCTTACCCCGGGCAGCACCTACCTGCTGACAGGATCGCTCGTAGACAAGGACGGCGGTGCTGCGCTCGGTCTGGAAGAGCAGGCGGAATTCGTCCCCGAGTCGGAGGATGGCTCTGCAGAGGTCGTGTTCGTGTGCGACGGAACGCTTGTCTCAGGTAAGGACATCGTAGCGTTCGAGACGCTCTCGCACGAGGGGAAGGACATCGTCGTCCACGCCGATCCCGAGGACGCCGCCCAGACCGTGTCGATTTCCGCGCTCAGAACGCGGCTTGCCGAGAAGCACGGCGGGCGGAAGGCGGTCGAGAAGGGGCGTTTCGTGCTCGAGGACACCGTTTCCTATGCGAATCTTGCAGCAGGAAGGCGATACACCGTGACGGGTCGGCTCATGGATGCCCGAACCGGCGAGCCGTTCCTCGATGCGGGCGGAAAACAGGTGTGCGCAGAGACGACGTTCGAGGCAGAAGCATCGGACGGCACCTGCAGCGTCGTTTTCACGGTCGACGCATCCGCCATCACCGCAGATACGCAACTAGTTGCTTTTGAATCTCTGGCGAACGACGACGGTATGGTCCTCGCTTGCCATGAGGATCTCGGAGACGCGGACCAATCCGTCTCGGTCTGCATACCGAAGGCATCCGAACGCGCACCCGTTCCGCGGACCGGAGACGGAAACGATTCGGCTACGCTGCGCCTCGCAGCAGCAAGCGGTGCCGCGATCGCAGCTGCAGCAACGCTCGTGAGCATCCGTACGAGCGCTCCCCTGCGCAGGCGCGCACATAAACGCCACGATGGGCGCTAGGAGAGGACTATGGTCATCTGCGAATTCGAGTTCGTCGAGGATGAGGGTTCCTACATATGCCGACCGTTCCTACCGGGGTGCACGACGTTCATACGGGGCGAGGGCTACCAAAACGCCGTGGAGCTGTCTGCCAGCTGGTTGAAGGCCGCCATCCTCGAATCGCTCGCGCATAACGGAACGGCACCGAGGCTCATGCTCGGTCACGACGCACGGGAAGACGGCCAGATCGTGACGATAGCGGTCGACGCAAGCCTTTCCGAGCTTCCCTCAATCACCGGAAAGGAGGCGGCAGAGCGGCTGGGCGTCTCGCATGCGCGCATCTCGCAGCTCTGCAGCGACGGCTCCCTGGACAGCTGGACGGTCGGACGCACGCGCATGGTGACGGAGGCGAGCATCGAGCTGCTCCTTTCCGAACGATCAGAAGCGAGACGGCGGAGAAGGCGCACCGGTATCTCCGCCTAGCCGTATTCCCCGGCAAACGCACATAAAGAGAACCGCCCCTCGCAAGGGGCGGTTCTCGCTTCATGGCTTCGGCTGCTAAGCGCGGCGGATAAGCTCGGTGACGAGCGACGCGACGAGCGACGCCTGTGCGGGGTCGACGTTCTCGGGGACGTCGTCGGGTGTGTGTGAGAGCGCCGGAAGACCGAGCTCGTTCACGCCCATGATCGTCGCGGCGCGCATCGAGGCGCGCATGGCGGGCGTCGCATCCGTGGAGCTCCAGTCGAACGGAGTCTCGACGAGGTCGACATGCAGGTCGGCTGCAGCGCCCTTGAGCAGGCGGTTGATGCGGCGGTCGGCACGGCGGGTATTGCCGATACCCTCGGAGGAGAGGACCGACAGGGTGCCGGCGCCGACGCAGTCGAGGTTGACGACGAACGCGCCGCGCAGCTGGGGACGGTGCTTGGCGATGAAGGCCTTCATGCCCGCATGGTCGAGGCCGTTGGCACCGAGCGCGACGAACCAGATGTCATGGCAGAGCAGCTCGTCGATGGCAAGCGACTCCGCAGCCTCGACCAGCTCGTCATCGGAAGGAGCATCCGCGTCTGATTCACGCAGCTCCTCGCTGACGGCGGCACCGCCCTTCCAGCGAGGGCTGTTCTTGCGGCCGCGCGTGGAAGCGCTGTCCTGCGACTCCAGGTCGTCCCACGTGCTGTCATCATCGACGGCGTACTCCTCCTCGCGTTTCTTGCGATCGAAGAGGCTGAAGCGCTTGGGCTTGTCCTCCGCGGGGGCAGGCTCGTCGTAGGAGGGCACGGGCACATCGAGGCCGTCGGGCTCGTCGTCGAAGGTGCCGAGGTGGTCGGAGATACGGCGGGCATTCTGACGGTCGGCATGGCCGAGACGGTCTGCCATCGAGGTGGGCGCCGCGGCAGGCGCGAACGGGTCGTTCGCCTCCTCGCTCGGATCGGGCAGGTCGAAGAGCGCGGCGCGGCGCGCGACATCGGCGACCTGCGGACGGTACAGCTGCGTCGCACCGGGATCGGGCAGCTCGTCGCCGACGACGCGGAACGCAGGCTTCGCTGCGGGAGCCGCCGCGGGCTCGGCTGCCTCGGGCTCCTCGGCGGTACCGAGGTCTGCGGTCGCCTGAGCGGGCTCCTCCTCGACCTCGGGCTCCTCCTCGACGGGCTCCGGCTCGTCGATGTACTCGATCTCGCAGCTCTCGGGAAGCACGCCGAGGGTGCGCAGGACCTCCTCGCCATGGCGCACGGGACGCGCTGCGAGCTCGGCGGCCTCACGCTTCTGTGCAAGACGCGCGACGAGGCTCTCCGCGGAATCGGACGGGAAGACCGCCTCGAGCACGCCGAGCAGGGCTGCGATGGAGGACTTGTTGTCGTTGGCTCCGAGCGAGCAGCTCGAGAAGCGCTCGACGATGGCGCCGATGCCCACGACCAGCGGCGGGATGGCAGCGAGGAAGCCGAGGACCCAGAACACGCGGCGCAGGGCCTCGGGCAGGAAGGCGAGGATCTGGATGAAGGAGCTCGCACCCGCGATGACCACGCACAGCGGCGTGTAGCGACGCAGCATCGGAAGGTACTTCGCGATACCGGAGCTGTAGAGGAAGCTCTCGCGCGGGGAATCGTAGTGGGCGACCACGACGACGGGACGGTTGCCCTTGGCCACGAGCGGACCGGACGCCTCGTGCACGGCGACGACGTTCTGGCTGCGCGCGACGGGCCCGAAGTTCTCGAAGATGTTGTTGCCGAGGTGGTCGAGAATGATGACCGCGACGGAGCCGATCGCAAGCAGGCCGCCGATGAAGGCAAAGGGCAGGCCGCCGATACCGGCGATGAAGGTGCCGATGAAAATGATGACGAGCAGGAGCGCATAGGGAAGTCGTCCGAGCGAGGCCGTGTCGAACTCCTCGGTCTTCACCTCGATGCCATGCTCGCCCATGAGCTCGGCGATGGTGGTGGCTGCATTGAGCTCCTCCTGGCTGTTGGCAGGGGAGATGTCCACGTGGTCGGTCAGATACTCAAAGTAATCATGCGCGTTCGCCATGATGGAAGCCCTTCGACGTAGGAAAAGTATGTCGTTGAGACATAATCTCCGAGATTATACAGCTTTTGGGCATCCCGATGCCTACGCTCCACGATTGCGCTATCTTTGACCCAGCGGAAAAGACGACGTATCTTCCGGAGGCACCGTGCGCGCACCCGATTCCCAGAGCAACGACCCCTCGGCCCCCGAACGACCGGAGTTCAGGCGCGCGCATCTCGCGACGATCTTCCTGCAGGCAGCCTATCCGCTGACGACGTCCGAGGTCGTTGCCCAGGTCTACAACAACCCCACCAACCTCGAGCTCGGTAGGAAGCCGCTCTCGCTCGACAGCGCACGGCGCGCCATGAAGCGCGATATCGATGCCCTCAAGGCGTGCGGCCTCATCATCGTCCCCGCGGGCAAGACCGACGACGGCCAGGCGCTCTGGCAGGTCGACCGCGCCCACTCATTCACGCAAGGTGTTGCCCTTTCCGAGGTCGATGCCGTCATCCTCGACATCGCCTGCCTCCCGCTGCTCGACGATCCCGGCTTCGCGGAACGAGACGAGCTGCGCCTCGCCCTCGCCAAGATCGACCGGCTTTTCGATGCCGCGGCGAGCGACGCCCTCACGGCGAGCTCGGAGCGCGATTCGAAGGTGCTCGTCACCGTCCGCGACGCGCTCAACGCGCGTCGGGCGCTCGATATCGTCTACACCACGCGCGACGGTTCCGAGAAGCAGCGCCGCGTCGCACCGCTCGCCTTCTTCGACGTTCGCACGATCCTCTACGTGGTCTGCGCGACCGTCGATGATGCGGGCGAGCTCGTCGCGGGTTCGGAGCGGACCTATCGGATCGACCGCATCCAGCGCGCGCAGCGCGTCGACCACGTCGCCTTCGAGATTCCGGACGGCTTCGACCTGGGTTTCTTCAGGAAGCTCCCCTTCCAGATCGGTCCCACCGTAGCCACCTGCACCTTCTCCATCCCCGAGAGGAGCCTCAGGCCCTTCCAGCGCGTACGCTGCGGAAAGGGCACCCTCTCCCCCGCCGATGACGGCATGGTATGGGAGGTCGAGGCATCCGATATCGACGCGGCTGCAGGCTGGGCGATCGCCAACGGAATCGCACCGCTTGCTCCCAAGGAGCTCGTGGACGCCTGGCGCTCGCGCCTCGAGGGGGCGATGCGCCATGGCTGATGCCGGCCGCCCCCTGAGCACCGAGCAGACCCGCCTGCTCGTCACGCTGGTCGGAGCCCTCTCCGCAGGAGGGGACGCGCTCGTCCTCTCCTCCATCATCGCCCGCCTGGGCATCTCCGAGACCGACGCCCGCGGCATCCTCGACGAGCTCGTCGACCTCGGCGCGATCAGCCCGAGCTTCGCGGTGGCGGAGCTCGACGGCACGGAGGGCGTCGAGATACCCCGTACCATCGGCAGCCATGGCAAGGTGCTGCGCCTCACCCCCAGCGAGACCCTCGCGATCGACAGCGCGCTCAAGCGCCTCGGAACGCTCGACGACGATCCCCTGCGCGGCTCGATCCTCGAAGCGCTCGCCTCCCCCGACATCAGCGAGAAGGACCTCGACCGCGCGACGCTCCAGCTCTCCGACCCCGCGGTCGCTCCGAGGATCATGCAATGCTCCCAAGCGCTCTTCTACGGCTCAGGCCTGCGCTTCCGCTACCAGGGCGATGCGGACGCCGCCCCACGCGAGCGCGCCGCGCGGCCGATCTCGCTCGAGGAGGCGGAGGGTCTCTGGTACCTCGAGGCGGCCGATGCCGAGACAGGCGCCCACAGGAGCTTCCGCCTCGACCGTATGGACGGCATCGTCGAGGATCCAGACCTTCCCGAGCTCCCGGTGCACGAGGAGCCCGCACGCGAGATCGGCCTCATCTTCCACGACGCGTCGATGCTCGACCTGCTCGAATGGCCGCATCTCGTCCGCATCTCCGAACCCGACGCGATGCCGGTGGAGGCGCGCATCCCCTACTACGGTGGGTTGTGGCTCGTCCGCAGGCTCGCGGCATGCGGCGGCACCGTCGACATCCTCGACGGCGACCTCGCGCAGGCCGTGCGCGCCTATGCGGAGCGGGAGCTCGCCGGGTAAGCCGCTCAGCGGCGGTGCGAGCGGCGCCACATCTCGATATAGCGCTTGAGCGATGAGGTCTCGAGCACGCTGATGCTCTGGGACGGCAGCGAGCGCAGGAACACCTTCCCATACCCCTTCGACAGCAGGCGCGTGTCGGCGAGCACGAGCACGCCCGCGTCGGTCGCCGTGCGGATGAGGCGGCCGGCGGCCTGCTTGACCTCGAGCACCGCCTCGGGCAGCGAGTAGTTGCGCCAGGCGTTGCGGTCGCGTCTCCCGCGCTCGCATGCGAGCGGGTCGGTCGGGCTCGAGAAGGGCAGGCGCGGGATCACGACGCAGCGGAGCGTCTCACCTGCGGCGTCGAAACCCTCCCAGAACGCCTTCAGCGCGAACAGCGACAGCTCCTTCTCGGCCATGAAGCGCTCGCGCAGGCGCCGCGGGGACGACCCGCGCTCCTGCTGGGCGAGCTCGAGGCCGACGGCGGCGAGCCGCGGGGCGAGCAGGCTGTGGACGCGCGACATCTCGCGGCGGTTGGTGAACAGCGTGAGGACCGAGCCGCCCATGGCGACATGGATGTCGTAGAGCGCGTCGGCCAGCCGCTCGGCGAAACCGGGGGCACCTGGAGCGGGCAGATCGCGGCAGACGATGACCTTCATCGCGTCGTCGAAGTCGAAGCTCGAGTCGAGCTGGCGCGCGCTGTGCGTTCCCGAATCGAGCCGATCGAGGCCCACGGCATGCTCGAAGTGCTCGAAGCTCGAGCCGATCGCCATCGTCGCCGACGTGAAGATGACGCTGTGCATGTCGGAAAGCCATTTGCCCGCGAGATCATCACCCACGTCGATCTTCTCGGCGACGAGGCTCTCCTGCCCCATGCGCCGCTTCGAGCGCGAGAGCTGCGCGGAGTAGACGTAGGAGTCATCCTCGCCGAGGCAGATGAGGCGCAGCGCATCCTGGAGGCGCCCGAGGAACGCCGCGGCGTCGGCGAGGTTGGCGGCCTCCTGCTGGTCGTGGTCGGCGAGCATCTGGACCGCCTCGGCAAGCGTGCGCGACGCCTCGTCGAGGCGCTCGAGGCCGGTCTCCCCCGCCTCGAGGATGGCAGCCCACTCGGGCGTCTGCCTGATGCCCTCGTCGATCCAGAGCGTGACCGTATCGTAGTCGCCCTGGTCGCGGACGGTGTTCGCAAGGTCGTGGAGCACCACGAAGAAGTCGCCCATCGCGAGCGAGGCGCGCGAGGTGGCTGCAGCCGCCTGCGCGAGCAGGCGCAGCACCGGGTTGGCCGCCTCGAGCCTGTTGGCGTGCGCCATCGCCGTGTGGATGGCACCTGTCTGAAGCCCGCCGAGCAGCTCGAATGCGGTGCGCGAATCCTGGCCCGACACCTCGCAGGACCACTGGCGGCGCGCCTCGGCCTCGAAGCCGTGCGCCTCGTCGACGACCCAATGGCGGATGGGCGGGAGGATGCGGCCGTCGGTGTCGACGTTGCGCAGCAGGAGCGAGTGGTTGGTCACCACCACGTCTCCCGACGATGCGCGGCGGCGCGCGCCATGCACGAAGCAGGCATGCGGGTAGAACGGGCAGCGCTGCTTCTGGCACTCGTGCGGCGTGCACGTGAGCAGGGCGCGCGGAACGGAGCGCCAGCGGATGCCGAGCGCGTCGAGGTCGCCCTCGGGCGACTGGCACGAGAAGGCCAGCGTGACGGCGAGCGCGTTGAGCATGTCCGACGCGATCGCGTTGTCGCTGCGCCCGTCGGCGGGGACGAGCCCGATCGGCAGGTCCTCGGAGCAGGCGCGCTCGACGCGCGCGAGGCACGGGTAGTGATCGTAGCCCTTGAGCGAGAAGAATGTGACGCCGCCGGGGATGACCCGGTCGAGCGCGGGGAGCTCATGGGAGACGAGCTGGTCGGTGAGTGCGTTGGTCTTGGTGGCGATGCCCACCGTCAGGTTGTTGCGCTTGGCGAAGAGGATCTCGGGCAGCAGGTAGGCGATCGACTTGCCCACGCCCGTGCCCGCCTCGAGCGCACGGTGCGTCGAGGTCGCGATGGCGTCGCGCACCTCGCGCGCCATGGCGAGCTGCTCGGGCCGGCGCTCGTAGGACTCGTACATCCTGCCCACGCAGCCGTCCAGCTGGAACGCCGCGTCGATCTCCTCGCGCGCGGGCACGATAGGCGGATGCCCCAGCTCCGAGGCATCCTCGCGCGGGGTGACGTCGACCGTCTCGATGAGCTGCTGGCGGCACACCTTGAGCGAGAAGCCCAGCGGGTCCGCCGACCCCGCGAGCGCGGAGAAGACCGGACGGTATGACCAGTCGACCTCGGGGTGGAGCGCGGCAAGCTTGGCGAGGAAGCCCTTGGGATAGTCGGAGAGCGCCGTGAGCAGGATGGGCCACATGCCCGCGAGCGCGTCGACGTCGTCGCCGGCGCGGTGCGTGACCGAATCGCAGCCGAACAGCGCGGCAAGGTCAGCGAGGCGGTGGGTCGTGAGGCGCGGCAGCGCGATGCGCGAGAGCGCGAGCGAGTCGATCCAGATATCGGAGACCGCCCCTCCTCCCGGCACGCTCTCGATGAAGGTGCGGTCGAACGAGGCGTTGTGCGCGATGATCGGCAACCCGCCCACGAACTCCGCGAGCGCCGCGACAGCATCCACGGGCGACGGCGCGCCGGCGACGTCGAGGTCGCCGATGCCGGTCAGGGCCTTGATCTCGGGCGGGATGGGCCTCCCCGGGTTCACGAAGGTCTGGAAGCGTTCGGCCTCCCCTTCCGCGGACAGGCGGGCGGCGCAGATCTCGATGAGCTCGCAATCCTTGAAGGAAAGCCCGGTCGTCTCGGTGTCGAGCACGACCACATCGGTCGCCAACGGTCCGAACGACATACCGCGCGAGCGCTCGGCGAGCGTCGCGTACGCGTCTCTGACCTGCGGCGGCGTCCCCGGGAGCAGCAGCTCGTCGAGGGTGGCGCCCGCTCGTGCACCTGCCATGGAGCCGTCAGCCCTCGATGGCCATCTCGATGAAGCGGGTGCAGAGCTCGGGGAACTCGATGCCGGCATGGCGCGCGGAATCGGGCAGGAGGCTCGTCTCGGTCATGCCGGGGATGGTGTTGGTCTCGAGGATGATGGGCTCGCCCTCATCCGTGACGATGAAGTCGCTGCGCGAGCATCCGCGGCAGCGGAGCGCCTTGTGCGCGGCGACCGCGCGGGCCTGTGCGAGCTCCGCGACCTTCTGGGGCAGGCGCGCGGGGATGACGTGGTGCAGCGCCGAGGGCTCGTACTTGACCTTGAGGTCGTAGAACGCGGCGCCTGTGACGATCTCGACGATGGGGAGCGCGACGGGGTCGTCGTTGCCGATCACGGGGACGGTGATCTCCATGCCGGCGATGCGCTTCTCGACGAGCACGGGGCCGCCCGTCTCGCCGGCGAGGCGCACGGCGTCGGGGATCTGGCTCGCCTCGGTCACGCGGGTGATACCGTAGCTCGAGCCGTTCGCGGCGGGCTTCACGAAGAGCGGAAGGCCGAACTGGCCCACCAGGAACTCGCTCTCCTCCATGCTGGGGATCTTGCCCGGGGCGAGCGTCGTGCCGCGCGGGCAGGGGATGTTCGCCGTCTGGTAGAGGAGCTTGGAGACGTCCTTCTCGGTGCCGGCGGAGGAGCCGAGCACGCCGGAGAAGGTGTGGGGGATGTGGAGGATCTCGAGGAAGCCCTGGATGCAGCCGTCCTCGCCGTAGCGGCCGTGCATGGCGACGAACGCGACGTCGTAGCCGCCCTCCGAGATGGCCTTGACGAATCCCTCGTCGGCGACGTCGAGCAGCGTGACGTGCTCGAAACCGGCCTCGCGGAGGGCCTTCATGCACGCGCGGCCCGAATCCATCGAGATCTCGCGCTCGTCGGACCAACCGCCCGAAAGGACCACCACGTTGAGTTTGTGCAGCTCATCCCTCGTCATATCCGCCCCTTGCCACGTTGCGCCTGCTACACTGGATGCACTGGTTCGCTAGATTAGGATAGCGCACCTGCTGGACGCCAAGGCTAGAAGGACGGTATTTGGACATGGCAGAAGAGAACCTTCACGACTCCCCCGCCACCGCGCTCGACCTCCATTCCTGCACGCACGGGCAGCTGCTCGCGCTCATGGAGGAGCTCGGCCAGCCGGCGTTCCGCGCCAAGCAGATCGAGGACTGGGTGTGGAGCAAGGGCGTCGGCGACCCAGCCCAGATGACCAACCTCTCGAAGGCCCTGCGCGATGCGCTTTCAGAGCGCGTCGGGGCCGCGGGCGCATCCGAGCTCGCGCGCCAGGTCTCCGAGGACGGCAGCCGCAAGTACCTGCTCGGCTTCTCCGACGGTGCTGCGGTCGAGTGCGTGGGCATGCCCAGCCCGCGCAAGCTGTCGGTGTGCGTCTCGACGCAGGCTGGTTGCGCAATGGGTTGCGCTTTCTGTGCCACAGGCAGGGCGGGACTTGTACGTTCGCTCACCGCAGGCGAGATCTACGAGCAGGTCATGCATGTGCGCAACGACTTCAACAGCCGCGTCACGAGCGTCGTATTCATGGGCCAGGGCGAGCCCTTCGCCAACTACGACGAGACCCTCAAGGCGCTCCGCAAGCTCAACGATCCCGATGCCCTCGGCATCGGCGCGCGCCATCTCACGGTCTCCACGTGCGGCCTCATCCCGCAGATCCTCAAATTCGCCAACGAGCCAGAGCAGTTCACGCTCGCCGTCTCGCTGCACTCCACCATCCAGAAGACGCGCAACGTGCTCATGCCGGGCGTCCGCCGCTTCTCGCTCGTGCACCTCTATGCGGCGCTCGGCGAGTACGTCAACAAGACCGGAAGGCGTCCGACCTACGAGTATGCCCTGATAGGAGGCGTGAACGACACCGAGGAGGAGATCGACTCGCTCTGCGATTTCTGCCGCGGCACGCTCTGCCACGTCAACATCATCCAGCTGAACGAGGTCTCGGGCTCCCCCTTCAAGCCGTCGACGCCCGAGAAGGCCCAGCAGTTCGTCGAACGTCTCGCCCGTGTGGGCGTCGAGGCGACGATCCGCAACTCCCGCGGCGCTGACATCGATGCCGCCTGCGGCCAGCTGCGGCAGCGCGTCAGATAGCCCCTGCCGTGGAGAAGCAGGGGCGCACGCCCTTCCTTGCGACCACGCCGGGTGTCGTCCTCGGCTGCCTCATCTGCTGCGCGCTCTGGGGTTCCGCGTTCCCCTGCATCAAGATCGGATACGCGCTGTTCGGCGTTGATGCTGCGGATACGGCATCGCAGCTGCTCCTTGCAGGTGTTCGTTTCACGGCTGCGGGCATCATAGTCATCATCGGTACGAGCCTCGCGCGGCGGACCCCTCTGCTCCCCTCCCGCACCGACATCGGCCCCATCCTCACCCTCGCGGCATTCCAAACCGTCGGCCAGTACATCTTCTTCTATATGGGGTTGTCTCGAGCATTCGGCACGACGAGCTCCATCATCGAGTCGAGCTCGAACTTCATGGCAATCCTCTTCGCTGCCTCGATCTTCCGGACCGAGCGCTTGACCAGCAGAAAGATTCTCGGCTGCCTCATCGGGTTCGCCGGGGTGGTGCTTATCAACCTGGGAGGAGCGGGTACGGCGCGGGGCATCTCGTTTACGCTCGACGGGGAGGGGTTCGTGCTCATCTCGTGCGTCTCGGCAGCCCTTTCCACCTGCCTGATCGGCATCTTCTCGCACGACCACGACGGCGTGCTTCTTTCCGGTTGGCAGTTCCTCGTCGGCGGCATCGTGCTCATGGCAGCCGGGGTGTTGTCGGGCGGCCACCTTGCACCGCAAACACCGGCTCACGCGTTCACCCTTCTCGCCTACATGGCTTTCATCTCGGCCATGGCGTACTCGATGTGGGCGCGCCTGCTCGCCGTGAACCCGGTCAGCCGTGTGAGCGTGTTCGGGTTCATGAATCCCGTCTTCGGCGTCATCCTTTCCGCACTGCTGCTCGGAGAAGGCCGCAACGCCAACCCGCTCGTCCTGCTCACCGCGCTCACCTTGGTATGCGCCGGAATCATCGTGGTGAACAGGCCCGGTGCCGCACAGGAGAAGGCCGGCTCCCCCACTGCGTGAAGCCTGCCTTATTGTTCAATATAGAACGTGTGTTCTATGCTTCTCTAATACCCGAGACGCTCCCACTGGCTGATCGTCGATGCGCGGTTGGGCAGGATGGACTCCTCCATCGTCACGCCGCTGACCTCCGAGAGCACCGACTCGATGGTGCTGTATGCCCTCTTCGTGGACCTGATGACCTTCTTGACGCTCTCACGTGCCTCACGCGTCAGACCGAACCGGTAGAGAAACGCTCCTCCAGCGGCAACGAGCAGAAGGGTGATGAGCCTGTTCCTGAGCTTGACCATCTACGCCTTCCCTCCAGTCATGAGGTCGACCAGACGTGCCAGCTCATCCTCGGAATCGAACTCGATCTCGATCTTGTTCTTGCCGCGCACCTTCTTAACGCGAACCTGAGCCTCTAGTGCAAGCTTAAGCTCCTTAGCTGCGCGTTTGAAAGACTTTGGAAGGGGTTCGCGATGGGTAGGTACAGGATTGTTGCCAGAAAAGAGCGGAGCGAGGGATTCTGTCTGACGTACGGAAAGTTTCTCATCGACCACCTTCTTGGCAAGGCGGACCCTCCCCTCCTCTCCTGCCACGGCAAGGATGGCCCGGGCGTGCCCTGCTGTAAGCTTACCCTCGGCCATGAGGTCCTGTACCTCCTCGGGGAGGTCAAGGAGCCTCAGGGCGTTTGCGATTGTGGGGCGGGACTTGGAGACGATCTTCGCAAGGGCATCCTGGGTGAGTTTGTTCTGATCGATGAGGGTCTTGAATCCCAATGCCTCTTCGATGGGATTGAGGTCGCTCCTCTGGAGGTTCTCGATGAGGGCGAGCTTGAAGACGTCCTCATCGCTCACCTCGCGGATAATGACAGGGATTTCCTTGAGGCCTGCGATCTTCGCAGCCTGGTAACGGCGCTCCCCTGCCACGATCTCATAGGAATTGCCCTTCTTGCGCACCATGATCGGCTGTAGGACACCGTTCTGCTTGATCGAGTCTGCGAGCTCGGCGAGCGGCTCAGCTTCGAACGACTGGCGCGGCTGGTTCTGATTCGGCTTGATTGCGCTCAGCGGTAGCTTCGCATCGCTTGCCACTGCTCCAACCTCAGCGGTAGCCTCTCCCATCAGCGATTCGAGGCCTTTCCCAAGACCGGACTTCTTAACCACGGCGATTCACTTCCTTTGCGAGTTTCGAATATGCGACGGATCCCTTGCTGGTCGGTGCATAGAGCGTTACGGGCAAACCGTGACTCGGCGCCTCGGAAAGCTTGATATTGCGTGGAATGAGTGTTTTGAATACGAGATTGCCGAAATAGTTCTGCACTTCCTCGACAACCTGCTTGGATAGCGTTGTTCGCTTGTCGAACATCGTCATAACGACACCGAAGATCTCGAGGTCGCTGTTAAGGCGCGCTTTGACCATCTTCATCGATTCCAGGAGCTTGGTGACTCCTTCAAGCGCGTAGTACTCGCATTGAATCGGAATCAGCAGCGATTTCGCAGCAACAAGTGCATTGACCGTCAGAAGTCCAAGTGAAGGCGGACAATCAATGAAGATGTAGTCGAATTGATCGGCTATCGCATCGAGTTTGCTCGCAAGCACGCTTTCTCGCGCCATTGCTGATACAAGCTCTATCTCAGCACCGGCAAGTTGGATTGTCGCAGGCACAACAAATACGCTCTTGACTGGCGTTTCGCATATTGTGTCTGCTATATCAGCGTCGTGCAGCAGAACGTCGTAGATATCCTGCTCGAGCGCCTCTTTCTCGATACCGAAACCGCTCGTCGTGTTTCCTTGCGGATCAAAATCTATGACGAGAACCTTCTTCTTGAGATCGCCGAGTGCTGCACCGAGATTGATCGCGGTCGTCGACTTACCGACACCGCCTTTTTGGTTGATCACAGCGATAATCTGGGTTTCTTTCTTCGGATTCCCGCGTTTTACATCTGTATACGCCACCGGTCCTCCTCGATGCGTCGACGATTCATCTGCAGTGTGCATCAGAGCACGTACCCATCATAGAGGATTGTTTCACGTGAAACACTGGGATTTTGAAGTTTACAAGCCTAAAGGACGCTTTGTAGCCATACCGTTGCGACGGGGGAGCTTGATCTTCGGTTCACCGGTCTTCTCTATATATATAATCTCGCGATGGCCAAAGCTCTTCGGAAGCTCATATGTTTCACGTGAAACAATGCTCATCCCACATATCGTTGCAGCACGTTCTGCGGCAGCGATCTCATCATCGTCGATATTCGCTTTCCATGTGCAAAGCATGCCGCCATCGATGAGCAAAGGAGCTGCGTATTCGACGAGGACGTTGGTCTGGGCTACAGCACGAGCAACGATGACATTGAAACTGCAAGGCATCTTAAGTGCAAGCTCTTCGGAACGAGAACAGATGGCATGGCAGCGATCGTCCAGACCGAGCTCATGAATGAATGATGAAACAGCAGCTACCTTCTTGCTGATCGAATCAAGGAGCGTTGTCTCGGAGCCAAGCATGATCGCAAGGGGGATGCCAGGGAAGCCGCCTCCGGTACCAAGATCGAGAACAGACTGGTGATGGGGGAGAGCGCCTATGCTCCGCGAGCAGATGATCGAATCGATGAGGTGAAGATAGACGCCCTGTTCGAGCGTATCGATACGTGTCAGGTTGGTGGTCTTGTTCGTCTCGATGACAAGCCCGAGATGCTTGAGGAGCAGAGCTGCCTGATCAGAGGTACAGGGGATGCCGAGGGCATCCAACTCATCTACCAGCAGAGAGGTGTAGGTTTCCATTTTCCGCTCCTGACAAAACCTTTCGATACAAGAAGTATTGTCATACAAATAGGGGAGGGTAGCTTCTAGACTACCCTCCCCAAGGAGAAAAACACGAGGAAAAGCTTAAAGCACGTCTTTAAGGGCTGTGATGATGACACGACGGTTGGGATCCTCACCCTCGGAGTGAGTGGTCACGCTGTCATCGTTGACCAGGGCGAGGTGGACGATCCTGCGCTCGTACGCGTTCATGGGAGCAAGAGCCACACGGCCCTGCTTGCGAGCACGCTCGGCAGCAGACAGAGCGATGCTGCGAAGCTTCTTCTTGCGGCGCGTCTTGTAGCTCTCGATATCCACGACGACCGGATAGTAGAAGTGGATGTGGGAGCTCATGAGCGAGGAGAGGACCATCTGAAGAGCATCGAGCGTGCGACCGTGGCGGCCGATGAGCACGGCGAGGTTGCCGCCGTTGACGTCGAGGATGAGCTCGCCGTCATCGCCATCGTACTCATCGATGGTCGAATGCTTCTCACCAAAAAGGGCAAGGATTTGCCTAAGATAGCCAACTGCCACGTCGGCGATCTTATCCATCTCGTCGTCGGTCAGGGTCCCGCCAGCCTCGTAGCGCTGCCTGATGGACGCGAACTCGTCATCCTCCGGAGCATTGCCGATGTACTCCTCGACTGAAAACTCCTCGGTGGCCTCGAAGACGTCGTCTTCCATGCCGTCCTCCTCATACAAAACCCAAGGGCGCCGAAGCGCCCACGATAGAATCTACGGGATAGCTAGTCCTTCTTGCGGGGACGCTTCTTGCGCTCGCGGCGGACGACGTCGACCTCGACCGGCGCGTCGATCAGGCGCGCCTCGGCCTCCTCACGCGCCTGCTTCATGACACGGGAGGTGATGAAGCGCTGCTGGATGACCTGCCAGATGGCGGAGGTGTTGTAGTAGAGCAGCACTGCGGAGGGGACGGACCAGCCGAACCACACCATCATGACGGCCATGACGCCGCCCATCATGATGGTCTGCGAGCGGTTCTCGTTCGACTGCGCCTGGGTGTTGAACAGCATCGGGATGAATGTGAGTACACCGAAGAGCAGGTCGAAGAGGATGTAGACGATGGCACCGCCGAAGCCGGACGATGCGACCATATCACGCACGGATGAGGGCAGCGAGGGGAGGATGTTGAAGAAGCAGGCATCAGCGGGAACCTGCTTCATCACCGTGAAGAGCGCGAAGAAGATGGGCATCTGCAGAAACATCGGCAGACAGCCCATGATGGGGTTGAAGTTCATCTGGGCATAGACCTTGCGCGTCTCCTCGCCCATACGCTGCGGATCGTCTGCGTAGCGCTCCTGGATCTCCTGGAGCTTGGGCTGCGCGAGCGACATGCGCGCGGTGGAAGCCGTGCTCTTGGCCATGAGCGGGGTGAGGAGGATGCGGATGATGAAGGTCAGCACGATGATCGCGAGACCCCAGTCGCCGGTCCAGCCCTGAAGCGCTGCCAGAACATTGGTCAGAAAGTTAACGAACCATTCCCACATGATTCCTCCTGTGCCCCGTATCCTTACGGAACCGGGTCATATCCTCCCTCATGGAAGGGATGGCAGCGCAGGATGCGCTTGACCGCCAGATACCCTCCACGAAGACAACCGTACTTGCGGATGGCCTGCACCGCGTACTCCGAGCAGGTGGGCGTGTAGATGCACGTCCTGGGCAGCAGGGGAGAGATGAACCGCTGGTAGAACCGTATGCACGCCATCATGGCGCGCGCGACGATCCCCGGATCTTTCCCGTCAGCGGCCATCGGTCGCTCCAGCCCGGGATAGCAGCGTGGCAAGCGCTCGGGCAACCTCGGGGGTGTGCGCGGGCGCAGTCTGATCGGTGGCGAGCAGGATCACGCTGTATCCATCGTAGGGAAGCCCGCAGCTGCGGGCAGCTTCCCTCAGTACACGCTTGCCTCGGTTGCGGATCGGCGCATTGCCCAGCCGTTTAGGCGCAACGAAGGCGACCTGACCACAGCCGCCTTCGTCATGATGCAACACACGGATTCGCAAGAGGGGATGAGAGAGCCTCTTCCCCGCTTTGAAGACCTTCTCAAATGCCTTCTTGGATTTGATGGTCTTCACGATCGCCGTCTCCTAGACGGTCAGGCGCTTGCGGCCCTTGGCGCGGCGACGGGACAGGACGGCGCGGCCGCCCTTGGTGGCCATACGGGCACGGAAGCCATGGGTCTTGGCGCGCTTGCGCTTGTTGGGCTGATACGTACGCTTCATTTCTATTCCTCCCGGGCTGGGTGTAACGTCCTCAATGCAGATAAGCCTAAGAATTGTAAAGGTCAACGGCGTAATCTGTCAACAACGATTCTTGGAAAACCTGTGCGCATTCCGCAGAATCCCTACCGCACGCGGAACTGAAAGTTTTCATCTGCTGTGAAATAGAGGCGTACGTGGTAGTATTCTTACTCCGCGCATGATTCGAAGAACCACATTTCAACATGTATTCTTCGAGTGTTGAAAACTTTCTTTCATTTCTTTCAGACTTCTGAAAGTTTTCAACAAAGGATGAAATGGTGTTGAAAGGAGGTTGCTGTGTCGCATACGTTCTATCCCTTCGTCGAGCAGGACGCCGGCGATGCGGGGACCTCCCTCGAGGATCTCGTGCGCTATCCCGCGCGCATCGCGGTCTACGACGATGCGGCAGCAGCGCCGCGCGTGGTCATCATCGACCCCCAGGATGTGCGCTCCTACCTCGAGGAAATCACCCGCGAGGTGACACGTCTTTCGCACGAGCAGGGCGGCACCATCCCGTTCATGGTCATCCGCGAGATCGTCGAGAATTACATCCACGCGTCGTTCGTCTCGCCCACGATCTCGATCCTCGACGACGGCAACACCATCCGCTTCTCCGACCAGGGTCCCGGCATCGCATCCAAGGAGCGCGCGCTCGAGTACGGCACCACCTCGGCGACCGAGGAGATGAAGCGCTATATCCGCGGCGTGGGATCGGGGCTGCCCTACGCCCAGCAGTATATGGTCGACAAGGGCGGCTCGCTCGACCTCGAGGACAACATCACGCAGGGTACCGTGGTCACCATCTCCACGCGCACGAGTGCGAAAGAGCAGGTCAAGGCCCATGCGAAGCCCGCAGCGGACATCGCGGGGCTCTCGGAGCGCAAGCAGCTCGTCATCGGCTACATCGAGGAGCACGGCTCCGCCGGCCCGACCGATTTGCAGGAGGCCTTCGGGAAGTCGCTCCCCACGTGGTCGCGCGAGCTCTCCGCCCTTGTCGACGAGGACATCCTCAAGAAGAACGGCCGCAGGTACACGCTCGCCTAACCTGTAATTGGGGACGGTTCCTTTTTCGCGGTTTTTCCTGAAATAGGAACCGTCCCCAAAGCGCGGTCCGCGCTCGGGTGCGCTACGTTACCGTTCAGCGACACACGGAAAATGTAGATAACCTCTGTTGAAAACTCTGTACAATACGTTCTTACCCAAATTCGACGTACCTCGGATGGAACGTATATGGACAATGCCATCGAAACCGATGCGGAGGCCCTCTGGGCCGACACGCTCGACCTGCTCGAGGAGCAGGAGATCAGCGAGCCGCTCGCCGCGATGCTCAGGAGCTGCAAGCCCGTCTCCCTCGACGACGGCACCTTGAGGCTCTCGACCAGCATGCGCCTCGTGCAGAAGACCGTGCTCAAGAACAGCGCGGCCATCGAGGACTGCCTCGCACAGGCCGCTTTCCAGAACATCTCGCTCGAAGTCGAGCTCGTGCCCGCCGGCGATAAACCCGCCGTGCGCCAGGTGGCTCCCGAGCCCCAGCGCGACGAGGACATCTGGGACAACCCCGAGCCGACGAAGAAGGTCAAGAACCCGCTCGTCGAGACCATCACCGACAATGACTCGCGCCTCACCTTC
This sequence comes from uncultured Coriobacteriaceae bacterium, assembly GCA_902795065.1. Taxonomy (GTDB): domain Bacteria; phylum Actinomycetota; class Coriobacteriia; order Coriobacteriales; family Atopobiaceae; genus RUG721. The sequence continues at coordinate 28,689 of CADBJR010000011.1, forward strand.
GACCGGTTCATCCAGGGCGACGAGAACGTCTTCGCATACCAGGCGGCGCTGCAGGTGGCGGAGGGCGTGAACAAGCAGGCGTACAACCCGCTGTTCATCTACGGCAAGAGCGGACTCGGCAAGACCCATCTGCTCCGCGCGATCCAAAACTACATCGCGCAGAACGATCCCGACCGCCTCTGCGTCTACAAGGACGCCTCGACGTTCATGAGCGAGTACGTGAACGCCATGCAGAACCGCGACAACGGCGATTTCGAGGCGCTCAGGAACAACTACCACGGGATCGACGTGCTCATCATCGACGATATCCAGACCTTCCTGAACAAGACGAGCACCATCACGTTCTTCTTCGACCTCTTCAACTACCTGTCGTCGAACGGCAAGCAGATCGTGCTCGCCGCGGACCGCTCCCCGGCGCAGCTCGGCATGGGCAAGAGCGGCTTCGACGAGCGCATCACGAGCCGTCTGGGCTCGGGTTTCTCCATCAGCATCCAGGTCCCGAGCTTCGAGCTGAAGCTGCTGCTCATCAAGGAGTTCTACCGCCGCCAGAAGGAGGACGCGCTGCGCACGCACATCCCCTACATGAACGGCACCATCACGGACGACGACCTGCATTTCATGGCCGAGCGCGCCGGCAACAACATCCGCGATATCGAGGGCTTCGTCCAGTCGTGCATCATCATGGCATCGCGGCGCAATGGAGCGCGCGAGGTCATCACCCGCGACGATATCCTGCGCATCGCGAGCGAGAAATGGCCCATGAGCAAGAAGCAGGTCACCATCGCGCAGATCCAGCGCCTCGTGGAGACCTACTACGACGTCTCGCACAACGATCTGGTGGGCGACAAGCGCAACAAGGAGCTCATGGAGCCGCGCCATATCGCCATCTGGCTCTCACGCGAGCTGACCGACTCGACGCTCGCCGACATCGGCAAGCGCTTCGGCGGCCGCAGCCACGCCACGATCAAGCACAGCATCTCGTGGGTCGAGCGCCAGAAGAAGGAGGACAAGACCTTCTACGACCAGATCTCGCGCATCCAGGACACCATCATCGAGGGTTCGTGAGCGGTGTAGACAGGCTTGCGAGAAGCGCTGCAAAACCTGTGCAAAACCGGAGCCCGCGTGTTGAAAAGTTTTCAGGGGAGTAGGGGAGATGTTCAGAGCCGTGAAATCCAACCAATTCTCGAGTGGTGCGGAATAGCGCGGCTAGCTGCGGCGGAGTGCAGTTATAAGCCGTTTCGACAGACGTTATTGCTATGATTGGGATATATAAGAAGAGATAAGCAATAGAAGGGGCAGAAATGAAATTCTCAGTCAGCCAGAGCTCGCTCGCAACCGCTCTTTCTATCGTGGGCAAGGGGATGAGCGGCAACTCGACCATCCCGCTGCTCTCGGGCATCTACATCAAGGCCGACAACGGCATGCTCGAGTTCCAGACCAACAACCTCACCATCTCGATCCGCCACAAGATCACCGCCAACGTGGAGGAGCCGGGCGAGGTCGTGGTCTCGGGCAAGCTCCTCACGGGCATCGTGAAGAACCTTCCCGATGCGGCCGTCACCTTCGAGGGAGGCGAGCGCACGCTTACGATCACCTGCCTCTCCTCGCTCTTCAGGCTGAACACCCTCGACGCCAAGGATTGGTCGGAGTTCCCCGAGGTCGCCTTCGCGAGCGCCTGCGAGCTGCCGAGCGAAATCCTCTCCGAGATGGCGAACAAGGTCTATAAGGTCACCTCGAAGGAGAACTCGCGTCCGATCCTCCAAGGAGTCCTGCTCAGCGCGCATGACAACACTCTGCGCCTCGTCGCGACCGACTCGTACCGCCTTGCCATGTGCGAGACCTACGCGGCCTCCGAGTCGACGGTCGATGACTTCTCGCTCATCATCCCCGGCACCGTCTTCCACGACGTCCTCACGATGCCGTCGATGACCGAGAAGATCCTCATCGGCACCACCGCGAACCAGATCGTCTTCTCGTTCGGCACGACAACCTACGTCTCACGCAAGACCGAGGGCACCTATCCCGATTATCGTCAGCTGCTGCCCAAGACCTATGCGACCGCGGTCACCGTCGATACCGAGCAGTTCCTCGCAGCGCTGCGCCGCGTGGCGACGATTGCAACCACGATGCCCATCATGCGCATCGACATCGACGCCGACGGGCAGATGATGAAGCTCTCGATCAACACGCGCGACCAGGGTGAGTCCACCGAGTACATCCCGGCGAGCGTCGAGGGCTCCTCGATGGCCCTCTCGCTCAATCACCATTACGTGGCGGAGTGCCTCGTCTCCGCACCCGACCGCGAGAAGATCCTCATCGAGCTCCAGAGCCCCACGCTGCCGACCGTCTTCAAGTCGTCCGACAAGATCAACTACCTGTATCTTGTCATGCCCTCGCTGCTCTAACGTGGGACTTGCGGTCTCAGAGCTCCATCTCGCCAGCTTCCGGAACCTCAAGGACCGGGATTTAGCGTTCTCGCCCTCGACCACGATACTCGTGGGCGAGAACGCGAGCGGCAAGACCAATACCGTGGAGGCGCTGCAGCTCCTCACCTCGGGATACTCGTTCAGGCACCCCACCCCCTCCCAGCTCATCTCGGAAGGGGAGGAGAGGAGCCTCATCAGCGCCCGTCTTAGAGGAGACGGGCGCGTGGTCGACGTGGCATGCGAGATCGAACCCAAGCGGAAGGTCTTCTACAAGAACGGGAAGAAGTGTGCCTCGAAGGACATGCCAGGGACGCTCTTCTCCGTCCTGTTCAACCCCGACGACCTGTTCCTCGTGAAGCGGGGGGCGTCGTACCGTCGCGACGAGATCGACTCGTTCGCACGGCAGGCCAACCCCAACTACGACAAGGTGCTCTCGACGTACCTGCGTACGGTCGAGCAGCGCAACCACCTCCTCAAGGAGGAGCGGCCCGACCCGGCGCTGCTCGACGTCTGGGACGAGTCCCTGGCGCTCGGCGGTGCCACGCTCCTTCTCGCGCGGCACCGGCTCTTCGAGCGCCTCCAGGAGAAGGTCGTGGCGGCGTATGTGCGGATCGCCTCCGGCGAGGAGCTCTCCATGCGCTATGCCGCAACCATGGGAGACGACCTTCTGTACCTGTCGCGCGAAGAGGTGCGCGACAGGTACAGGGAGATGCTGCGGGCGGGCCGCGCCGACGACCTGCGGCGCCAGCAGACGCTCATCGGCCCGCACCGCGACGATATCGAGTTCTCGATCGCGGGCCGTGAGGCCCGCGCGTACGCCAGCCAGGGCCAGCAGCGCTCGGTCGTGCTCGCACTCAAGCTCGCGGAGGTCGTTCTTGCCCGGGAGCTCGTCGACGACCAGCCGCTGCTTCTGCTCGACGACGTGATGAGCGAGCTCGACGCACAGCGCAGGGCCGCGGTCGTGTCGTTCATCAAGGAGGGCATCCAGACGATCATCACGACCACCAACCTCGGGTATTTCTCGCAGGAAATGGTGGACGCGGCGAAGGTGGTGGAGTTCTGAGATGGCCGGCGAGCCCGAGAAGATCGGCGGCGTGCTGGGCGGGATGTTCGGCGATGGCGGCGCCTTGCGCATGAACGCGCACAAACGCGCGCTCGGCATGTGGATGCGCGTGAACGGCGACGTCGAGCGCAAGCACACCTGCGGCGCGTTCATCAAGCCGATGCCACACGCGGACCCGTCGCTCACCATCTACCTCGACTCGCGGTCGCGCGTCGTGGACTTCAACGCCAACCGCGAGCTGTACCTCCAGCGCCTCGCCTACGGTGGCCTGCCCCTCTCCCGCATCGAGTTCCGCCTCGCGAAGGATGCCGCCGCACGCTCCTCCGCCGATGAGGAGGCGGAGGAGCGGGAGCTGCCCGAGCTGTCCGACGAGGAGCTCGAGCTGGTGCGTGCAGCCACGGCCAACCTCGCCGAACCGCTCAGGTCGAGTGTTTCTAAGGCGATGATTGCGTCGATGAGGCGTGGGAAGGCCTTCCCCTCTTAAATATCGAAAGTCGGCCTCAAATCGGCTTGTAGCGCCTCCTAGGGGCATACCAAACAAATGTACGTATAGTATTTGTGGTGGTCGGTTGTATTTGTCCTCTCTTTGAGTACACTATATATTGTGTGCCCAATGCTTATGAGAGGAACAAACGTGGCTAAAAAGGACCAGTTGGGCGACTACGCTGGCAAAGACATCAAGATCCTCGAGGGTCTCGAGGCTGTGCGCAAGCGTCCCGGCATGTACATCGGAACCACGTCCGCCGCGGGCCTGCACCATCTCGTGTGGGAGATCGTCGACAACTCGGTCGACGAGGCCATGGCGGGCTACTGCACCAAGATCAAGGTGACGGTCCATCCGGACAACTCCATCACGGTCGAGGACAACGGCCGCGGCATCCCCGTCGAGAAGCACCCGCAGAAGCGCACCATGTCGACGCTCGAGGTCGTCCTCACGATCCTGCACGCGGGCGGCAAGTTCGACAACAACGCCTACAAGGTCTCCGGCGGCCTGCACGGCGTGGGCATCTCGGTCGTGAACGCCCTCTCCAAGAAGCTCGTCGCCCAGGTCAAGCGCGACGGCAAGATCCACGAGATGGAGTTCTCGCGCGGCAAGACCGTGCGCAAGCTCGAGGTCGTGGGCCGTTCCAAGGCCACCGGCACCACGGTGACCTTCTGGCCCGACGACCTCATCTTCGAGACCACCGTCTTCAACTACGACACGCTGCACGACCGCCTGCAGGAGACGGCGTTCCTCAACCGCAACCTCAAGATCACGCTCATCGACGAGCGCGAGCTCACCCCGCGCGTCGAGGAGTTCTGCTACGCCGGCGGCATCGTCGACTTCGTCAAGTTCCTCAACGACGGCAAGGAGATCCTCCCCGGCCTCTCCAAGCCCATCTACATCGAGGGCAAATCCGCTCCCGATGCGCCCGAGGACCAGCGCGGCGAGGTCGAGGTCGCCATCCAGTGGAACACCAACTACTCCGAGACGGTCCTGTCCTTCGCCAACGACATCTACACCGACGAGGGCGGCATGCACCTCACGGGCTTCCGCGAGGCGCTGACCAAGGTCATCAACGACTACGGCCGCAAGTCCAACATCATCAAGGAGAAGGACTCCAACGTCACGGGCGACGACATCAAGGAGGGCCTGGCCGCCGTCATCTCCGTCAAGCTGCCCGACCCGCAGTTCGAGGGCCAGACCAAGGCCAAGCTCGGCAGCTCCTACATGCGCACGCTCACCAACCGCATCGTCACGCAGGGCATGTCCGAGTACCTCGAGGAGCACCCCAACCAGGCGCGCGAGATCCTCAAGAAGGCCACTCAGGCCGCCAAGGGCCGTCTCGCCGCCCGCAAGGCGCGCGAGGCCACGCGCCGCAAGGGCCTGCTCGAGAGCGCGTCGCTGCCCGGCAAGCTCGCGGACTGCTCGGTGCGCGACCCCGAGATGACCGAGCTGTTCATCGTCGAGGGCGACTCCGCAGGCGGCTCGGCCAAGAGCGCCCGCGACCGCAACATCCAGGCCGTCCTGCCCCTGCGCGGCAAGATCCTCAACGTCGAGCGCGTCCAGGAGCACAAGGCCCTCTCGTCCGAGACCATCACCTCGCTCATCACCGCCATCGGAACGGGCGTGGGGGAGGAGTTCAACATCGAGAAGGCGCGCTACCACAAGATCGTCATCATGACCGATGCCGATGTCGACGGCGCCCACATCCGCATCCTGCTCCTCACGTTCTTCTACCGCTTCATGCGCCCGCTCATCGACGCGGGCTACATCTACGTGGCCCAGCCTCCGCTCTACCAGCTGCGTCCCAAGGGCCGCAAGGGCGGCAAGTACCTCTACACCGACGAGGAGCTCGCCCAGGAGGTCGCCAAGTACGAGGATTCCTCCAAGTACACCGTCCAGCGCTACAAGGGCCTGGGCGAGATGGACGCCAAGCAGCTCGCCGAGACCACCATGGAGCCCAAGAACCGCATCCTGCTCAAGGTGGGCATCGAGGACGCCTACGCCGCCGAGCGCGCCGTGGCCGACCTCATGGGCAACCAGGTCGAGAAGCGCAAGGAGTTCATCCAGACGCACTCCAAGGATGTGCGCTTCCTGGACATCTGACGAGCAACTGACGAAGCACTGACGAGAAAGGCCCAGCAGTGGCAGACGATCGCAAAGACGACGAGCTCGAGCCCGAGGAGGGTTCGAACCTCGACGATATCCTCGGAGACGCCGGGTACGGCGACGATGATTATGAGGACTACGACGCCGACGAGTCCGATGAGGAGGACGAGGAGGCGCATCCCGCGTTGACGGGCAAGCACCTCTCGCGCACCCTCGCCGACGAGGCCGGCACGCGCCTCTCGCTCACCGACATCCACGGCGGCGCGCTCAAGCCCATCGACATGGGGCAGGAGATGAAGACCTCCTTCCTCGAGTACTCGATGTCGGTCATCGTGGCCCGCGCGCTGCCCGACGTGCGCGACGGCCTCAAGCCGGTCCACCGCCGCATCCTCTACGCCATGGCCGAGGCCGGCATCACGCCCAACCGCCCGCACAAGAAGAGCGCGTGGACGGTCGGCGAGGTCATGGGCAAGTACCACCCGCACGGAGACGCCGCCATCTACGACTCGATGGTCCGCATGGCGCAGGACTGGTCCATGCGCCTGCCCCTCATCGACGGCCACGGCAACTTCGGCAACGTCGACGGCGACGGCGCGGCAGCCATGCGCTACACCGAGAGCCGCCTCGCACGTCCGGCCATGGAGCTCCTCGCCGACCTCAACAAGGAGACGGTCGACCTCCAGCCCAACTACGACGAGTCGCTCACCGAGCCCACGGTGCTGCCGTCGCGCTTCCCCAACCTGCTCGTCAACGGCAGCTCGGGCATCGCGGTCGGCATGGCCACCAACATCCCGCCGCACAACCTCGGCGAGGTCACGGACGCCGTCTGCATGATGATCGACAACCCCGACGCCACCACCGACGAGCTCATGACCGTCCTTCCCGGCCCGGACTTCCCTACGGGCGGCATCATCATGGGCACCGAGGGCATCCGCGACGCCTACGAGACCGGCCGCGGCTCGATCACCGTGCGCGCCAAGGTCCACGTCGAGCAGATCAAGAGCGGCCGCTCCCGCCTCGTCGTGACCGAGATCCCCTACCAGGTCAACAAGGGCCTGCTGCAGGAGAAGATCGCGCAGGCCGTCAACGAGAAGCGCATCGAGGGCATCTCCGACATGCGCGACGAGTCCAACCTCAAGGAGGGCGTGCGCATCGTCATCGACCTCAAGCAGGGCGCCGTGCCCGAGGTCGTGCTCAACAACCTCTACAAGAAGACGCAGCTCCAGGCCACGTTCGGCGCGATCGACATCGCGCTCGTCGACGGCGTGCCCAAGACCCTCTCGCTGCGCGAGATGCTCCACCACTACATCGAGCACCAGGTCGACGTCGTGACCCGCCGCACCCAGTACGACCTCGACAAGGCGCGCGCCCGCGTCCACATCCTCGAGGGCCTGCTCATCGCGGTCGACAACATCGACGAGATCGTCCACATCATCCGCTCCTCGCGCGACGACGCCGAGGCCAAGAAGCGCATGTTCGATGCGTTCGGCCTGGACGACGTGCAGTCCGAGGCCATCCTGCAGATGCGCCTGCGCCGCCTCACGGGCCTCGCGCGCCAGGAGCTCGTCGACGAGATCGCCGACCTGCGCGAGCGCATCGCCTACTACGAGGACCTGCTCGCCCACGAGGAGAAGATCCTCATGGTCATCAAGGACGAGCTGCGCGCCATCTCCGAGAAGTACGCCGACAAGCGCCGCACCACCATCTCCAAGCAGGAGGCCCAGGACCTCGACGTCGAGGACCTCATCGCCGAGGAGGACATGGTCGTCACGGTCACCCACGCCGGCTACATCAAGCGCCTGCCCGTGGCCACCTACCGCCAGCAGAAGCGCGGCGGCAAGGGCATCTCGGGACTCGGCCTCAAGAACGAGGACTTCGTCGAGGACCTCTTCGTGGCGTCCACCCACGATTACGTGCTGTTCTTCACCAACTTCGGCAAGGTCTACCGCCTGAAGGTCCACGAGCTGCCGATCGGCAGCCGCCAGGCCAAGGGCAACGCCATCGTCAACGTGCTCGCGCTCGCCGAGGGCGAGCACCCCACGGCGGTCATCACCTGCCGTGACTTCCCGGCCGACGAGTACCTCATGTTCGCGACCCGCGAGGGCGTGGTCAAGAAGACCTCGATGAGCGCCTACGACCGCACGCGCCGCGACGGCATGATCGCGATCAACCTCAAGAAGGGCGACATCATCTGCTCGTCCGACGGCAAGGCCATCCTGTTCGACGAGTCCGAGGTCCGTCCGATGGGCCGCGACACCACCGGCGTCCGCGGCATCACCCTCAAGTCCGGCGAGGTCGCGCTCGGCATGGAGATCTCCAACGGCCAGGGCGACCTGTTCGTCATCACCGAGAACGGCTATGGCAAGCGCACCAAGATCTCGGAGTATCCCGAGCACAAGCGCGGCGGCCAGGGCGTCTACACGATCGCCATGACCGAGAAGAAGGGCAAGCTCGTGGCCATGCGCGTCGTGGGCCCGCAGCATGAGCTCATGATCATCTCCGAGGAGGGCGTCGTGATCCGCGTCAAGGCGAACGACATCTCGCGCCTCGGCCGCGCCACGCAGGGCGTCAAGGTCATGAACATGTCCGCGACCGACCACGTCTCCGCGGTCGCGCGCCTCAAGGCCCGCAAGAAGAAGGCGCCGCAGCCTTCGAACGGCCAGCTGGTGCTCGATCTCAGCGCTGCCGGAGCCCGGGATGCCGGCGAGGAGGATCCCGTCGACATCGGCGACGAGGCCGTGGACGACGAGCTTCTCGACGACGAGGAATAGCTTCACGCGATAACGATGCGAGCGCCCCGAACTCCACGTGGTTCGGGGCGCTCCTTTTTCAGGATTCCAGTTGTTTGTAGTTTTGCGGCACGGAAATACAAACAACTGGAGGGTGCGACAGCGTTTGCCCAGTTGGGCCGCGACGGGCGTTCAGTTGTTTGTACTTTTCCACAGCAGCGATGCCTGAAAAGTACAAACAACTGGATAATCGGGCAATTTCTAACAGCAAAGGGATGGAAAGCCTACTCCGCGGTTTCTCCGAAGTCGGCGGGGGAGAGGTTCTCCACGAACGAGTGGAACTCCTCGAGCGAGTGCTGGCGCTCCGCCTCCTCGACGCCGCCGAAATCGGGCAGCGTGGCGGTATCGACCACATCTTCGGTCGCGAAGATGGGTGCTCCTGCGCGGACGGCCAGTGCGATGGCGTCGGAGGGACGGGCGTCGATGTTCCGAACGCTCTCGTCGGGCAGGCGCAGGGTGATGCGCGCGTAGAACGTGGTGCCCTCGACCTTGCGCTTCGCCGGCGCGCCGTTGACGCCCATGCTGATCGCCGTCGCCTCGACCGTGCCGATGCGGATGGGCAGCTGGACATCGCGTCCATCCGCGCGGGTGCGCAGGATGACGAGCGATGTGATGTTGCCGCCGCCCACGACGACTGTCTGGATGTCCATGCGAATGAGCGCCATGCTCTCTCCCTCCGTACTGCGTATCCTACCCAAGATCGGGGCCCGCGCAACCCGGGATCGCGATTAGTCGGCGAATCGCAACGTTGGAAATCGAAAAAAACCAGTTGACCCCGCGCCGACCGCGTTGTATCATCAGTTTCTGCGTTGGGCCTGTAGCTCAGTTGGTCAGAGCGTCCGGCTGATAACCGGGAGGTCACAAGTTCGAACCTTGTCAGGCCCACCACTTCCTGACAATAGTCGCCCCAGCGTGAGCCGAGTCGCCGCTGGGGCGTCTATTTGTAGGAAGGCAGCATACGGGGATGTAGCTCAGCTGGGAGAGCGCGGGCTTTGCAAGCCTGAGGCCGAGGGTTCGAGCCCCTTCATCTCCACCACATTCTCCGAGCCGCGTTCCTGCGGCTCGTTTCGTATCGCTGGGAGGCTGGCATGGCAGATCGCAAGACGGGCGTATCCCCCGAGCTCGACGAGCTTTCGGGGAACCTTATCGGAGAAGCCCTGGACATGCTCGCCGACGGCGAGGAGTTCGGCATCCTGGTCGCGGTCGAGGACGTCGACGAGGAGGTCGAGACGCTCGACTTCTCCGACGACGGTCCCGAGGAGTGCCTCGAGGCCGCCCGCGAGTACGTTTCCGACCTGCGCGATTCCCTCGTGCGCTATACCATCTGCTACGTCGGCGCCGTCGCTGTCGAGACGGACGCCTACGACGACGCCCTCATCTTCGAGTTCGGCGAGCGCGGATATGAGCACTTCTCCGGCTACATGCTGTTCGAGGGCAGGGGAGAGGGCGAGAACTTCGCCTGGGGAGACCCCGAGCCCGCCGGCGAGATCGAGCCGCTGCTGTAGGTCGAGGAACATGGGCGGCATAGTGGAGCTTTTCCGCCCTGCATCGTTGATTCAGCCGCGTACGTGCCGCAAATGGTAACGCTGGTGTGCAGAAGGACCTCGACGAAGGCCTGTTCTCCAGCGTTTGTCCAGCTGATCATGGGAAGCAAAGGACAGCTATTCCAGGTGCGTTACCATTTGAGGCCCGTACGCGGCGAAAAGCTCGATTTCAGCACCCCAACTGCAAAGGTTTTGTAAACACGGCCGCTCGGCGGTCCGTCCGTGCTACAGTTTTCCGGGCAAAATCTCGAGATAGGGACCGCTATGCGTCAGGACAAGATCAGGAACATCGCCATCATCGCGCACGTCGACCACGGCAAGACCACGCTCGTCGACCAGATGCTGCGCGCCGCAGGAGCCTTCCACGAGCACCAGCAGGTGGCCGAGCGCGTGCTCGACTCCAACGACCAGGAGCGCGAACGCGGCATCACCATCCTCGCCAAGAACATCTCCATCGAGTACGCCGGCGTGAAGATCAACATCATCGACACCCCGGGCCACGCCGACTTCGGCGGCGAGGTCGAGCGCGTGCTCAAGATGGCCGACGGCGCCCTGCTGCTCGTCGACGCGGCCGAGGGCCCCATGCCCCAGACGCGCTTCGTCCTGAAGCACGCCATCGCCTGCGGCCTCTCGATCATGATGGTCATCAACAAGATCGACCGCGAGGGCGCGCGTCCCGAGGACGTCGTGAACGACGCGCTCAACCTGATGATGGATCTCGGCGCAACCGACGAGCAGCTCGAGTTCGCCATGGAGCACGTCGTCTACGCGAGCGCCGTGAACGGCATCGCGCGCCTCTCGCCCGACGACGACGGCAACGACATGCTGCCGCTGCTCGATATGATCGTCGACGGCATCCCCGCGCCCGAGGTCGACCTCGACGCCCCGCTGGCCATGCAGTGCGTGACCGTCGACCACTCGAGCTACGTGGGCCGCATCGGCATCGGCCGCATCTACTCCGGCGTCATCCACGCGGGCGAGCAGATCCTCGTGGTCAAGAACGACGGCAGCCGCTCGACCGCCAAGGTTAAGCAGCTCTTCACCTTCGACTATCTCGGCCGCAAGGAGTGCGCCGAGGCGGTTGCCGGCGACATCGCCGCGGTGGTGGGCGTCGACGGCACCGACATCGGCGACGTCTACACCGATCCCGAGAACCCCGTGGCGCTCGACCCCATCGAGATCGACCCGCCCACGCTCTCCTGGGCGGCCGCCAGCTCAAGGACCGCCTCGAGGCCGAGCGCGAGAACAACGTGACCATGCGCATCGAGGAGCTCGAGGACAAGACCGGCATCGAGGTCGCCGGCCGCGGCATCCTGCACCTCTCGGTCCTCATGGAGCAGATGCGCCGCGAGGGCTACGAGTTCCAGGTCGGCCGCCCGCGCGTCCTGTACAAGACCGGCAAGGACGGCGAGAAGCTCGAGCCCATCGAGCAGGCCGTCGTCGAGTGCGCGAGCGAGTACGCGGGCAAGGTCATCGAGGTCTTCGGCAACGCGGGCGGCCTCATGGTCTCCATGGACGCCGGCACGACGCAGACGCACCTCGAGTTCAAGATCCCGACGCGCGGCATCATGGGCCTCAAGAACCGCATCCTCAACGTGACCCACGGCGAGGCCGTGTTCTACCACACGTTCCTCGAGTACGGGCCGTTCGCGGGCGACATCGGCGGACGTTCCAACGGCGTCATGGTCTCGATGACCACCGAGCCGGCCGTCGCCTACGCGCTCGGCACGCTGCAGGAGCGCGGCGCGCTGTTCGTGGGACCTGGCGACGAGTGCTACGAGGGCATGCTCGTGGGCGAGCGCCCGCAGTCGGGCGACATGGTCGTCAACGTGGCCAAGACCAAGAACCTCGGCAACCAGCGCTCATCGACCGCGGACATCGCCGTGCAGCTCACGCCCCCGCGCACGTTCACGCTCGAGGAGGCGCTCGAGTACATCATGGACGACGAGCTCGTCGAGATCACGCCCAAGAACATCCGCATGCGCAAGCGCCTCCTGACCGAGGTCGAGCGCCGCAAGTGGAACGTGCAGCACGGTCTCGTCGCGAAGCTCGGCTAGCCGATATAGCTTCCCGAATACTTGATGTAGGCGTCCGAATACCCGGCGTCCTGAGCCTGCGCGAGCAGCGTCTGCGCGGCGCCCTCGCTGTCGGGGCAGCCGAGCGTGACCACGTACCAGGGGCTGCTGTTGAGGTTGTCCCAGTCGGTCGTGAGGAAGACCTCGACGGCGAAACCGTTCGTGTCGGCATCGCGCGCGAAGGCGAGCGCCTCGTTGAGATCCTGCGAGGCGGATGCCCACACACCCCAGAACGGCGTCGTCCTTTCCGACACCCCGGTCGGAGCGGTGATCGCGCCGACGCCCGTGTAGATCGAGATCCAGGAGCGCACGACGTCTCCCTCGACGGCGAGCCACCGCTCGCAGGCCAGAACGTCGCTCTCCTCGGGGCTGTTCCAGTGGAGGGGGTTCCCGCCTGCGCCGACGTAGGGGATGTGCAGCCAAACATCACGCTTCATGCCGTTGTAGATGGCGGTTCCGATGAGCCACTTCTCCTCCTTCGCCTCGGAGGAGTGCTCCGCACGCTCGGACCAGTCGATGTTCGCCACGACGCGGATGCCGTCGTTGGGAACCTCGAGGTTCATCCCCTCGTCGTAGGCGACCCAGCGGGCGCCGCGCCCAGCGTACAGCCGCGGGACGGTGGTGATCACGCCGCACGGCACCTGCACGGTCTGGTCATCCTCGAGGGCATCCTCGACGAACGCCTCTTCCTGCGGTGTCTCTTCCGCTGCAGCCGCGTCTTCTGCAGGCTGCTCTTCCGGTGCGCCCTCCTCGGCTGCGGGTTCTTCGGGGGCCTCCTCCACCTCGGTCTTTTCGAATGTGAAGGTGGTGACGGTCCCGCGCGCGTCGTCGAACCTCAGCACGAGGGTGCTGCCGTCGAACGAGACCGTCTCGAACACCGCTTCGTTGCGGGCCGTGAAGCTGAGGCGGTTGCCGGAGAGGGTGTAACCGAGGTCGGTGATCGCCTCGGAGCCGAAGCGGCCGCTGTACTGGGTGCGGACGAGGGCCGCGCTGCTGTCGTCGGGGAACTCGAGGCGGTACTCGATGCCGTTCGCCGCGAGGTACTCCTCGGCGGTGCAGTCCGCGACCGCGCCGTCGCCCTCGACCGAGATCGCGGTCAGCTGCCACACCGTGCCCGCGACGCTCTCCGCGCTCGTGCTCCCGCCGCATGCCGCGAGGGTGAATGCGCAGAGAAGCGCCAGTGCGAGGGTGGCGATGGGGGAGTGCTTCCGCGGGCGTTCCATCAGTGCTCCAGACGCGAGAGGTGCGGTGCTTGTCCGAATAATCGTAGCATCGCGGGATAACGTGCGGAAACCACCAATTCCTTCTCGACAAGGAGCTGGGAAAGTGGCTATAATACCCCTTGCGTTTCTTTGGAGAGTTGTCCGAGCTGGCCGAAGGAGCACGATTGGAAATCGTGTAGGCGCCGAAAGCGTCTCCGGGGTTCGAATCCCCGACTCTCCGCCAGATCTTCCCGTGGCGTCCCGCGATACGGGGCGCCACGTTGCCACTAATGGAGAGGTGGCAGAGTGGTTGAATGCGGCGGTCTCGAAAACCGTTTGGCCTTTTCAGGTCACGGGGGTTCGAATCCCCCCCTCTCCGCCAGAAAACAAGACGGGCAGCCCGCGCGGCTGCCCGATTTGTTTTCTTACAGTTCGGGGGATTCGAACCCCGTTGGGGGCGCGAGGCTCCAGTGGAGCCTCGCGGGCCGAGCGAAGCGAGGCCAAGGAGCGTTGCCGCAGGCAACGCGGCGAATCCCCCCCTCTCCGCCAGAAAACAAGACGGGCAGCCCGCGCGGCTGCCCGATTTGTTTTCCGGCGGAGGGATGTTCCGCCCCCTAAAATGCCGAATCGTGAGCCGTCCCCAAATCGACAAGTTACGGAACAGCCCTTCGATGTGGGTATACTGTGAGCAGGTCTCTCCCACGAAAGGACGATCATGGCGTCATACGTGAACACCCAGGGCTTCCAGCCCGACAGATACTTCGCGCGCTCTTGGGCGCTGTTCACCCGCGAGCCCGGCTGGTTCCTGAGGCTCTTCGTCTTCTGGATCGCCGGCCTCGTGCCCATCGTCGGCCCTGTCGGCGTAGGCGGCTATTTCGCCGAGTGGAGCCGTCTTACCGCATGGGGCGTCGAGACGTCTCCCACGAGCAACGGCGGTACCGTCGGCGGCTACCTCAGGAGCGGCTGGCGCAACGTCGGCATCATCATCGTCTGGAGCCTGGCGTGGGGCGCGCTCGCGTCCCTCGTCGCCATGATCCCGATCATCGGCGCCGCGGTCGCGCCGATCATGTCGTTTGCCGGCATCGCGTTCGGCATCATCGTCACGGTCGCCTGCGTGCGCGCTGCCATCTACCAGAACATCGGCGGCGGCTTCAAGGTCTCGACCATCTGGACCATGGTCGAGCGCGACCCCATGGGCCTGCTGCGCATCTTCGGCATCCGTCTCGTCGGCGGCCTCATCCTCGCCACCATCGGATCCATCATCTTCATCGTCGCGCTCGTCCCGCTGATGGGGACCGTCAGCGCCATCGCGAACGAGATCGTCTCCTACAGCGTCAACGGATCGGTGAACTACGAGGACGTCGAGCCGGTCCTCGAGCTCACGGCACGGCTGATCGTCGCCATGCTCCCCGCGATGCTCATCACCGGGGCGATCGCCTCGTTCTTCGGCAACGCCGTCGAGGCCCTCACCTATATCGCGACCGGCCTGTGGATGCGCCAGTTCAACGTGCCGCTGTGGGGCGACAACGACGCGCCGCTGCCCGGCGATGCGCCTGCATACAGCCAGGAGTACTACCCGCCGCAGTATCCGCAGCAGCCCTACGATCCCAATGCGTACCAGGCGCCCAACCAGACGCCCTACGCCTACGGCGACACCGATTACGGCACCCAGACGCACGGCGAGGTCGGCCAGAGCTACCCCAACCGGCAGGACAACCAGTACCCGCCGCAAGGCTAGCAGCCGCGCCTATGTGATTCCTGCGGAGGCCCGTCCGGACGCGAAACGGACGGGCCTCCATCGTATGCGTCCGCGACCTGCGGATTCCCGTCTCAGCCGTCAGCCAGCCGATAGGTGCGGGTAAACCAGCCGCAAGGACCGCCTGATACGCTCGTTTCAGGGGAAAAATGCGTGGAAAGGCAGGAAATCGCGGGTTTTTACGCATCGTGCGCGAAAGACCTGTGATACAGTAGTTGGCCGTTACCTTTCCTGCTTCGGGTGCAACCTTCACGTCCCGAAGCCATTAGCCCAGAGGAGGTGAACCACATGAAGGCTTATGAACTGCTGTTCTTTGTCGATCCTTCGTCTGATGAGGAGACCCGCGCTGGCGTTATGAAGCGCATCGATGTCGCACTCGTCCAGGAGGGCGCCGTGATCGACAGCGTCGAGGATTGGGGCAAGCGCAAGCTCGCTTTCGAGGTCGACCATCTCACCGAAGGTGATTACACTCTCATCAACTTCCACGCAGATCCCACGCAGATCGCAGAGCTCGACCGAGTCCTGCGCATCAACGATGCCGTGAAGCGCCACATGATCGTGCGCCGCAGCGACAGGGACTAGCACAGGAAGCAGCGGATCTTCTCCGCGCAAACGCGGGCATGGCCCGCACAGAGAGGCAGTGATCACAAGTGAGCATCAATCGCGTCAACATCTCCGGTAACCTCACCCGTGACCCGGAAATGCGTCAAACCGCAGGCGGAACGCAGATTCTGCAGTTCGGCGTCGCGGTGAACGACCGTCGTCGCAACCCGCAGTCCGGCGAGTGGGAGGATGTCCCCAACTACGTCGATTGCGTCGTGTTCGGCGGTCGCGCAGAACCGCTTTCGCGCTTCCTCTCCAAAGGCTCCAAGGTTGCCATCGAAGGCAAGCTCCGCTACAGCACGTGGGAGACCAAGGATGGCCAGCGTCGCAGCAAGCTCGAGGTCGTCGTGGACGACCTGGAGTTCTTCTCCCCGAGGAACGACCAGGGCGGCTACCAGCAGACCTCCGGCTACCAGCAGGGCGGCTACCAGCAGCAGTCCTACCAGCAGCCGAGCTACCAGGCCTCCGCGCCCAGCTACGCCGCTCCCGCCTACCAGGCCTCCGCGCCTTCCGCAACCGCGCCTGCCGTGACGCCGCCTCCCAGCGACGTCTACGACGAGGACATCCCGTTCTAATGGATCTGGCGGCATCCGCCGCCGAATGAAAGGCAACTGACATGGCTCAGCAAAAGCAGGATTTTTCACGCCAGCTGCGTCGTAAGTACTGCCAGTTCTGCAAGGAGGGCACGGACTTCATCGATTACAAGGACGTCCAGCTCCTCCGCAAGTACATGACCGACCGCGGCAAGATCAAGCCGCGCCGCGTCACTGGCGCCTGCACGCAGCATCAGCACGACATCGCGCTCGCCATCAAGCGCGCCCGCGAGATGGCGCTCGTGCCCTACACCGTCACCGTCGTCTCCAGCCGCGGTGGCCGCAGCCGCGGTTAAGCGGCTCGACTCGAGAAAGACCCTGAACCGCTCGTGAACGATCAGACAGGCAACAAGGTTCCCCAGCTGCCCCAGGACCCGAGGCGTCCCGAGGACGTCCGCGGCGCCGGGAATGCCCCGCAGGGCATGACCCCGTACACGCCGGCGGCGCCCGTCATCAAGCCGCTTCCGTTCTGGGCGGGCATCGTGTGGTGCGTGGCCGCGGGGGCGTGCGCGGGGCTCTCGCCCCTCATCGCGCCGCTCTTCGCCGGCTTCGGCTTCGCGCTGCTTGCGGGGAACCGCGGCGCGCGCGAAAGCGCCCTCGCCTCCGTCTGCCTCATCCTGCCCGCGATCGCGACCTCGCTCCTCTTCAAGGCCACCGGCTACGAGGACTCCGTGTTCGCCTGCATCGCGGGTATCGTGGGCGCCGACCTCTACCTCCGCAACAAGCTCACGCCCGGCACCGCATGCATGGCGGTCGCCGTCCTGGGCACCGTCCTGCTCGTGTCGTCCGAGCTCGTAGCGCGTGCGATGGGCACCTCGATGGCGACGCTGGTCGACGGCGTCCTGGCGAGCTACCAGGAGGCGTTCGGCGCGACCTCGATGGACATGCGCCTGGTGTTCGAGCAGATGCGCGGCATCGTCGCAGCCATCTGGCCCACCGCGTTCTATATGATTGCGTTCTGCGGGTTCGTCCTCGCGCAGCTCGGCGCCTTCGTGGCGGCCAAGCGCCAGAGGATCGACCTCGGCATCCGCGTGCCCTTCACGCAGTTCGACCTCCCGCTCTGGGTGGTCGCCCTGCTCATCGTCGCCCTCGTGCTCCTCGCGTTCTCGCGGGCCCTCCCCGCGTTCGAGGGGATCATCACGATGGTCGGCGGCACGCTGCTGGGGACGCTCCGCCTCGCGTTCGCGACCCAGGGCTTCGCGTGCCTCTCCTGGTTCAGGAGCACGAAGCACCTGCGTGGCATCATCGGCCTGATCATCACCGTGGTCGCGGCCTATCTCGAGTTCAACCTGTTCGTTTTGACAATCGTCGGAATCCTGGATGTGTGGGTCAACTTCCGCCGCCTCCCGCGCGGCGTGAAAGTCACCGTTCAGGACAGCACCGACCGCAGCTAGAGAGGGAGTACCCATGAAAGTTATTCTTCTGGGCGAGCTCCGTGGCAAGGGCGGCGAGGGCGACGTCGTGGACGTCGCTCAGGGCTACGCGGAGAACTACCTGTTCCCCCGCAGGCTCGCTCTGCCGGCCACCCCGGGCAACATCAAGCAGCTCGAGGAGCGTCGCCACAACATCGCCAAGCGCGAGGAGAAGCGCCTCGCCGGCGCCGACGAGACCAAGGCCGCCCTTGAGGGCAAGGTCGTCACCGTCGAGGCCCGTGTGGGCGACGAGGGCCAGCTGTTCGGCTCCGTCACCTCGGGCATGATCGCCGACGCCATCAAGGCCCAGCTCGGCATCGAGATCGACCGCAAGCGCATCGCCCACGAGGGCAGCATCAAGCGCGCCGGCATCCATGAGGTCGAGGTCGACCTGTACCGCACCATCAACGCCAAGGTCGCCGTCGAGGTCGTGCCCGAGGGCACCCTCGCGACCCGCGCCGCCGAGACCGCTGCCGCCGAGACCGCCGAGGAGGCTGTCGAGGAGGTTGCCGAGTAACCGTTTGCGACTTTTATCAGCTTCGGTCCGTTTACCTGCGGTTTTCAACAAAGGTCGCAAAACACGGACAAGCTGGTGAAACCGCGGATACGTTTCTCGTACCGTCCAAGGACCCCACAACCCGGAAACCGGGGGTGGGGTCTTTCCGTTAGAAATGTATGCAATAGGGCGTTTACCTGCGAAAACACATGTTCTTGCGGATAAAACAGCGGTATTATTCCGCGTTTATCCACGGTGTTTTGCATAATCGGGTATAACGATGAATTGTTGAAAACTCCGCTCACGGATTTCTTCCAAATTTGTTGAAAACGTTGAAAACCAGCAAAACCGCAGGAATCGCAGAGGTTCTATCGACAATCGCTGTTGAAGAAACAAGCGGGCAATAATTCACGTTCCCGCAGGTGCCGCGATTGGGGTAGTATCCTCTCACACTTTGCCAGAATTCTGCCGACAGGACACTCCATGCCCAGCCCCAGCCTCGACGTCAACCTCGCCCAGACGCCCGCACAGATCGATCGCCCCATGCCCCAGAACCTCGAGGCGGAGGCCGCGCTGCTTTCCGCCATGATCTGGAACCAGGAGGCTCTCCAGGAGTGCCTCATCGAGCTCGTGCCGGAGGATTTCTACAACCCCGCGAACCGCCTGATCTTCAATGCGATCAAGCGCATGTTCGACGAGGGGCGGCCCATCGACATCATCACGCTCGCCGACGTGCTCAAGAGCGAGGGCAACCTCGAGAAGGCGGGCGGTCCCGGCTACCTGGTGGGTCTCTCGGAGAACTACGTCGCCGACGTGTGGCCCAACCACATCGAGATGCTGCGCCGCGATGCCGTGCTGCGCGCCATGATCAAGACCTCGGCGAGCATCTCCGCCCTTGCGTACAACGCGCCCGAGGACACCAAGGAGGTCATCGACCGCGCCGAGCAGATGCTGTTCGAGGTCACGGGCCGCGCGGTGCGCTCGAGCTACGACGGCCTGTCCAATATCATGTCCGACTATTTCGTCTCGCTCGAAGAGATGAGCAAGAACAAGGGCATGCGCCAGGGCATCTACACCGGCTTCCCCGACATCGACCGCAGCCTGCTCGGCATGCGTCCGGGCCAGATGATCGTCATCGGCGCCCGGCCCGGCGTGGGCAAGACGTCGTTCGCGCTGAACATCGCGGTGAACGCCGCGCGCGAGGGCGCCTCGATCGCGTTCTTCTCGATGGAGATGAGCAAGGTCGAGATCGCGCAGCGCCTGCTCGCGAGCGAGACCACCGGCGTGCACATGCGCGAGATCCGCGCGGGCATGATCCGCGATGCCAACTGGATCAACATCATCGAGGCCACCGACAAGCTCTCGCAGCTCGACATCACGATCGACGATACGGCCGGTACCACGGTCACCGAGATCCGCGCGAAGGCCCGCCGCATCCTGAACGGCAAGAAGGACGGCCTCGTGATCATCGACTACATGCAGCTCCTCTCGCCGTCGGGCGGCCGCCGCTCCGACAGCCGCGCGACCGAGGTCTCCGAGATGAGCCGCGCCATCAAGATCCTCGCGAAGGACCTCGGCGTGCCCGTGATCGCGCTCTCGCAGCTCAACCGCCAGGTCGAGAGCCGTGGCGGCGGCAGGGGAGAGGAAGCGCGCGCCAAGCGCCCGCAGCTCGCCGACCTGCGCGAGTCGGGCTCCATCGAGCAGGACGCCGACATCGTGCTGCTGCTCGACCGCTCGCTCACGAAGGAGGAGGCCGAGCGCCAGAACAGGCCCGACTGGGGCGTAGCGGACTGCATCATCGCCAAGAACCGCTCCGGCGAGACGGGCACCGTGCGCTTGGCCTTCATCTCCGAGGACACCAAGTTCATCTCGCTCGACTCCCGCCACGAGGAGTAGCGCCGCGTAGAAGCTCCGAATGGTAATGCGCCGGCCGCGGGATGCCACATCGGGGCATGGAGCGGCGCTGTATTCCCAGTTGAGCGCTGTTCGCGGTGCGGCAATCTACGGAAGCGTTACCATTCGGGGACTCTCCGCGGCGGCTAACTGTTCAGCTGCGTGGCAAAGGCGTCGAGCTGCGCTGCGAGGTCGGCGGCACCCATCTTCGTCGGGCTCCTGAGGCTCAGAAGCGGAAGCTCCTCGGTCGTGCGCCCGAGCTTGGCGGCTGCGTCCTGCGCGCACTTCGTCGCATCGCCGCCTGCGCTCGAGATGAGCAGCGCGAGGCTTTTCCCGCCCAGGTCCCGGCCCTTGAGGAAGGTGTTGATCGGCGCGGCGACCTTGTCCGCCCACACGGGCGTGCCGAGCACCACCTGGTCGTATGCTGCGAGGTCGATGTCGAGCGGCTGAATCGCGGGACACTTGTCGAACGTGGCGTCTTTGCCGCCGACGAGGATCTTCAGCGGGCCCTTCGCGGGATACGGCTTCACGGTGCGGATTTCGAAGGCGTCGGCGCCGAGGCGCTCCGCGAGCCCGCAAGCAGCGAGACGCGTGTTGCCGTCGAGCGAGAAGAAGACGACAGCGGTTTTCATTGCGGTCCTTTCCCTAGGGACATCGCCGCCCCATGCATGAAGCTCGCGCGCGACGATATCGACGAAGAGCTGATCGTGCTCGGTCCCGCTCAGCTCGATGCAGCGCTTTCCGTAGTCGAGGGCTTCTTCGAGATAGGCCACCCGCTTCTCGAGCGAGCTGGTGGATGCTGCACTCTTATAGCACAGCATCGCCACTATCCGGATCGGCCAGAGAGTCGGGTCCTTCTTGGCGAGCTTGAGTCTGATCTTGAGGGCATCCTCTAAGTTCCATTCCAGCGCTTCCAGCACCTCCGCACGGTCTTCATCGGAGACGCTGTAGAGGGGCTCGTAACGCTCTCCGTCCTCATCCATCCAGCCCCCTGATGCCCACAGGGCATCGATCTTATCGATCCGTACGCTCGCCATTACGTAGTACGCGAAGGCGTTATCGGCGTCGCCGAGGACGCGGTACATGCGACCCGCACGGATGTAGTCGTATAGCGGCTCTGCCGTCTCGTACATGCCCGATCTCTCGATGAGTACGGAATCAACCTCGCCGAGCCGCTGGAACCAGTCCGCCATCGAGGGGTAGTCGTGCGCAGCTTCCAGCCGGTTGATGTAGCGCGTGTAGTCTTCGCTGAGCGTGCGAAGGGCGTCGAGGGGAAGCGACCCCAGAGATCCTGCGTCGTACACCGGCGGCTCGGGACCCACCTCCGCCAGCTTCCCGGGATCGACCTCGCGCGAGATGTACGTCTCATCCAGGCCGCGCAACGCGCGTTCCTGCAGCTCCTGCACGTCGTCCGAACCGTCCGTCTTCGAGAGCGCCCCGAGCACGCTGAGCTCACGCTCGTACCAGTAGATGGCGTCCACGCGGTCTCCAACCTTGCGGTACTGCCGGGCGATTGCATCGTAGCGGTCGACAAGCTCACGGAACGCGGCGATGCCTGCGGCGTCTTTGGGCAGGGTGTAGACCGTATCGGCGAGCAAGCGGTCGTGCCAGCGCTTCCTGCGCGCTTCGGATTCTGCAATCTCAGCCCGCAGCTCATCGATAGCCGCCTTGGCATCTGTGATGTGTTCTTTCCAGGACGAATCGGGATTCTCGGCGACGACTCGCTCGAACTCGGCGACGGTCTTCTCGAAGGACGCAATGGAATCCTTCGGCCGATGTTCGATGCGATGGACCAATGCCATGCGCTCATAGGCGACGCCGAGGGCCTCGTGTGCCTCGTACGTATCGGATTCCGCTGCTGCCTGCTCGGCCGCGGCTACCGCTTTCTTCGCAGAATCCCATGCCTTGTCGTACTCGAAGCGGTCGAGGAAGAGGTCGACGAGATGAGAGCGGAACAGCGACAGATCGATGCGAACTTCCGCGCTGCCGGTCTCCTCGATAAGACCCTCGGACTGGACGCACGCCTGCGCATAGCGCTCGCAGGCGCCGACAAGGTCGTGCGCCTCCTCGCATGCCGAGGCGGATTCGATGAGTAGGTCGATAGCCCTCCTCCGGCTCAGGATTTCGGTGTCTCCGGCAGCCGATGCGGCCGCCGCGCGATACGTGCGCACCTCCTCGTGGGAGCCTTCGGCCTCGCAGATGGACGCCATCGCGTCGTTGAGAGACATAAGACAATCTCTTGCGTTCTTCTCATCCAGCTCCTCGGCAGCCGCAATGCCCTTCGAGCACCAATGACGCGCTTCCGCGGTGCTGCCCTCTCCAAGCTCGAGCCGTGCCATAAGCTCATAGACCAGCACGAGATGCCGCGCCGAGGCGAAGGAGCCCTCCTCCGCGGCAAGACCCTCGAGCAGGTCGATGGAGCGCAGGAACCACGCGCGTGCCTCGTCGACATTGTCCTCCGCGGCGTACGTGTTGCCGATGTGTGCGGAGCACGCGACGAGCGCCTGCCTGACCAGCTTCTTGTCGACGAAGCCGCCGAAGGTCCTGATGTCCAGTCCGTTGGGGCCATCCACGAACGAGAACGCCTCGCCCTGCTCTTCCGCGAGAACCGCCTCCAGATACGCGCGACCCTTGTCGAGCCACGCCCTGGCCGTGGAAGGATCGCCGCTGCCGAGGAGCTCGGATCCCAGCGCAATGCACGAGGTCGCGATGTCGAACCTGCCGTCGAGATTGCCTGAATCGACGATCCTCATGGCCTGCTCGAGCGCTTCTACCTGCGCTTTCCGCGATCCGACGGCATCGCCGGCAATCTTCTTGAGCATCGCGAGGCTATCGAGCGCCTTGTGGAGTCTGGCCGAAGGGAAGCGCAGATCGCCTTCCCGCCCTTTCAGGATCTCGATCAGCCGCTCCTGCCACGCGATGGCGGTGCGATAGCTGCGCACGACGCCCTCGCCGTTGCGGTACATCGCGACCAGCCGCTCGCATGCCTCTGGCAGATCAGCCTCGGCGGCGGCGGTGATGAGTCCGAGCGCCCGATCGCGGTCGACCTCCACGTCGATGCCCGAGAGGTACGCAAGGCCGATGAGGTAGTCGTGCGTGGGCTCGCCGGCGCGGCGTTTGAGCGCGATGCCGCGAAGCACCTCCTCGAGGCGCTTTCCGACAGCATCGCGATCCTTAGCGGAAATGGTTCCGCCCAGCCCTAGGTAGAGGGACGCGAGTTGGCCGGGGTCGGTCGGCAGCGCCTCGATGGGCAGCGTCGGCTTGCCCGCATCGCGCGCTGCCGGCCACTCGGTGGTCATCACGTAATTGGGGTTCTGCAGCAGGCTCGGAGTCACCACCAGCGTGAATACGGCGCTCTTCTGCAGCGCGTCCATGATGGCCTGGTTGAAGCTCTCGCCCGGCACGAGGAACTCGTCGTACCAGATGGCGATGTCGCGGCAGAGCGGGTTCGCGTGGATGAGGCGCATGACCTGCTGCGCCTCGGCGCGGTCGCGTTTGCGGTAGCTCAGGAAGACGTACGCGTCGAATGCGGCGCGCACGCGGGCGGCGAGGTCGTCGTCGACGAGCACCGACCCGAGGAAGCGCGCGAGCCGCTCGCGGTAGGGGAGCGCCGTGGGGTCGTGCTCCTGAGCGTGGCGGTCGAGGCACTGCAGGTCGCCGCAGAGGCGATTGAACTCGGACGCCAGCGCGATGTCGTCGAGGACGGGCAGCACCGGGACATGCTGCTCTACCGCGCATGGGAGCTCCTCGAGGCGCGCGGCGCAGTCCTCGTGCAGGAACCGCTGCGTCACGGGCACCACGACAAGCTGCATCTGCGCGAGCTCGTCGGGCGAGAGGGCGGCGTCCGGCCCATATGCAGGGTCGCGGTACCAGATCGCAGCGTTGGCCTGTAGGCCGAGGATCTCGTCCGCGATAACCTCGAGCTGCCCCGCGAGGTCGTCCGGGTGGCCGCACAGATACACGCGCGGGCGTCCCTGCGGGCTGGCGTTTCCCCGAGTGCGGTACCCGAGCGTGTTGTTCCCCGACATAGCCTGCTCCTCTCGTGCGCATTCACTGCTCACATCATCGCATAATCGGCGCATTTCGCGGCAAATGTGACGGTCCCTTCGACAGGTTTGTGTGGGTCGGCCGAGCGGAACCCTTACGGTACCCGCATCACGTATACTTAAAGGGTTGACGGCCATCGATAGAAGGAGCGCATCATGCCTGCTTCCGTGCTTGTGGGAACCCAGTGGGGCGACGAGGGCAAGGGTAAGGTCACCGATCTGATCTCCGGCGACTACGACGTGGTCTGCCGTTACGCCGGTGGCGCGAACGCCGGCCATACGGTCATCGTGGGCGGCACCAAGCTGGCGCTGCACCAGGTCCCGTCCGGCGTCATGTACGAGGGCACCGTGCCCATCATCGGCAACGGCTGCATCGTCGACCCCGAGATCCTGCTCTCCGAGATCGACATGCTCGAGGACCAGGGCATCTCCTGCGAGCGCCTTAAGATCTCGGGCAACGCGCACATCGTCATGCCGTACCACAAAGACCTCGACGGCGCGCACGAGAAGAAGCTCGGCAAGAACCTCATCGGCACCACCAAGCGCGGCGTCGGCCCCACCTACATGGACAAGATGAACCGCACCGGCCTGCGCATCCAGGACATGCTCGACGAGAAGATCTTCCGCGAGAAGCTCGACGCGGCGCTCGCCTATACCAATCCCATCCTCGAGAAGGTCTACGAGATGCCGACCTACACCGTCGAGCAGATCTGCGAGACCTACCTACCGATGGCCGAGCGCATCCGCCCGTACATCTGCGAGAGCTCGCTGTTCCTGAACGAGCAGCTCGAGAGCGGCAAGAACATCCTGTTCGAGGGCGCCCAGGCCACGATGCTCGACATCGACCACGGCACCTACCCGTTCGTGACCAGCTCCAACTGCACCGCGGGCGGCGCCGTCACCGGCTCCGGCGTGGGCCCGACCCACATCGACCGCGTCCTCGGCATCGCCAAGGCGTACATGACGCGTGTCGGCAGCGGCCCGTTCCCCACCGAGCTCGACGACGAGATCGGCGAGACGCTCTGCGAGGTCGGCCATGAGTACGGCGTCACCACCGGGCGCAAGCGCCGCTGCGGCTGGTACGATGGCGTCATCGTCAACTACGCCACGCGCGTCAACGGCCTCACCGACCTCGCCATCACCAAGCTCGACGTGCTCGGCGCGCTCGACACCATCAAGGTCTGCGTCGCCTACGAGTGCGACGGCGTGCGCTACACCACCGTCCCCGAGCACCAGAGCGTGTTCTACCACGCCGCGCCCGTCTACGAGGAGCTCCCCGGCTGGAAGTGCGACATCTCCGGCGTCCGCAACTTCTACCAGCTCCCGCGCGAGGCCAAGGACTACATCGACTTCCTCGAGCAGCTCGCCGGCGTGCGCGTCTCGATCATCACCGTCGGCCCGGACCGCGACCAGACCATCAACAGGTATTGGAAGTAGCCGTGCCCGCAGATCGCGTGACGATACCGACCTGCGCGGTCGTGGCTGACACCTGCTGCGACGTCCCGTCCGAGCTGCTCGCGCAGCTCGGCGTCGCCGTGTGCCAGCGCCGCCCCGATGTCGACGAGCTCGTGAAGCTCTACCGCGGGCTGCTCGCGCAGGGCTCCGAGGGCATCGTCTCCATCCACAAGGGCTCGGAGGCCGTGGCCGCCTGCGCCGCCGCCGCGAAGATGGACGAGCCGGGCCGTGTGACCGTGGTCGACGTCGGCCTCACCTCCGCGGCGCTCGCGCTCGCGGTCGAACGCGCCGCGTACGCAGCGGGCAACGGCGGAACGCCGATAGAGGTCGCCGCGCGCGCCGATGCCGTCGCGGATGCGACCGTGCTGCTCGTCATCTCCGACCCGAGCGCGCCGCGCCAGGGCCACGGCGGGCTCTTCGACCGATTCGCCTATCTGCGCCGCCGCGCGCTCGGCGTGAGCCACCTCGTGCGTCTCGACCGCTCGGGCTACAAGGTCCTCGCGGAGTCGGACGACCTCGCCAACCTCGCGGGGCTCGTCGCGCACGCCTTCGGCACCCGCGCGCGCACCGACGGGGCGCTCTGCTACATCGAGGCCGCGGGCAGCGTGCCCAACGGCCTCGCCCAGCTCGACAAACCCTTCGATACCAACGAGTACGTCTCGTATCGCCTGGCGACGCTTGTGCCGGCGACCGAGCTCGTGCGCTATTCCGGACCTGGCGCCCTTGCCGTCGCCATGGTCCCGGAGGACGTGTACGGCGGCCACGAGACAGCGCTCTTCGATAGCAACCTGACCGTGTAAGGAGTACAACCATGGCTTCTACCAGCGAAAAGACCAACATCCTGCTTCTGGGCTCCGGCGGGCGCGAGCACGCGCTGCTCGACAAGCTCAGCCAGTCCCCGCGCGCGGGCAAGCTCTACGTGGCGCCTGGCAACGGCGGCATGCTCGCCCTCGCCGAGCGCGCCGACGTCAACCCCGAGTCTCCCGTCGAGGTGGCTGCCTGGGCACTCGCCCACAGCATCGGCCTCGTGGTGATCGGCCCCGAGGCGCCGCTCATGGAGGGCGTCGCCGACGCGTGCCGCTCGGTGGACATCCCCGTCTTCGGCCCCAACCTGAGCGCAGCGCGCATGGAGGGCTCCAAGAAGTTCGCCAAGCAGGTCATGGGCCGCGCCGGCGTTCCCACCGCCGCGTGGCGCTCCTTCACCGACGAAGCCGAGGCTGCGGCATACGTCGCGCGTCTCAACGGCCCCTGCGTGATCAAGGCCGATGGCCTCGCCGCGGGCAAGGGCGTCATCGTCGCCGCCGACGCCGCCGAGGCTGCGGCCGGCGTGCACGAGTGCTTCAACGCGTTCGGCTCCGCGGGCAACGTGGTGCTCGTGGAGGAGACCCTCTCAGGCCCCGAGTGCTCGCTGCTCGCGCTCACCGACGGCAAGACCGTCGTTCCGCTGGCCACGAGCCAGGACCACAAGCGCGCCTACGACGGCGACAAGGGCCCCAACACCGGCGGCATGGGCGTCTACAGCCCGGTCCCGATGGTCACGCCCGAGGAGCTCGCGACCATGACCGGCATCATGGAGCGCGTCGTGCGCCAGCTCGCCAAGGACGGCACGCCGTACTCCGGCTGCCTCTACGGCGGCTTCATGCTCACGCCCGAGGGCCCCAAGGTCCTCGAGTTCAACGCCCGTTTCGGCGACCCCGAGACGCAGGTCGTGCTGCCGCGCATGCACGCCGACCTCGTCGAGGTCATGCTCGCGTGCGACAACGGCACGCTCTCGGCCGACATGGTGTCGTGGGAGGACGACTGGGCCGTGGCCGTCGTGCTTGCGAGCGCGGGCTATCCCGGCAGCTACGAGAAGGGCAAGGTCATCACCGGCATCGAGCAGGCCGAGACGCTTCCCGGCGTCACGGTCTACCACGCCGGCACGAAGCTGCTCGACGACGGCACGCTCGTGACCTCGGGCGGCCGCGTGCTCGCCGTGACCGCGGTCGCGGCCACGTTCGAGGCTGCGCGCGAGCGCGCGTACGAGGCGGCCGAGCTCATCCGGTTCGACGGGCGCTTCTTCCGCACCGACATCGGCATGAAGGCGATCATCGGACGCGAGAACCTCTAAGGGGAGACGCCATGGCCAAGAAGAAGAGCGACACCGATATCCAGACCGCAGGCGCATCGCCCGACACGATCATCGAGTCGGACGCCTACACCGCGCCGTCGCTCGACGACCTGCGCGATGCGGCGCAGGGCATCCAGGACTCGGCCCGCGCGTTCACCTATGACGATGGGGGAGAGGGGTCGGTCGGCGCACCCGAGGCCCGCGACCTGGTGCTGGGCGACGACGACCCGCGCGATGCCGAGCTCTCCGAGGTCATCACCGCCGAGGACACGATGTTCTCGGGGCTGATCTTCGACGTGAACCGCATCCACGTGACGCTGCCCAACGGGCATGAGTCCGCGCGCGACGTCGTCCGCCATCGCGGCGCCGTCGCCGTCGTGGCGCTGACGGACGATGGGCGGATCTGCCTCGTGCGCCAGTACCGCACGGCGCTCGACCGCGTGACCGTGGAGATCCCCGCGGGCAAGCTCGATCCCGGCGAGGATCCGCTCACCTGCGCGAAACGCGAGCTGCTCGAGGAGACGGGCATGGTCGCGGACCGCATGGCGTTCCTCACCACGCTCGCGACCACGCCGGGCTTCACCGACGAGCGCATCCACCTGTATATGGCGACCGGGCTCACCTTCGGACCCGCGCATCCCGACGAGGACGAGTTCCTCAACGTGGACCTCGTTCCACTCGACGAGCTCATCGATGCGGTGCTCGACGGCCGCATCGAGGACTCCAAGACCGTGTGCGGCGCGCTTATCTGCGACGCCGTGGCGCACCGTCTGGAGCCGTAGGGGCCGGAGTTATATCTGGGAATGTTGCTGAGGCGGTGTCTTGCACACCGCCTCAGTTGCTGTTGGGGCGGTGTACGTGAGAGCAGCAACTCTCTGAGCTGGAGTTTTGTCTCAATGAGGCCGCTGCGGGGGAATTGAGGCGGTGTCATGGGCACCGCCTCAGCGAACGTGGCGGCACGAATTTGAACGCATATATATAAAGAACGCGAGAGCTGGATTCCGCGAACGGTCAGAAACTTGCATGCTTCGAAAAAGCGGAATATGCATAGCAGTTAATACGGCTGCAGATGAAATGTATCATCAGCGCATATTGTCGAGAAGTTGAATAATTGCAGCTTAATTGCGGAAAAACCGCTGAAAGAATTCGTCGAAAATTAGTTGAATCCACGGTTAACAACCGTTCAGATTCCTCTACCATGTTGAATGGTGCTATATGCGACCATGGGACAGCTGTATCGATTTTTCCGTCATCCCGTGGTCCGAAGGAAAGGTGCTGGTCATGGGTAAGAAGTTCCGCAGGTTCTGCAAGAGCGCGCGTGGTCCGCTTGCATGGATCCTCTCGCTCATCCTCGTGTGGCAGATGTTCCCCGCGCAGGGGATGGCATATGCCCTCGAGGAGGCGGCGGAAGCGTTCACGTCCAACGACGTGGATGCAGTCGTCGTCGAGGATACGGCTGCCGAGCCGGAGGTTGATCTTGTCTACGATGAGGACGCCGCTGAGCCGGAGGTCGTGATCGAGGAGGAACCCGTCGTTGAAGACGAGGCTATCCCCGAAGAGGAGACTGTTTTCGAAGAGGATGCTGTCCCCGAGGAGGAACCTGTCATCGAAGACGAGGCTATCTCCGAAGAGGAGCCCGCGGTCGAGGAAGAGGCCGTTACCGAGGAGGAGCCTGAAGTTGAGGCTGAGCCTGAGGAAGAGCCCGCTCCTGCGACCCCCATGCTCGCCGGCGCCAAGAGCCTTACCGTCGACGGCGTGACCATCACGGTCGGCGTGGGCGATGGCGTGCTGCCCGAGGGTTGGTACTTCACTGCAGAGCCCATCACGGGCTACCAGCTCACCCAGGTTGAGGACGCAGTTACCGAGCAGCAGGCTGACGCACAGGTCGTCGTCGCGTTCGACATCACCCTCTACGACGCCGATGGCAACGAGATCCAGCCCGTCGACGGCACCGCTGTCAGGGTGACCTTCCGCAACACGGGAGCCGAGACCGATAACGTGAGCGTCTACCACGTGTCCGACGAGATGGTCGCCGAGTACGTCGACACCGCTTCCGCTTCCGCCAACAGGCAGAGCTTCGACGCCGACCAGTTCTCCATCTACGTCGTCGTCGAGAGCGGTGCGGATGCGCGCCTGGTCGTTCAGTTCATGAATGGCACGACCGAGGTCGCCTCGATGATGATCACCGAAAACCAGATCGAGCAAATTGAGGAGTACCTCTATGACCCCGGAATGGGAGAGCTGGCCGAAGGCGTCCAGTTCCGCGGTTGGACGACCAACCCGAACTACACGACTGAGACTACGGGCATGACCATCGAGGAGGTCCGCGAAGACGTAACCAAAAAACTGAACGCTGGCGTGGAAGACGGCGATACCGTTACCTACTACGCCATGGCTTTCAAGACCTATACGGTTACCTATCTGGACGAGAAGGGCGTCCTGCTCAAGACGGACCAGATCTTGGCACCCGCAACGAGCACTGATGACCAGACGTACACGGTCAACCTTTCCTATACGCCGTATCCGACAGATGAGCCCGGTGTCGTGGCCGACTTTGTTGGCTGGCAGCAGATCAGCCCAGAGGTTGAGGGCACCGAGGTGCTGTACCAGAACGACGACACGATGACGCTGAGCGAGACGACGTACGTCCTCAAGGCGAAGACCCAGAAGGGTCACTGGCTTACCTTCGAAGAGAACCTCTCCAACGCTACTTACACAGAGCCTCAGTTTGTGGCTATCGGCGCTAATCCTACTGAGCCCACGACCGCTCCGACCCGCTCGGGATACACCTTTGACGGCTGGTACACCGAGGATGCGTCCGACGCACGCGACGGCCAGGTGAGCGGATCCGCGTTTGACTTCAACCAGGAGCTGACCGCCAACACCACGGTCTATGGAAAGTGGACGGCAGCGTCGACGGCGAACTACAACGTCGTTGTCTGGCAGCAGCAGGTCGACGGTGATGGCTATGACTACAGCGGCACCACCGTTACTGTGACCGGCGCAACAGTGGGTCAGAACACCTATGCCGTCAACGGAACAGCTGGCGGTTCGTCTGCACGCGTTTACACCGTATCGGGGCAGCGTTATCAGGACGTCAGCTTCCGCGGTTTCCACTTCAGCCGTGTTGACGCCACCACGACGGTGAAGCCCGACGGCACCACGGTCATCAACGTGTACTTCGACCGCAACGAGATTACCTACAACTTCGAGGGGTACACCTATACCGAGACAACGGCTACGGGCGGCACCCAGTACGGCCTTGTTGATGGTGAGTACGTTGAACTCTCCTATAGCCGGTACTACGAGAGGTGGTACTACGGTTATTACAACTGGTATGACGACACCCGCTATACCAGAACTACGGAGACTCAGTCCTTCAGCGGTCTGTACGGCTCCGCATTCACCCAATGGCCCGATCCGGGCAATGGTTCTGTGTGGAGTATTGGCGACATCAGTTATCCTCTGCCTTTGACGGAGTTCAAACCTGAGGCCGTGAATGAGACTTCCTCGTCGAACGAGTTCACGTTTGAACTTGACGACATGAATAATAACTACAGCCTTGTTGTCTACAAGCAGACGGAGACCGGAGCTTGGAGCTACACCAACGCGTACACGATTACGACGGGACGCTGGTCGGGTGGCACTTGGACTCCCTCTGAGACCTACACCGGCTTCACTATCGACGCATATCGCAAGGGACAGGGCGGAAGCTGGACCAGTTGTACGCCGAGCACTAACATTAGAGATGCTTATAATCTCTATCTCCGCTATTCGCGCAACCAGTACAACATCACGTACAGCGACGGTGTTTTTGTCGCTGGTGCGGACGAAACCCCGGTAACCGATGCGCCTTCGGCACGCACGAATTTCGTCTCGAAGAACGGCGTCTACTACGAGGCGAACATCAATACCGCGGACTACAACATCACGCCCGAGCTCAATGGCTACGTGTTCCTCGGCTGGTACGACAATGCGCTCTGTGCAGGCGATCCCTATACATTCGACAAGATGCCCGCTCACAATGTGACCCTCTACGCCAAGTGGGGACTTCGCGAGTATGCGGTCAACCTGCATCCCAATGACAGCACCTCCGACCCCATCGTCTACACCAAGGAAGATCAGGCTGCGACGTTCTACGTCGACGAGGGCGACAAGATCGGTAACGTCGGCGGCGAGAGGATCTACTATGACCTGGTTGGTTGGTATACCGACGAGGATATGACGCACGTCTTCAACTTCGAGTCCTTCCGTCTCAATGCGACGACGGTGGGCAACTACGGTCACCTGTACACCGAGAGTGAGATTGACCCGCAGTACCCCACCACCGTCGGTGAGCTCAACCTGTACGCCAAGTGGCGCAGCCACCTGATCGGCGCTGAGGGGATCAAGGTCGAATACGACGCCACCGATAAGGGTACCAATGCACCCGAGGACGTCAACTACTACGTGGATGGCGCGAAGGCCATTGCTGGCTCCGCTGCTACCGCCAATGATGCTGACAACTACGTGTTCAGCCACTGGGCAGTCATGAAGTGGAACGGGACCGAGTACGTTGAGTCCGATGTCACGGTCTTCCCAGGCGAGACCTTCGATGTCAACGCAGCTGATGCGAGGATTACCGATGCCTACAACATCGTTGTTGCGCCCGATGATCTTGAGAGCGACGGTACCTACACGTACACCATCCAGCTGAAGGCCGTGTACGTGGAGAAGGACCAGGAAGTCAAGACCCACATCTATTGGTACGACAACCATGGTGGTGTCGTCCGTGAGGATACCGGCCTCTCGATTAACCAGGCCGTGGATGTGCCTGCCGCTCCCACCCGCCCCGGCTATACCTTCAAGGGATGGGTGCGTGATGTGGAGAACACCAGCACCAAGACCACTTCCTCGACCGAGCTGTTCATCACCTATACCAATGGGGCATACAGCGCCAGCCAGGTTGCCGCTGACGAGAATTGGGCATCTACGGACAACCAGTATCACGCCATGTATGCACTGTGGGAGGCTAATACCTACACGGTGAAGTTCGATAAGAACGCCGACGATGCTACTGGCACCATGGCGGACCAGACGTTCACCTATGACGTCGAGCAGAACCTGACCGCCAATGCGTATACACGCCCGAATTACAAGTTCCTCGGGTGGAGTACTGAGAGCGATGCCACTGCCGCGACCTATACGGATCAGCAGAGCGTCAAGAATCTGACTGCTGAGCCCAATGGCGTCGTTACCCTTTATGCGGTGTGGGAGCTCGATGTTG
Source organism: uncultured Coriobacteriaceae bacterium (assembly GCA_902795065.1). Classification (GTDB taxonomy): domain Bacteria; phylum Actinomycetota; class Coriobacteriia; order Coriobacteriales; family Atopobiaceae; genus RUG721. The sequence goes on from CADBJR010000011.1 coordinate 62,011, forward strand.
CAACCGTCACCGTGCACCACTACCTCAAGGGCACCACGACGAAGGTTGCCGATGATGTGACAGAGTCGAAGACCATCGGCACCGAAATCGACCCGAGCACTGTCCCTGCGGCTACTTTTTTCCTGAGCCCTTACGACAGCTATCCCATGACCAAGGACAGCACCAATCCGACTACGCCCGTCACGGTGACGGCCGATGGTGCTGAGATCATGCTGTACTACACGCTGCCGCTGACCATCGAGGCCTCGACCGTTAGCAAGACCTACGATGGAACGCCTCTCGCTGGAGAGTACACCGTCGAGGGAACGCTGCCCGGAGATGGTGGAGAGGACGGTGTGGTCAGGCAGGCCCTCGGCGAGGCTCCGTCGATCACTAACGTTTCTGAGAGTCCGAAGGAATACCTGACCGAGTCTGATCAAGCTGCAATCACGGGTATTCCCGAGTACTATGACGTTTCTTTCACTCCCGGTACCCTCACCATCACCGCCCGCCCGGCCTCCTTCACCGGCGTGTCCGAGACCAAGGACTACACCGGCTCCGAGATCGAGATCACGACCGTCACGCCCGACGGCACGCCGCCTTCTCCGCCAAGGGCACGAACGTGGGCACCTACCCCGGCACCATCACCGACGCCGCGGACGTCAAGATCACCGACGCCGCCGGCAACGACGTGACCGCCAACTACGACATCACCACCACGCCCGGCACGCTGACCATCCAGCAGTCCGACGCCGAGCTGACCGTCTCGCTCGAGGGCAAGTCCTACACCTACGACGCCGAGGCCCACGCCCTGCCGACCGCCGCGACCACCAACGCCGCCTCCGGCACCACCACGATCGAGTACTCCAAGGACGGCGAGAACTGGACCGAGGACCTCTCCAGCCTGACCGCCACCGCCGTGGCCGACAGCTGCACCATCCAGGTCCGCGCCTCCAACCCGAACTACAAGAACACGGCGACCGACGAGGCCGAGCTCACCATCACCGCCCGCCCGGCTACTGACGAGAAGCCGTATGACGGCACCCCGCTCACCAACGACACCGTCACCGTTGCTGGAGACGGCTGGGCAACTGGTGAAGGTGCCACGTACGACGTCACTGGCTCTCAGCTTACGGTTGGCAGCTCTGCTAACAAGTTCGAGTACACGCTGAACGAAGGCACTGACGCCAATAACTACAACATCACGAAGGCTGAGGGTACGCTCACGGTTACCAACCGCGACGCCAAGTACGAGATCACTGTCGAGGCCAACTCTGCAACTGCTACATACGATGGTCAGTCGCATAGTGCCACCGGAGTGAAGACCCTTGAGTTTACTGTTGATGGTAATGCCTATACCGTCTCTGGTCTCACCACTGAGGACCCGACTCAGGTTAATGCTGGAACCTACACCAACAACATCACAGGCACTCCGGTTGTGAAGGACGCTGCCGGAAATGACGTGTCGAGCGAATTCAGTGTCAAGACTGCCAATGGTTCGCTCGTTATCGACAAGGCTACTGCCACCTTCGAGGGTGAGGCCAAGACCGAGACCTACACTGGTGAGGAGATCGAGCTTACCGGCGTTACCGTCACCGGTGTCGTGAGCGGCCAGACCAACAACGTCGAGTACTCCGCCAAGGGCACCGAGGTTGGCACCTACCCCGGCACCATCACCGCTGCTGCTAACGTCAAGATCACCGACGCCGCCGGCAACGACGTGACCGCCAACTACGACATCACCACCACGCCCGGCACGCTCACTATCGAGCAGACCGATGAGGAGCTCACCGTCACGCTCGACGATGACGAGTACAAGTACGATGGCAAGGCCCACGCGATTGAGACGCCCGCAACCACCAATGCGGCTTCCGGTGTCACGACCATCGAGTACAGCAAGGACGGCACCACCTGGACGACCGATCTGAGCACGCTGACCGCGACCAACAAGTCCGACAGCTGCACCATCCAGGTCCGCGCCACCAACCCGAACTACAAGAACACCGCGACCAGCAGCGCTGAGCTGAAGATCACCACGCGCAACGTCACCCTGACCTCCGCTGACGGCGAGAAGGAATACGACGGCACGCCGCTCGTGAAGAACGCCCAGACCGACATCACCGTCGGCGGCGACGGCTTCGTCTCCGGCGAGGGCGCGACCTACGACATCACCGGCACCCAGACCGATGCCGGCGAGTCCAAGAACACCTTCTCGTACACCCTCAATGAGGGAACGCTTGCCGAGAACTACGTCTTCGCCAGCACCCCCGGCACGCTCAAGGTGACCAAGAGCACTGCTGAGCTCTCCGTTGCCTCCGCCGACGGCGAGTGGACCTACGACGGGTCCGCCCACACCAAGCATCAGTACACCGTCACCTACGGCGAGGAGACGATCGAGGGTACCGAGGGCCAGACCGAGTTCACCCTCTCCACGGGCGACAAGCTGACCGTCACCCCGGCAACCACCGCAACCATCACCAATGCAGCCGACTCCACGGTCGACAACGCCTTCACCTGGACGATCGCGAATGAGTCCTTCTACACCAAGGGCGAGGATTCGGTCGGCACCCTCACCGTCAACCCGAAGGACGTCACCATCTCCACCGGCTCGGCCGAGAAGAAGTACGACGGCACGCCGCTCACCAAGGACGAGGCCACCATCGACGGCCTGGTCGAGGGCGAGTCCGTGACGCTCAAGGCCACCGGCAGCCAGACCGAGGTCGGCTCCTCCAAGAACACCTACAGCATCACGTGGGACAAAGCTACGGCCAGCAACTACGACGTGACCGACGAACTCGGCACCCTCAAGGTCACCTCGACCGACGTCAAGGTCACCCTGACCGCCGCCAGCGACACCCAGGTGTACAACGGACAGGCGCTCGAGAACGCCGAGGTCACCGCCACCGGCCTGCCCGAGGGCATCACCGCCGAGGCTACCGCTTCCGGCAGCCAGACGAACGTCGGCACGAGCGCCAACGTCGTCAACGACGGCTACGTGTTCAAGGATGCCAGCGGCAAGGATGTCACCGCGAACTTCACCAACGTCGAGAAGGTCGACGGCGAGCTCGAGGTCACCCCTGCGCCCGTCACCATCACGACTGGATCCGCCGAGAAGCCCTACGACGGCACGCCGCTCACCGAGTCCACCGCCTCCATCACCGGTCTGGTGAACAACGAGACCGCCACCGTCACCGCCACCGGCGCCCAGATCGAGGTCGGCGACTCCAAGAACACCTACAGCATCGAGTGGGGTACCACCGACGCGAAGAACTACAAGGTTACCGAGGAGCTCGGCACCCTGAAGGTCACCAGGAACACCGCCGAGGTCACCCTCACCGCCCCGAGCGACACCAAGGTCTACGACGGCACCGCGCTCACCTGCGACGGCACCGGCGAGAAGAAGGTCACCGCCACCGGCCTGCCCGAGGGCTTCACGGTCGAGGCGACCGCGTCCGGCAGCCAGACCAATGCGGGCAAGAGCGACAACGTCGTGAACAGCGGATGGGTCATCAAGGATGCCTCCGGCGCCGACAAGACCGCCAACTTCACCAACGTGACAACCGAGAAGGGCACCCTCGAGGTCACCAAGCGCCCGGTTACTCTCAAGTCTGCCACGCTTTCTCGTGAGTACAACGGCGCCGCCCTCATCAACGGCTCCACGCCGCTCGAAATCGAGGAAGGCTGGGTCGAGGGCGAGGGTGCGACCTACACCTTCACGCGCAGCCAGACGATCCCCGGCAGCACGGACAACGTGTTCACCTACAAGCTCAACGAGGGGACCCTCGAGAACAACTACGACATCTCCGTCAGCTATGGCTCCCTCATCGTCACCAACCGCGAGAGCAAGTACGAGATCACGCTCGTGGCCAACTCCGGCGAGTACACCTACGACGGCAAGGAGCACAGCGCCGTTGGCGTCGAGACCGACAAGTTCACGTTCGACGGCGTCGAGTACACCGTCTCCGGCTTCACCACCGAGAATCCGGCGCAGACCAACGCCGGCACCTACACCAACAACATCAGCGCCGAGAACGGCTTCAAGGTCACCGACCCGCAGGGCAACGACGTCTCCTCCGAGTTCAAGGTCACTCCGAAGAACGGTGAGCTCGTCATTAACAAGCGTACCGTCACCCTGACCTCCGCCGACGGCGAGAAGGTCTACGACGGCACGCCGCTCACCAAGAACGCCCAGACCGACGTTACCGTCGGCGGCGACGGCTTCGTTTCCGGCGAGGGCGCGACCTACGACATCACCGGCACCCAGACCGATGCCGGCGAGTCCAAGAACGCCTTCAGCTACAAGCTCAACGAGGGGACCCTCGAGGACAACTACACCATCACCACGACCGAGGGCACCCTCAAGGTCACCCCGGTCACCGACAAAGTCACCGTGACCATCACCGAGCACGGCGGCGAGTACACCTACGACGGTACCGAGAAGACTGCGACCGGCTACGACTTCAAGGCCGACAACGACCTCTACACTGAGGACTGCTGCAGCTTCACCGGCAATGCTACCGTCAAGGGCACCGACGCTGGCACCTACAACATGGAGCTGAAGTCCTCCGACTTCGCCAACACCTCCGAGAACTTCACCAACGTCGAGTTCGTGATCGTCGACGCAACGCTCGTCATCAACAAGCGCGCCGTCACCCTCACGTCCGAGACCGCGGAGAAGGTCTACGACGGCACGCCGCTCACGCGTCCGACCGTCACCATCGGCGGCGACGGCTTCGTCGAGGGCGAGGTCACCGATGTCAAGGCTACCGGCACGGTGACGAACGTCTCCGAGGGCACGGTCACCAACACCATCACCTACACCGAGGGTGCAGCCTTCAAGGCCGACAACTACACCATCACCAAGACCGAGGGCACGCTCAAGATCAACCCGGTTACCGACAAGGTCACCGTGACGATCACCGAGCACTCCGGCGAGTACACCTACGACGGCACCGAGAAGACGATCGAGGGCTACGACGTGACGAGCATCTCCAACGAGCTCTACACCGAGAACGACTTCACCTTCTCCGGCACCGCCGAGGTCAAGGGCACGAACGCCGGCACCTACGACATGGAGCTCGCGCCCAGCGACTTCGCCAACACCTCGACGAACTTCACCAACGTCGTCTTCGAGATCGTTGACGGCCAGCTGAAGATCAACCCGAAGCACATCGACGATCCCGACGATCCGGGCACGCCCGACGAGACCCACTTCACCGTGGAAGGCCCCGAGGACACGATCTACAACGCCAAGGAACAGAAGCAGCCCGTCACCGTGAACGACAAGGACACCGGCAAGAAGCTCGAAGAGGGCAAGGACTACACCATCAGCTACACCGCGGCAGTCAACGCGGGCGAGGTCACCGTCACCGTCACCGGCATCAACAACTACACCGGCGAGTTCAAGCTGACCTACAACATCCTTCCCGCACCGCTCACCATCACCACCGCGGACGACAGCAAGACCTACGACGCAACGCCGCTCACGAACCACAACTATGCGATCGAGATCGTCCAGAACGAGGGCGTCATCAGGATCGAGTCCAGCGAGGAGCTCGTGACCCTGCTCGAGAATGACACCCTGGGCATCGACATCACCGGCAGCCAGACGCTCGTCGGCTCCTCCGGCAACGTGGGCGAGCTCAAGTGGGCCGAGGGTGATGCCACCCCGATCCTCGCCGCCGCCATCGCGCTGCGCGCAGCTGCCGAGCCGACCGCCAAGCAGTCCAACTACGACGTCATCGCGACCGCCGGCACCCTCACCGTCACCGATGAGGACGTGCCCACCGAGCTGGTCGTCAAGAAGACGCACGAGGACCGCGAGTACGGCCTGGGCGAGACCGTGACCTTTGAGCTCACCGCCACCAACATCTACGACGAGACCCGCGACATCACCTTCATCGAGATCGAGGGCGTCGAGATCGCGCAGGCCGAGTGGCCCGAGGTTCCCGCGGGCGAGACCGTCACCACCACGGCCACCTTCGTCGTGACCGAGGCCGACATCCTCGCGGGCGAGTTCACGAACAAGGTCTCTGTGAAGATCGGCGATGCCGAGCATGGACCGTACGAGGATCCCGTCGACATCGAGAAGAAGAACCCGCACCTGACCGTAACCAAGACCGTCACCTCTACCGCTCCTGCGGGCGGCTACGCCGCGGGCGACAAGATCGCCTACGAGATCGTGGTCGAGAACGATGGCAACGTCACCATCTCCGACATCAAGGTCACCGACGACCTGACCGGCGATAAGTGGGAGGTCGAGTCCCTGGCGCCCGGCGAGAAGAAGTCCTTCACTACCGAGTACACCGTGACCGAAGCTGATGTCGAGAAGGGCAGCGTCAAGAACACCGCCACCGCAACCGGCAAGGATCCCGAGGGCGACGATCCGACCGTCGTGCCCGGCACCACCGAGACCCTGACGGCCCCGAAGCCCGCACTGCCGAAGACCGGCGACGCGAGCAGCATGGCCTCCGCTGTTGCCTCCGCGGCTGCGGGCCTCGCATCCCTCGCTGGCTGGCTGCACATGAAGCGCCGCCGCGACGAGGACGACGAGCGCTAAGCTCCCACGGCATCCGCACTGACGAGCGCCCCCACTCTGAACTGAACCCCGATAGTTGGACTGGAAACTCAGGTTTCCAGTCCAACTTCTATTTGGGGGTGATCTCCGTGAAGTACACCAGGGAGCGGGAAGAGGC
>CADBJR010000012.1 GCA_902795065.1 uncultured Coriobacteriaceae bacterium
GGCGGCGTCGAGCAGGTCCTCGACCTCGGTGACATCGCCCACGCGGATGAGCCATGCGTTGTAGGGATCCTCGTTCACGAGCTCGGGCGCGTCGACGAGCTCCTCGTTGACCTCGGTCACCGTGCCGGTGACGGGGGAGAAGACGTCGGAGACGGCCTTGACGGACTCGACGTCGGAGAAGGCCTCGCCGGCCTCGACGTCGTCGCCCACCTGCGGGAGGTTGATGAAGACGAGGTCGCCGAGGGAGTCCTGCGCGAAATCGGTGAGGCCGATGGTGTAGACGCCGTCCTCCTCGGAGACCCACTCGTGGGATGCGGTGTAGCGGAGGTTCTCAGGGATGTTGGGCATGATGGCTTCCTTTCCTAGCTATGGGTTACGCGTGCTTGTAGAACGGCATGGGGACGACGACCGCGGGGATGCGGCGACCGCGGACGTCCACTTCGACCTCGGTGCCCACGGCGGCGTGCTCGACGCCGACGAGCGCCATGGCGATGGCCTTCTTGAGGTGCGGGGCGAAGGTGCCCGAGGTGGTGCGTCCGATGAGCTCTCCGCCGCAGTACACGTCCTGGTGCTCGCGGAGGATGCCGCGGCCGGTGGCCTCGAGGCCGACGCGGCAGCGCGTGGGCTCGCCGGCGGCTATGAGGGCGTCGCGGCCGATGAACTCGTCCTTGTCGAGGCGGACGCCGAAGCCGAGGCCCGTCTCGAGCGGCGAGATGGTCTCGTCCATCTCGTGGCCGTAGAGGGGCATGGACGCCTCGAGGCGCAGCGTGTCGCGCGCGCCGAGGCCGCAGGGGATGAGGCCGAACTCGCGCCCCGCCTCGCGCAGGGCCCACCAGAGCTCGGGACCCTTATCGGCGGTGCAGTAGAGCTCGTAGCCGAACTCGCCGGTGTAGCCGGTCTGGGAGATGAGGCAGTCGATGCCCGCGACGATCACATGGCGGGCGCAGGTGTAGTACCTCGCGGGCAGCTGGTCCGCGTCGCAGATCTTGGCGAGCACGTCCTTGGCGCGCGGGCCCTGCAGGGCGATCTCGGCGAGCGTGTCGGAAATGTCCTCGATGTGGGTGCCGGCGAGCAGGTTCTCCGACATGTGCGCGAAGTCCTTGAGGCGGTTGGATGCGTTCACGACCACGAACCACTCGTCATCGGCGAACTTGTAGACGATGAGGTCGTCGATGCAGCCGCCGTCCTCGGTGCAGAGCACGCCGTAGCGCACCTTGCCCGCGGGCATGGCGGAGTAGTCGTTGGTGATGATGTGGTTGAGCGAGTCGAGCGCGGTGGGGCCGGTGAACAGGAACTCTCCCATGTGGGAGACGTCGAACATGCCCACGGCCGTGCGCACGGCCTCATGCTCGGCGATGATGCCGGAGCCGTATTGGACGGGCAGCAGCCAGCCGGCGAACGGGACGATCTTGCCTCCTTCGGCTACGTGGACGTCGTACAGGGGCGTTTTGAGATCCATGGACGCACTCTCCTTCCATAAGGAAAAGGGGCAGGCAGGCGATGCACCATCGCCCATCCTGCGCCCCTGTCATGCAACCTGAAAGATTCTCCGCGTCGCGGATTGCTTCTTCGGTGGCCTTGCGGCCTTTCCAAGGTCTCGTCGGAAATCGGTCCTTTTGCCTGAGAGTTCTCGCCTCCCCTTCGGCGCCGTACCAGCGGTCTCTCCCGATCTCGTCAGCCGAGGACTATTCGATTGTCGTTTCGATGATAGCCTCGCGTGCCGCTCGGCTTCCCGTCAAAGTCGCAGACGGTAGGGAAGGAGGCTGTGCGGCCTTCTGTGGGCTACCTCACACCGTACTGCCCATAGTACGCGTCGATCGCAGCCTTGAGCTCGGGGGTGATGACGGTGCCGTCGAGCGCCTCGACGACCTCGGACATGCTCACGATGGATGCCACGGGGAAGCCGTAGCGCTCGGCGATCTCGTCCTGGGCGCTCTTCACGCCGCCCTTGCCGACCTCCTGGCGGTTGAGCGAGACCATGAGGCCCACGACCTCGACGTCCGCAGCCGCCTTGAGCTTGGGGTAGGTCTCGTCGATGGACTTGCCCGAGGTGGTGACGTCCTCGACGATGACCACGCGGTCGCCGTCGGCGAGCGACGTGCCGAGGAGCTGGCCCGCATCCGCGCCGTGGTCCTTTGCCTCCTTGCGGTCGGAGCAGTAGCGCACCTGCTTGCCGTAGAGCTCGGAGAGGCCGATCGCGGTGACGACGGCCAGCGGGATGCCCTTGTAGGCGGGGCCGAAGACCACGTCGAAGTCCAGCCCGAAGGCATCGTGGATGGCCTCTGCGTAGGCGATGCCGAGGCGGTGGAGCTGGTCGCCCGTGACATAGGCGCCGGCATTCATGAAGAAGGGCGACCTGCGGCCGCTCTTGAGGGTGAAATCGCCGAATTTGAGGACGCCCGCCTCGACCATGAAATCGATGAATGCGCGCTTGTACTCCTGCATGGGAACCTCCCGACGTCGCTGGTCGAGAAGTATTCTAGCGCGTGGATGCGAGCGCTTCCTCGAGGATGCGCGCGAAGCGGACGAGGCCATCCTCGTCCTCAGCGGAGAAGCGCGCAAGCGAGGGACTGTCGATGTCGAGAACGCCCCAGACTGCGCCGTCCCTGTGCAGGGGGATGACGATCTCGGAGTTGGAGGCGCTGTCGCAGGCGATGTGGCCCGCGAAGGCATGGACGTCCTCCACGCGCTGGACGGTGTCGGAGGCGGCGGAGGTGCCGCAGACCCCGCGTCCCCAGGCTATGTGCGTGCAGGCGACCTTGCCCTGGAAGGGGCCGAGCACGAGCTCGGGCGTGCCGTCATCCAAGGGCATGGCGAGGTAGAAGCCCGCCCAGTTGATATCGTCGAGGTTCTCCGCGAGCAGTGCAGAGGCATTGGAGAGGAGGGGGAGCCAGGACGGCTCCCCCTCCGAAAGCGCTTCGAGCTGCTGTGCGAGCAGTCCGTAGTCCATGCTAGGACTTGAGGGACGCGAGAACCTCGGCCTCCGGCTTCGTGGCGAAGTAGGAGGTGGGGTAGTTCTCATCGAGCGAGCGGCCGATGTAGACGTCGGTGCCCGCATGGTAGAGCTCGCCGATGCAGTAGATCGGGCTGTTGAGGGGCACGACGTCCTCGACCAGGCGGTAGCCGCGCAGGGTGGTCTGCGGGGTGCGCGCCGTGGTGTCGCGGGTGGTCTGCGGGGACGTGGTGTAGACCGTCGTGGGGGCGCTGAGCGTGCCGAGCAGCGCGCCGAGGCCGATGTTGAGCATCAGGTCGCCCATGGTCTGGCCGTAGCCGTAGGACGAGCGCGGGACGCCGCGGCCGCTGGGCGCGTAGCTGCCGCCGTAGTAGTAGCCGCCCATGAAGTCGCCGAGGCCGCGGGGGACGCCGGGACCGTAGCCGGGGCCGACGTTGATGGTGACCCTCGGATGGCTGCCGCTGCCGCCGATCTTGCCCTTGCTGTACTGGGCGAACATGACGTTGGACGGAGCGTCGGCCGGAAGGTCGAGCTGGGAGCCGTCGGCGCCTGCACCGGCAAGCGCGAGTCCCGCTTCGGGGGCGGGGAGCAGCCAGTCGAGGAGGCGCTTGGCCTCGACGCCCAGGACCTTCGCCTTCTCGCCCAGCTCGCCCACGATGGCGAGCGCGCCGCCGGATGCGCCGGAGGCGGTCAGGTGGCTCGACGCGGCCTTGGAGAACTCGGAATTCGGGCCCTCGATGTGGTTGGTCGAGTTGACGAGGATGACGTTCTTGCCGAACGACTTGAGGTCGACGTAGACCGGGGTGTCGCAGGAGCCGTCCTTGAAGTAGAACGGGTCGATCGAGGTCTCATGCGCGATGAGGGTCTCGGTCTCGATGCCCGCCTTGCTCTCGATGCGGTAGCAGCGGATGTCGTAGTACGCGACCTCGCGCTTGCTGTACGGTGCGATGACGCCCGAGGTGGCCTCGGAGGTGCCCACGAGCTCGCAGTACTGGCGGTGGCCCTGCGAGATGGCGCCGAGCTCGTCGAGGATCTCGACGGCGTCGACGATGCGGCTGGTCTTGGTCGCCTTCATGTCGTAGGCCATCTGGTCCTTGGTCTGGGCTGCGGCGGCGGTGGATGCCTTGGCAGCCTCCTCGGCGGCCTTCTTGCTGCGATATGAGTAGTACACAGACAGGCAGATCGCAACGATCAGCATGAAGAAAAGGAAGTCACTCATTTGAACCTGCCTCAGGGTAGACGCTTGCACAAGAGGAGCACCAGGCGCGGTGCGTCCGGTGCCCCTCCCGGATGGATCCGCGGTTCGGGACTAGTCGAGCCCGAGCTCGGCCTTGAGGGCGGCGAGCTGGTCGTTGACGGCGGCCTCATGCTTGAGCTGCGCGAACTCGTCCTCGTCGCTGATGATGATCTCGGCGGCGGCCATGCCGGTCATGGCGCCGTAGGCCTCGGCCGTGGCCTCCTTCTCGGCGATCTTGCGCTCGAGGGCGTCGAGCTTCGCGAAGGCGGAGTCGGTGGTGGCGGAGGTGATGGTGACGGCGGTCTTCTGGGCGGCGTCGGCCATGCGGCTGCGGGCCACGAGGACCTGCTGGCGGCTGCGGGCCTCGTCGAGCTTCATCTTGAGCTGCTCGACCTGCTGCTTGAGGGCGTCGACGTTGGCGGTGATCTGGTCGTAGTTGGCCTGGAGGGACGCGACCTGCTGGTCGACGCCGACCTTGGCGTCGAGGGCCTTCTTGGCGAGGGCCTCGTTGCCGGCCTTGAGGGCGAGCTTGGCCTTGTCGTTCCAGTCGGCTGCGGCGGCCTTGGCGTCCGCGAGCTCCATCGCGGCGACCTTCTGGGAGCCCATGGCCTGGCCGAGTGCCTTGGTGGCGTCATCGACCTGGTTGTCCATCTCGATGATGAGTTGCTTCACCATCTTCTCGGGATCTTCGGCCTTGTCGATGAGGTCGTTGATGTTAGCCTGCAGGATGTCGCCGATACGAGTGAAAATGCCCATGTTCATACCTTTCTGACTGAGGGCTGACCCTACACCCTTGTTGTCACCAATCGCAGCGGGTTTTTATACGTTCTCGATTGGCTATACCTACAAGAAAACATAGCACGGGATATGGTGCGGGTTTGTGAACGCGCGTCAATGAAAACGTTCAGCGGCACAATCTGGCCGTTTGGACTATCATCTTGTAGATTGACCGCAACCGAGGAGGAAACCAAATGGAGCACACGACCATCGCCCGCCTGTTCGCCGATTCCCAGACCCTGGGTGGCGCCACCGTCACCGTGTGCGGCTGGGTCCGTTCGATCCGCGACATGAAGAACTTCGGCTTCGTCATGCTCAACGACGGCAGCTGCTTCAAGGACCTGCAGGTGGTCATGGCCCGTGAGACGCTCGCGAACTACGACGAGATCGCCTCGCAGGGCATCTCCTCCGCCCTCATCGTGACCGGCGAGCTCAAGCTTACGCCCGATGCGCCGCAGCCCTTCGAGCTGCAGGCATCCGAGATCGTGGTCGAGGGCGGCAGCGCCGAGGACTACCCCCTGCAGAAGAAGCGTACCTCCATCGAGTTTTTGCGCTCCATCCAGCACCTGCGCCCGCGCTCCAACCTCTTCCGCGCCGTCTTCCGCGTACGCTCGACGGCCGCCTTCGCGATCCACGAGTTCTTCCAGGGCCTCGGCTTCGTCTATGTGAACACGCCCATCATCACCTCCTCCGACGCCGAGGGCGCCGGCGAGATGTTCCGCGTCACCACCATCGATCCCGCCAACCCGCCCCTCACCGACAAGGGCGAGGTGGACTGGAGTAAGGACTTCTTCGGCAGCGCCACCAACCTCACGGTGTCCGGCCAGCTGCAGGCCGAGAGCTTCGCGATGGCCTTCGGCGGCGTCTACACCTTCGGCCCCACGTTCCGCGCCGAGAACTCCAACACGCGCCGCCACGCCGCCGAGTTCTGGATGATCGAGCCCGAGATCGCCTTCGCCGACCTCGAGGACGACATGCAGATCGCAGAGGCCATGCTCAAGTACGTCATCTCCGCGGTCATGGAGCGCTGCCCCGACGAGCTCGCCATGTTCAACCGCTTCGTCGACAAGGGCCTGCTCGAGCGCCTCGAGCACGTGGTCTCGTCCGACTTCGCGCGCGTCACCTACACCGAGGCCATACAGATCCTCAAGGATGCCGCCGCTGCCGGCACCACGTTCGAGTATCCCGTCGAGTGGGGCTGCGACCTGCAGACCGAGCACGAGCGCTACCTTACCGAGCAGCACTTCAAGCGCCCCACGTTCGTGACCGACTATCCCGCCGCCATCAAGGCGTTCTACATGCGCCTGAACGATGACGGCAAGACCGTCGCCGCCACCGACTGCCTGGTCCCCGGCATCGGCGAGATCATCGGCGGCAGCCAGCGCGAGGAGCGCCTCGACCTGCTCGAGGAGCGCATGACCGCCCTCGGCATGAGCCTCGAGGACTACAAGTACTACCTCGACCTGCGCCGCTACGGCAGCTGCCGCCACGCGGGCTTCGGCCTCGGCTTCGAGCGCCTCGTCATGTACCTCACGGGCATGGACAACATCCGCGACGTCATCCCGCATCCGCGTACCGTCGGCAGCGCCGAGTTCTAGGATTCAGAGCGCCCCAAACTCAGACTAGTGCATTGAGTCGGTGTCAAAAACGCCGACTCAATGCTTGTTGAGGCGGTGTCGCAAAATGATACGGGCGTTCTACCTGCCGATTCTTTAGAGAATGGATTATCTGCCCGAACTGAGGCGGCGCGGGAAACGCCGACTCAACGAGAGGATTGCTCCGATGTCGCGAAGAAGATCTCGATGTCGATCGAGGGGTTCTCGCGGGCGGCGATCATGAGCGCCAGGGCGAGCTTGTCGAACCAGCGCGCCAGCGGGCCCTCGTCGCGCATGCGGATGAACGCGATGTGGGTGGATCGGGAGATATCGGTGAGGCAGTCGAGCAGGGCGTCGAGGTTGTTCCCGTACCAGTCGGGGAAGTCGAGCGAGGATGCGAGATAGGCGTGCACGGCGCCCTTGTCGCGGAAGGCCTCCTCGAAAATCGCCACGTAGGTCTCTGCCATCGCTAACCCTCCTCGCGTGGGAAGAGCTGCTCGAACGTGCTGTAGTGGTCGCCCGTGTAGAGGATGTAGCCGTCATCCGAATAGACGAGGCGCTCCGGACCGCGGTAGCCGCCCGAGTAGTTGATGTCACATTCCTTCCACGTGCGGTCGGGGTCGTAGGGCACCGGCACCTCGCCCTCGATGTTCTCGAACCCGCCGCCGCCGATGCTCATGCCGGGCACACCCAGCCCTGCTTGCGGGCCTTGGTCTTGGTGATGTAGTTGGACGGGACGTCGCCGAACGCATAGATGTAGAGCGCGACCTCGTCCTTGGTGGTGTACTCCCCGTCGATCTCGACCTCGGCCCCGGTCACGGGGTCGTAGGCATGATCGCCATCGATGATGACCTCGTCAGAGTCGCCCGGGCTGGGCGCGGGGGCAGGTGCGGGTTGCGGCTGCGGCGTTGGCTCCGGTTCGGGAGTCGGCTCCGGCTCGGGATCGGCAGGGGTGACGATGGGCGCGGGTTCCGGCGTCGGCGTGGGCGCGGGTTGGACGTCGGGCGTCTTGATGACCCACGCGAGCGCGAACCCGCAGACGAAGGCAACGAGGGCTGCGAGGATGACGAGCAGGGGTGTCTGGTTCTTCTTGTTCATGGAACCGATTGTAACGAATCGCGCCCCGCGGTGCGGGGCGCGATGGGGAAACGCGATAGATCGTCGGCACCATCTAGCCGAGCAGATCCTCCACACGCGTGCGGGCGGGCATCGAGGGGATGCCGCCGCGTCCGCGGACGCAGAGCGACGCCACGGCGTTGCCGAAGCGGGCGAAGCCGGCGGCTGCATCGAGGGTGATCTCGTCGAGGGAACGTCCGCTCTCGAGGAATGCCGCGAGGAAGCCTCCCCAGAACGAATCGCCCGCGCCCGTGGTGTCGACGGGGGAGACCTTGAAGCTCGGAACCGTCTCGGCGCCCTTGGCGGTGCACACGTAGGCGCCCGCATCGTCGAGCGTGACGACGCAGACCGTCGCGCCGCCTTCGACGATGGCGGCTGCGGCATCCTCAGGAGCTGCGAGGCCGGTCAGAAGCGCGGTCTCCTCGCCGGAGATTTTCACGAGGTCCATGTAGGGGAGGATCGAGCGCATCTGCTCGCGCGCGGCATCCTCGCCAGCCCACAGGCTCGCGCGGTAGTTGGGGTCGTAGCTCATGACGCAGCCTGCAACCTTCGCTGTCTCGAGGGCGTGGATCGTCGCGCTGCGGGCGGGCTCGTCGGTGAGGGAGAGCGATCCCACATGGAAGACGCGGCTGGCGGCGATGAGGTCGTCGCGAACCTCCTCGGGGGCGAGGCAGGTGTCCGCACCGGGCTTGCGGGCGAATGAGAAGGAGCGCTCGCCGTCCTCGGAGAGGGCGACGAAGGCGAGGGTGGTGAAGTAGTCGGGGCTCATGACGAGACCCGAGCAGTCGATGCCGTCGGCGAGGAGGGTGCCGCGGAGGAAGCGTCCGTGCATGTCGTCACCGACCTTGCCGATGAAGGCGCCGGAGTGGCCGAGGCGCGCGAGCGCGACGAGCACGTTGGCGGGCGCACCGCCCGCGTTCTGCTCGAAGAGGCGCTGCCCGTGCTCGGACATGCCGGAGAAGGTGAAGTCGATGAGGAGCTCGCCGAGCGCGCAGACATCGGTCATGATGGAGATCCTTTCTATACGAGATTCCATGCTGTCGCTGTTGTGCAGGGGATGTTCGAGGCGACCGTCATGCGATCCGCCTCGGGGAACCAACGGGTCGAGAAGACCGTGCGCCCTCCGTCGAGGTAGATCTCGACGGTGGAGCGGTCGACGATGACGCGAAGGCTCGACGCCTCCGCAGGGAGCGCAACGCTGCGCGAGGTCCGGCCGGAACCGACGGCATCGTCGGCGAACGAGACCGTGAGCAGGCTGCCGTCGAGGGCGATGGAAAGCACGTCGTCGAGGACGAGCGCGCCCGCGCCCGCGATGCCTGCAAGCTCGATGTCGGCGAGATGGTCGGGAAGCGCGATGCTCTCCTCGCCGAGCGCACCCGCCGTGCCGCGCCTGGCATCGAGCTCGTGGACGGGCCTCTGGACCAGGTATCCGTCGGCGCCGAGGGCGAGTTCGCGGGGAAGCGTCAGGCAGTGGCACCATTCGAGATCGTCCGGCGCGGAGTTCCATGCACTGTCGAAGGCGCCCATCCAGCCGATGAGGATCGTGCGGCCCTCGCCGTCGACGAAGACCTGCGGTGCATAGAAATCCCATCCGAAGTCCCACTCGCGGAAGAGCGTCTCGTCAACCGTCTCAGCTTCGACAATCTTCCCGTCCACGGGGAAATAACCCGCCTGCCACATGTTGTGGCGGCGCAGCTCCTCGCTGTCCAGGCCCTGCGGGCAGACGGCGAGGAACTCGTGGTCGTCGAGCATGACGACGTTGGGGCACTCCCACATGTATCCGAAGGGGTTCAGGCTGCGGATGGTGTGGTGGTGCTTCCAGGAGATGCCGTCATCCGAGCGGTAGACGAGCACCTGGCCGTGATCGTCGAGGTTCCGGGCGCCGAGCACCATCCAGTACTCGCCGTCCTTCTCCCAGACCTTGGGGTCGCGCACATGGAGCGTGCAGTCGGCGGGGTAATCCTCCGGGCGCAGCAGGACGCGCTTCTTAGAGAAGTGCCGCCCGTCGGCGCTCTCGTCGAGGATCTCGTTCGCCTCGCGTCCTTCGTGGATGCGATCGTAGGGACCGTCGTAGACGACGTTGCCCGTATAGTAGAGCTCCATGCGCTCGCCGTCCTCGGTGACGAACGCGCACCCCGAGTAGACGCCGCAGCGGTCCTCGGGGATGTCGGGCGCGAGCGCGACGGGGAGCTCCTCCCAGGTGAGCAAATCATCGCTCACCGCATGGCCCCAGGAGCGCAGATCGCTCTCTCGCCAATTGAGGGTGTACTGGAAGAACGCATGGTAGCGGCCTCGGAAGAAGCAGAGTCCGTTGGGGTCGTTCACCCAGCCGCGCTCGGGCGCGACATGGAGGAGGGGCCGCCATTCGGGATGGGTCATCGTATCTCGCCTTCTATCCGCAGTTCTTGAACGTGAAGGAGCCCATGTTCCAGGCTCGCGTGCTCTCGGCCGCGAACGTGGAGGTCACGGCGAGCTGCTCGATGTCGAGCGGGAACCATCGCGTGGAGAGGGTGACCTCGCCGCCGTTGATGTAGAACTCCACGACGGAGGTGTCGATGATCGCGCGGATGCTCTCGACGCGTCCTGCAGAGAGCTTGGAGAGCGGGAGCCTGCGCACGCTGCGGAAGCGGCCGGCATGGGAGAGGAACGCCAGCTCGCAGGTATCGCCATGCACCATGAGCTCGAGGTCGCCGTTGAGCATGAGGCGGCCCTCGCCCTCGATGCCCGAGATCTCGACGTCGCCCGTGCCGTTTGCGAAGCGAGCGCCGATGGCACCCTCCATCTCGAACATGTCGTATTCGGAGGAACCGATGGTGCCGGTCGAGCGGTGCGCCGCCTCGGTGGAGAAGGCGACCTCGTCCTCGCGCAGCGCGTCCATCTCGGGGATGGGCCGCTGGCAGATGCGGCCCGCGTCGTTGAGCGAGAGCTCGCGGAGCATCGTGAGCGTGTGCGACCACTCGCGCGTGGGCACGTCGTACTGCGTGTCGATGTCGGGCAGGCCGATCCATCCGACGAGGATGTTGCGGCCCTTCTCATCGGTGAAGATCTGCGGAGCGTAGAAATCGAAGCCGTAGTCGAGCTCGATGAAGGTGGACTCGTCGACGCAGGGATACGGGCCGTCAGCATCCGCGAGGCCCGGGTCTGCGCCGAGCAGGTCGATCACGCGGCCCTCGATGGGGAAGTAGCCCGAGTTGTAGATGTTCTGGAACGCGAAGTCCTGCTTGGGCACGCCCTGGGGGCACACGAAGAGGAACTCGCGTCCGCCGAGCATGACCACGTTGGGGCATTCCCACATGTAGCCGAAGGGCTTGCCGGAGGTGCCGGTGCAGCTGCCCTCCATCTCCCAGGCGAGGCCGTCGGGCGATCGGAACAGGAGGAGCGCGCCGTGGTCGTCCATCGTGCGGCAGCCGAGCAGCATGTGCCAGGCGCCGTCCTGGTGCCAGACCTTGGGGTCGCGCACGTGGTTGGAGCAATAGGCGGGGTGCGCCTCGTCGGACAGGACGAGGACCTTCTCGCCGAAGGTGCGGCCGTCGGGGCTCTTGACGAGCATCTCGTTGGCGTGGCGGCCGGAGTAGTCGTAGTCATGGTCGCCCGGATCGAGGACGTTGCCGGTGTAGTAGCACCACATCTCGCCATCGCGGATGACCGCGGAGCCGGAGTATGAGCCGTTGCGGTCGAGGGGCATGTCGGGAACGACATCGCCGCCGTGGAACGCCCAGGTGAACAGGTCGGAGCTCGACCAGTGGCCCCAGCCATGTGCGCTGTAGGGCCAGCGCGGGGAGTACTGGTGGAAGATGTGGTAGGTGCCGTCGAACTGGCAGAGGCCGTTGGGGTCTGACAGCCAGCCGATGGGGGTTTGCAGGTGGAACTTGAAGCGCCAGTTGTGCTTCTGGTCGAGATTGAGCTTCATGGCCATGGAACCGGACCTCCTTGGAGCCGATGCAAGGGGCAGAAAGAGAGCCCGGCCAGGGTGCTGACCGGGCTCTCCCGATGCGGTGCTACTTCGTGACGGTGCAGAGCTTCTCGCCGGCCTTGACGGGACCGAGGGAGGGCTCGATGGAGGAGAAGTCGTCGGTGTTGGTGACGATGACCATGGTGGCCGTGGGCTTGCCTGCGGCCTCGATGGCGGCAAGGTCGGCCTCGATGAGGAGCTGACCAGCCTCGACGCGGTCGAACTGCTTCACATGCGCGGTGAAGGGCGTGCCGCCGAGCTCAACGGTGTCGACGCCGATGTGGATGAGGATCTCGATGCCGTCGTCGGTCACGAGGCCGATGGCGTGCTTGGTGTCGAAGAGCATGCCGACCATGCCGGAGACGGGGGAGTAGACCGCGCCGTCGGTGGGCAGGACCACGGCGCCGTTGCCGACGGCGAGTGAGGCGAACATGGGGTCGGGAGCGTCGGTCATCGCGACGCACTCGCCGTTCATCGGGGAGGCGAGGATGCCCGCCTCGTCGATGGCGTCGACCTTCTCGGCCACGGGAGCGGCCTTGACCGCAGGAGCGGCAGCAGCTGCAGGAGCGGCTGCGGCAGGCTTCTTCACGACGTCCTCCTCGCGGTACAGGATGTTGGCGATGAGGAAGGAGACGCCGAAGGCCACGGCGAAGACGATCGTGTAGTGGAGCGCGTTGTTGGTGATGAGGTAGCCGAAGAAGCCCGTGATGCCGTAGGAGATCGAGGTGAGGCCGAGGAACGACGACACGGCGCCGCCGGCGGCACCGCCGCAGATGGCGGCGATGAAGGGCTTGAACGCGGGGAGGTTCACGCCGTAGATGGCGGGCTCGGTGATGCCGAGGAGCGAGGAGATGCCGGAGGGAAGCGCGAGGCCCTTCTTCTTCTCGGACTTGGTGCGCAGGAACACGGCCAGGCACGCAGCGCCCTGGGCGATGTTGCAGGCGGAGATGATCGGGTTGAAGGAGTCGGCGCCGGCGGCGACCATGGAGGCCTCGAGGGCGTTGAACATGTGGTGCACGCCGAGGACCACGGTGAGCGGGTAGATTGCACCGGATATCGCTCCACCCAAGCCGAACGGTATGGCGAGCAGGAACTGGAAGAAGTGCAGGACGAGCTCCTCGAAGGCCGCGAACACGGGGCCGATGATGGTCATGGTGAGGAGTCCCGTGAGCAGCACGGTCACGAGCGGGGTGACGAAGAGGTCGAGCATGTCGGGCACGTGCTTATGCAGCCACTTCTCGATGATGCACATGATGAAGACCGCGACGACCACGGGGATGACGTGGCCCTGATAGCCTTGGAGCGTGACGTTGTAGAAGCCGAAGAGCTGGACCTGCGGGATGTGGCCGGAGGCGATGATATCGCCTGCGGTTCCGTTCACGCCCACGAGCTGGTAGGCGGACTCGCCGAACTTCTCGATCGCGCCCGGGATGTTCCAGGCGTTGATGAGGGCGGTGTGGTTCATGATCATGCCGATGACGCCGCCGAGGAACTCGTTTCCTCCGAAGACGCGCGCGGCGGAGAAGCCGATGAGGATCTGGAGGAACACGAACGAGGCGTTGGCGAAGGTGTGGATCAGGTTGTACCAGGGATTGAGGTCGAGCGCCCCGCCCATGGCGCTGTTGATGCCCTCGGTGAGGCCCATGAGGAGGCCGGAGGCGACGATGGCGGGGATGATGGGCACGAAGACGTCGCCGAGGAGCTTGGTGGCGCGCTGGATGGGGTTGCCCTTGGCAGCCGCGGCTGCCTTGGCGTCGGCGGTGGAGCCTGCCGTGATGCCCGCGAGGGCCACGAACTCGTCGAAGACCTTGTTTACCGTGCCGGTGCCGTAGATGACCTGGAGCTGACCGGCAGCCTGGAAGTTGCCCTTGGCACCTTCGGCGTCTTCGACAGCTGCCATGTCGACTTTGGTGTCATCCGCGATGACGAGACGCAGGCGCGTTGCGCAATGGGCGGCAGAGACGATGTTGTCCTTGCCTCCCACGGCTGCAAGAATCTGCTCCGCAGCTAGCTTGTGATCCATTGTTCCTCCCATAGAATAAGAAATCCCCCGCCGCCGCACGTGCAGACGGCGCGGTGCTATGATAGCACACAGGATATGGAATCGTTCTCACAAATCGGTGTCGTGTTTCCGTCAACGCGTGCTCGCGCGCCGCATGACCTCGTAGCCCATCATGAGTTGGCGCGGCACGCGTTCCCCGGCCTCCATGGCGGAGATGAGCATCTGCGCGGCCTCCTCGCCGCTCGCGCGGTAGTGGAAGTGCACGGTTGTGAGCGAAGGGAAGGAGATCGAGGCGATCGACCCGTCGCCTACGCCGGTCACCTGCACATCCTCGGGCACACGGCGTCCGTATTCCCGCATGCAGGTGATGGCCCCGAATGCCATGTCGTCGTTGGCGCAGACGATCGTATCGATCCCGGGGCACCGCTCGAGCAGCTGCTCGGCGCAGGCGTAGCCCGAATCGGTCGTGAACGACCCGAGGGCGAACGCTTCGGGCGGAACCTCGATTCCCGCATCTGAGCAGGCATCGACGAAGCCCTGGCGGCGCATCCTGCCTGCGGAGACGTCCTTCTCGTTGAACCCGATGAAGACGGGGTGCGAATCCGCGTCGACGACGGATGACGTGATGTCGTAGAGGGCATGGTAATCGTCGTGGTACACGCAGTTCAGGCCCCGTATCTGCTGCCCCAGCACCACGGCGGGAACAGAGAGGCTCCCGATGGCGCGCCGATGCCCGGGTGTGAAGATGGTCGAGAAGAGGATGATGCCGTCAACCTGGTTTCGCTCGGAGAAGACCGAGAGGTAATCGAGCTCGCGGCGCTCGTCGTTGTCGGTTGCGGCGAGCAGGGCCTGGTAGCCGTGCTCTCCGAGGCGCGTGGTGATGCCGGCGACCATGAGCCCGACGGAGTACGAGCTGATCTTGGGGATGACGATGCCGACGATGCCGGTCTTGCCGGTGCGCAGGGTCTGCGCCTGGCGCGAGGGGACGTAGCCTGTCTCCTCGATGACGCGTGCGATGAGCAGGCGCTTCTCCTGCGAGACGTAGCCGTCGTTGAGGTAGCGCGAGACCGTCGCGCGCGAGACGCCTGCCTTCCGGGCGATGTCGTTGATGTTCATGGTGCTCCCGATGTGGTCATAATATGGAACCGTTCTCACAATACGCTCATATTTGACGCAGAGCAAGCAGGGTCCCCCGAATGGCGCTAAGATGCCGCGTGATGGCGGAGGGGCCCGCATGGCGCGGGCCCCTCCGGAACGTGCTCGTATGGAGTGCGGTCTACGCTGCGGCGTCGGTCTCCGCCTCGCCCTCGGCCTCAGCCTCGCCTTCTGCGGCGGCGTCGGTCTGGTCACCCTCGGTCACCGTGCCCGCCTCGGCCATCGCCTTGATGGTCTCGTTTCCGTCGGCACGTGCGCAGTCCTTGCACGGACGGGAGAGGCCGTGCTCGTAGGCCGCGGCAGCATCGCCGGAGTAGATGGTCTTGGAGTTGATGATGTGGTGGCAGTTGGGGTTCAGGTGGTACACGGTGCCGTGCTCGGTCCAGTAGACGGTGCCGTCGCCGAGCTCGATGGCGTTCTGCTGCATCGCCTCGAGGTCCTCGGAGGACACGGGGTTGAAGTCGGCGGAGGTGCCGCCGCCGATGAGCATGGCGACGAGCGCGACGGCAACCGCGATGATCTTGGTGCGCTTGTCGGCGTTCTTGTCGGTGAGCGCGATGATGACGAACGGGAGAAACGCGACGATCGAGAGGATGGCGCCGAGCTGGGTCTTGATGAAGAACTCGGCAGCGTTCTTCTCGGACGGCGGGTCGATGTGGTTGGCGCGCTTCCAGAGCTGGCCTGCGATGATGACGCAGATCAGGTCGAGGACGAGGAAGGCGACCATCCACACGAGCGGGTTGCCGGGAAGCTTGCCGTAGAGCGGGCTCGACTGCATGAGCGACATGACGGCCAGCACCTCGAACAGGATGGCGGCGACCCAGAGCACGATGGCGATCGTGCGCTTGTTGCCGACCTCCTCGCCGGCGATGACGTTCTTGACCTCGACGCGCGTCGCGACGTCCTTCGCGTCGGTGATGACGGTCTGTTCCTTGATCTGCTTGCCGGTGTCGGCATCGATGAAGACGCGCTTCACGGCGCGCTTCTCCTGCTTCTCCTCTGCCATGGGCGAACCTCTCTCTCGAGCGTGTGCGATACGGGTCCGTTTCGCTGTCTCAATGATACCCGTAACGGCGGAAACGCCGGCAAAAATCGCCCGTTTTGCCCCCGAGCGTAACAAAAGGCAGCTCGATGGAGGATGAGCACGCGGAAGGGGCGGGGATTGTTTCAGATCTGCTCTGCAGGCTCGGCACACGGAGGTTGGCGGCGGGCTTTGGGCTATGCTTGTGTGCGTCGGTCCGGACGGAAGGCGGTGCATGATGGCCGAGATGCGCGTCGAGCGCGACTCCATGGGGGAGATGCTGGTTCCCGCAGATGCGCTCTGGGGCGCCCAGACGCAGCGGAGCCTCGAGAACTTCCCCATCGGCGCGGAGACCATGCCCGCCGGCATCATCGCCGCGTTCGGCATCCTCAAGAAGGCAGCCGCCCAGGCAAACGTCGAGCTCGGCGTGCTCGACCCCGCCATCGGGGCCCTCATCGCCGACGCCTGCGACGAGCAGCTCGCGGGCGATCTCGACGGCAACTTCCCGCTCAAGGTCTGGCAGACCGGCTCGGGCACGCAGTCCAACATGAACGTGAACGAGGTCGTGGCCGCCCGCGCGAACCAGCTGGCGGCGGAGCGCGGCATCGCGCTCGAGCGCCCGATCCATCCCAACGACCACGTCAACCGCTCGCAGAGCTCCAACGATACGTTCCCCACGGCCATGCACATCGCCGCCGTGCTCGCGCTCTCCCGGACGGTGCTGCCCGCCGCGCGGGCGCTCATCGCCGAGTTCGAGCGCCTGGAGCGTGAGAACGAGGGCGTCGTCAAGAGCGGCCGCACGCATCTCATGGATGCCGTGCCCATCGCGTTCGGCCAGGAGATCTCCGGCTGGCGCGGCCTCATCGAAGCCGCCGTGGACGATATCCTGCTGGCAGCAAAGCCCCTGAGCCTCCTCGCGCTCGGCGGCACTGCCGTGGGCACGGGCCTCAACGCCCCGCCCGCCTTCGACGCATTGGTCGCCTCCAAGGTCGAGGCGCTCACGGGCGAGTCCTTCCTCACCCATCCCAACAAGTTCTCCGCCCTCACGGGCAAGGATGCGATGGTCTTCAGCCATGGGGCGCTCAAGGCGCTCGCGGCGAACCTCATGAAGATCGCCAACGACGTGCGCTGGCTCGCATCGGGTCCGCGCGTGGGCCTCGGGGAGATCTCGATCCCCGCCAACGAGCCCGGCAGCTCCATCATGCCCGGCAAGGTGAACCCCACGCAGTGCGAGGCCCTCACCATGGTGGCCGTTCAGGTCATGGGCAACGACGCGGCTATCGGCTTCGCCGCGAGCCAGGGCAACTTCGAGCTCAACGTCTTCATGCCCGTCATCGCCTACAACTGGCTGCAGAGCGCGCGCCTGCTCGCCGACGCCATGGAGTCGTTCCGCGCCCGCTGCGCGTCCGGCATCGTGGCCGACCGCGCCAAGATGGCGGAGAACCTCCACAGGTCGCTCATGCTGGTGACCTGCCTCAACCCCTACATCGGATACGACAACGCCGCGCGGGTCGCCAAGAAGGCCTATGCCGAGGGTACCAGCCTCAAGGACGCCTGCGTGGCGCTGGGCTATATGACAGAGGAGCAGTTCGACGAGGTGTTCCACCCCGAGGAGATGATCTAGATGAGCACGAGCATCGACACGCGTTGCGTCCAGGGCGGCTACCAGCCGGGCAACGGAGAGCCCAGGCAGGTTCCCATCATCCAGTCCACCACCTTCAAGTACGCGACGAGCGACGCCATGGGCAAGCTCTTCGACCTCGAGGCGCCGGGCTACTTCTACACGCGCCTGCAGAACCCCACCAACGACTATGTCGCCGCCAAGATCGCCGAGCTCGAGGGAGGCACCGCGGCCATGCTCACGAGCTCGGGTCAGGCGGCCTCGTTCTTCTCGATCTTCAACATCTGCGAGGCGGGCGGCCACGTGGTCGCCAGCTCGACCATCTACGGCGGCACCTACAACCTGCTCGCCCACACGATGGCCAAGATGGGCATCGAGACCACCTTCGTCGCTCCCGACTGCAGCGCCGAGGAGCTCGAGGCCGCCTTCCGCCCCAACACCAAGTGCGTCTTCGGCGAGACTATCGCCAACCCCGCGCTCACGGTGCTCGACATCGAGAAGTTCGCAACCGCCGCCCATACGCACGGCGTGCCCCTGATCGTCGACAACACCTTCCCGACGCCCGTGATGTGCCGTCCCATCGAGTGGGGCGCCGACATCGTGACCCACTCCACCACCAAATACATGGACGGCCACGGTGCGGCCGTGGGCGGCGCCATCGTCGATTCGGGCAACTTCGACTGGATGGCGCACGCCGAGAAGTTCCCCGGCCTCACCACGCCCGACGATTCCTACCACGGCATCGTCTACGCCGAGAAGTTCGGTCAGGGCGGCGCCTTCATCACCAAGGCGACCTCGCAGCTCATGCGCGACTTCGGCTCCATCCAGAGCCCGCAGAACGCCTTCCTGCTGAACCTCGGCCTCGAGAGCCTGCACGTGCGCATGCCCAGGCACTGCGCGAACGGCCTCGCCATGGCCGAGTTCCTCTCGGCCCATCCCAAGATCGAGAGCGTGCGCTATCCCGGGCTTGCGGGCGATCCGTGCTACGAGCTCGCGCAGAAGTACCTGCCCGACGGCACCTGCGGCGTCGTGAGCTTCTGCGTTGCAGGCGGACGCGCGGCTGCCGAGCGCTTCATGGCCGGCCTCAAGATCTGCGCGATCGAGACGCATGTGGCGGACGCACGCTCCTGCTGCCTGCATCCGGCGAGCTCGACCCATCGCCAGATGACCGACGCGGAGCTCGCGGCAGCGGGCATCGCACCCAACATGGTGCGTCTGTCGTGCGGCCTCGAGTCGGCCGACGACCTCATCGCGGATGTGGCGCAGGCGCTCGAGCTGGCCTAAGGCTTTTTCTTCGCGTCGGGGATGAGGCCCTTCTCGGAGAGCCTTATGTAGACGCGGTCAACGAACGTGCCGGGCTCCTCGCCCATGGCCGCGCAGAACAGGAACGATTCATGGAGGGTCAGCTGGCGCTGGCCCTTCTCCGTCTTGCTGACGGTCGATTGGGTGAGCCCCATGGATTCGGCGACATCGGCCTGCGTGAGCTCGTGCTCGCGCCTGACGCAGGCGAGCACCTCTCCGACGACCCTGTTGCGTTCGATATCCATGCCACGAAGGTAGGGGTGCGGAGACGATAGTCCAAATCAGAATATCCAGCTGCCCCGTAGCGGAACCACCGCGTCCTTCCGCAGCATAGACGGGGGATTCCGAAGAGTTCCGAACGCACAAGCGCCTAAAGCGAACCTAAATCTGTCGAGTTTGTGCCGCTTGGCCCGTGGTGGGGCGTATGGGCGATGGCATGCGGCGAATCGGGGGTACAGTCACGTTGTACGTTTGTTCCGCGCTGGGAGGCACGAGTATGGAATTCGAGAAGGACAGCAACGCCGGGACCGATCCTGCCATCGAAGCGGACGGGATTCCGCAGATCCCAGACCCATCATCCGAGGAGACCACGCTGCAGCTCGATGCTGCGCCGGAGGCCATGGACGGGCGTCCATCGTCGGAAGCGGACGATACGGTTCCGCGGCCTCAGACCGCCTACGAGCGCAACTACGGCTACACGCCGCAGACGCCCAGCTACCCGTACGCATACAGCGCGCCCGCGCCCGCTCCGGCGGCTATGCCGTCCGTGACCCCGGAGAAGACCGTCGGTCGCGGCGGATCGTTCGGCTGGGGGCTGCTCGGCGGCATCATCGGCGCTGCGGCTGTAGCCGCCGTGCTGGTGCTCTCAGGTCTTCTCGTCCCGCGCCAGGGATCGCGGAGCACCGATAACGGCATCGCCCTGCCGGGGCAGAGCTTCTCGATCAACCCGACGTCCGAGGACGTGACCGTGGCGAACGCCGTCGCGGCCAAGGCGCTCCCGTCCGTCGTCTCGGTGCACTGCACCCTCGCCGGCGGCATGAGCACCGGCTCGGGTGTCATCCTTGACGCATCGGGCAACATCATCACCAACAACCACGTGGTCGAGGGCGCGCAGTCTATCTCGGTCACGATAGAGGGGACCAGCTACGACGCCGTCGTCGTGGGGACCGACCCCTCGAGCGACATCGCGGTGCTCAAGGCAGATCTCGGCGGAGCGCAGGTGACGCCCATCGAGGTGGGCGACAGCTCGGCGCTGCGCGTGGGCGACTGGGTCATGACCGTGGGAAGCCCCTTCGGCCTCGACTCGTCGGTCTCGGCGGGCATCGTGAGCTCGCTCTTCCGCAGCGAGCTCATGTACGGCGAGTCGGGCAACACCCTCTACACCAACCTCATCCAGGTCGATGCCGCCATCAACCCCGGCAACTCGGGCGGCGCGCTCGTCAACGCGCGCGGCCAGCTCGTCGGCATCTGCACGCTCTTCTCCTCCGACACGCAGTCGTTCGCAGGCATCGGCTTCGCGATCCC
The DNA here is from genome assembly GCA_902795065.1 of uncultured Coriobacteriaceae bacterium. Classification (GTDB taxonomy): domain Bacteria; phylum Actinomycetota; class Coriobacteriia; order Coriobacteriales; family Atopobiaceae; genus RUG721. Next base: position 20,256 of record CADBJR010000012.1, read on the forward strand.
GGGCAACTACGCGGTCGAGATCGCCGAGAAGATCATTGCGGGCGAGCAGGTCACCCATGCCTACATCGGCCTCACGATGATGACGGTGAATTCCGATGTCGTGAAGGCCGAGGGCCTCTCCGTCGACAGCGGCGCGCTCGTGATCGAGACCATTGAGGACGGTCCCGCCGAAGCGGCGGGCATCCTGCCGGGCGATGTCGTCATCTCGATCGGGGGCGAGCGCATCGACTCCGCCGACAGCGCGGTGCTCGCTGTCCGCAGCCATCGCATCGGCGAGACGGTCGCCGTGACCGTCATGCGCGGAGAGGAGCGCCTCACCTTCGACGTGACCCTCTCGTCCGACGAGAAGCTCCAGGAGATCCAGCGCCAGCAGCGCGAGCAGCAGCAGAAGGAGCAGGAGCAGCAGAACGACTTCTGGAGCACCCCCGACGGCAACGGCATCGATGACGAGGACGTCCAGGAGATGCTCGAGTGGTGGTGGAACCAGCTCACGGATGGCGAGGATCCGTCCAGCGGGGACTCGCTCCACGACATCTTCGCTCCCGATAAGGATCCGCGCGGCTAGCAGCCACGGGATACTCCCCGCGCCATCGTGTCCGGTGGATGGCGTAAGCTTGGTACCGTGAGAAGAGATGCACGGGAGGTTGCGCCATGGCGGAGATCAAGTGCCCGCATTGCGGCAAGGTGTTCCAGGTCGACGAGAGCGGTTATGCCCAGATTGCGTCGCAGGTCCGCGACGCCGAGTTCGCGCATGCGCTCCATGAGCGCGAGGCGGCGCTCGCCGAGGCGGAGGGCCGCAAGCGCGAGCTCGCGCTCGCACGTTCGCGCGAGCAGGCGGGCGAGGCGATGGAGCAGCTCCGCGCCAAGGCGGCGGACGACCTCGCCCAGCGCGAGAAGCGCATCGCCGTGCTCGAGGCGAGGATCGAGGGCGCCGATGCCGAGCGCAAGGCGGCGGTGGGGGAGGCACGGGCCGAGCTCCGCAGCACGATCGCCGACCGCGACGCCGAGATCGCCGCGCTCAAGGAGCGCCTCGCCCGCACCGACGCCGAGAAGCGCCTCGCGGTCAAGGAGGCCACGGAGGAGCTCTCGGGCCAGCTCGTCACGCTCAGGAGCGAGGCCCAGACCACCGAGACCTCCCTCAGGACGCAGCTCCTCGAGCAGCAGAAGGCCCATGACCTCGCCCTGCGCGACAAGGACGCCGAGATCGAGCGCATCCTCGACCAGCGCTCCAGGCTCAACACCAAGCTGCTCGGCGAGTCGCTCGAGCAGCATTGCGAGATCGAGTTCAACCGCATCCGCGCCACGGCGTTCCCGCGCGCCGAGTTCACCAAGGACACCATCGCCGTGAGCGAGGGGGAGGACGACCGTCCCACCAAGGGCGACTACATCTTCCGCGAGTGCGACGAGGACGGCACCGAGATCGTCTCGATCATGTTCGAGATGAAGACCGAGCAGCAGGACGCCACGCGCCACAAGACCAACGATGCGCACCTCAAAAAGCTCGATGCGGATCGGCACAAGAAGGGCTGCGAGTACGCCGTGCTCGTCTCCACGCTCGAGCCCGAGAGCGAGCTCTACAACGCCGGCATCGTCGACGTCTCCTGGCAGTACGAGAAGATGTACGTCGTCCGCCCGCAGTTCTTCATCCCGATCATCGGCATCCTGCGCAATGCCGCCCTCAATGCGGCGTCGTACAAGTCCGAGCTCGCGCAGATGCGCCGTGCGAACCTCGACGTCACCCATTTCGAGGAGGCGTTGGTCGACTTCCAGGAGCGGTTCGGCAAGGATTTCGAGCGCGCCGGGAAGCGCTACGCGGAGGCCATCGAGAGCATCGACAAGGCGATCGCCGACCTCCAGAAGACCAAGGAGAAGCTTGTCGCCTCCGAGAACGCGCTGCGCCTCGCCAACGACAAGGCGCAGGGCCTCACGATCCGCAAGCTCACCCGCAACAACCCCACGATGAAGGGGCTCCTCGACGAGGCGCGCGCGGCTGCGGCGAGCGTGGACGAGGATGCATAGCAGGTCGTTTGCCGATTAATCGCCGCATTAGCCGAGCGCGGTGAATAGCGCGGGTCCAGACGGGTATCGAGCATCGTAGCCTAGCCAATATATCAGGAGATTGGAGAAAGGGACCTACGATGGCTCACGACGTCTTCGTCAGCTATTCGCACAAGGACAAGGTGGTCGCGGACGCGATCGTCTCGTATCTGGAATTCAAGGGGAGCCGCTGCTGGTATGCGCCGCGCGATATCGTTCCCGGCGCCGATTGGGCTGCGTCCATCATGGATGCAATCAGGGGCGCCAAGGTCATGGTGCTGCTCTTCACGGATTATGCGAACACCTCGACGCAGGTCGCGCGCGAGGTGAACCTGGCCGTGAGCAACGGCGTGACGATCATCCCCTTCAAGATGACGAATTCGATGCCCACGCAGGGCATGCAGTACTACCTCTCGACCGTGCATTGGCTCGACGCCCTGTCATCGCCGCTCGACCAGAGCATCAAGCAGCTCGACGCGCGGGTGAGGGGGCTCCTCTCCGGTGCGCCGGTCCAGCAGATGCCCGCGAGCATGCCGACCATCGTGATCGAGAAGAAGCGCCCCGCCTGGTTGATCCCCGTCATCGCCGTCCTCGGGGTGCTTGCGCTTGCCTGCGCCATCCTGCTTCCGCGGCTCATCGGCGGCTCCGGCAGAACCGATTCGGACGTGCCCGAGACGGCGGCAGAGGCGCCGGAGGAGGGCGAGGCCTCCGGTCCGATTGAATCCATCGCCATCCCCACCAGCGGCAGCGCGCAGATCGCAGACCCCGCCAACACCGGCACGCAGGGCAACTTCCAGGGCAACTACCAGAACGATGCCTTCGCGGCATCCGACGGCGAGTGGTTCTACTTCCGCGGCAGCGACGGCTGCCTGTACAGGATGCGCCTCGACGGTTCCGAGCGGACCCAGCTCAGCGATGAGCGCTGCAGCTCCATCGGCGTTATCGACGGCTACATCTACTACAGCACCGTCGGCTCGAGCGGCTACGTCGAGAACATCTGCCGCATGAGGACCGACGGTTCCGAGCAGACGACGCTCTACAACGGCATGTTCGAGGAGTTCATGATCGTGGACGGGCGCATGTACTTCAAGAACTCGCTCGACAGCCTCAAGCTCTACAGCATCGCCCTCGACGGCACCGACCTGCGCTGCGAGGGTTCGACGACGGGCCTCTACTACCTCACGATCTGGGACGGGAGGATGTACTGGGCCAACGACGAGGACGGCCGGTGCCTGTACCGCGCCAACCTCGACGGCAGCGAGGCGACCAAGCTCACCAGGAACGGCGTCGACTCCATCACGGTCTGCGACGGATGGATCTTCTACAACGACCTCGGCGACCACGGCTTCCATATGCTCGATGCCGAGACGCTCGAGGACCGCACGCTCATCATGATGGGCATCTACGATCCCGTGGTCAGCCCGTACGGTATCGTGGGCATGAGCTCGCTCGAATCGCTCCACCTGTTCCGCTCCGAGCTCGGAGCTGCGGGCGGCACCGTGCTCACCGATTACAAGATCGACGACATCAGCGTGGTCGAGGGCTTCATCTTCTTCACCAACGAGGACGACGGCAACGTCTACATGATGGACATCTACGGCGGCAACCTCATGAAGCTGTAGGGGTGCTGCGATGGACCGCGCGACGATGGACGCCTACACCCGTATCCTCCGCGAGGAGCTCGTCTGCGCCATGGGGTGCACGGAGCCCATCGCCATCGCCTACGCGGCGGCGCTGGCGCGCGAGACGCTCGGGTGCCTGCCCGACACCGTCGACCTGTCCGTGAGCCCCAACATCATCAAGAACGTCAAGAGCGTGGTCGTTCCGCATACGGGCGGGCTCAAGGGCATGCGCGCCGCCGCGTCCGCCGGCATCGTCGCCGGCGATGCCGCGGCAGAGCTCGAGGTGCTGGCGAGGATCTCCCCCGACGACCTGCCCGCCATCTCCGCGTTCCTCGAGCGCGCGTCGTTCTCGCTCGAGCCGACCTCGGGCGAAACCGTGCTCGACATCCGCATCCGCGTGGAGGCGGCGGGGCAGAGCGCGCTCGTGCGCATCGCCGGCGCTCACACCAACGTGGTCCGCGTCGAGCGAGACGGGGAGGTGCTGGTCGACCGACCCGTGGAGCAGGCGGGCTGCGGGGAGCAGACCGATCGGAGCATCCTATCCATCGAGGGCATCGTCGAGTATGCGGATACCGTGGCGCTCGACGAGGTCGCCGAGGTGCTCGAGCGGCAGATCTCCTGCAACACCGCGATCGCCGATGCGGGGTTCACCGAGCATTGGGGCGCCGGCATCGGCAGGGTGCTCATGGATGCGTACGGCGGAACCGTGCACAATCGCGCCAAGGCGGCCGCGGCGGCAGGGTCGGATGCGCGCATGAGCGGGTGCGAGCTGCCCGTGGTCATCAACTCGGGCAGCGGCAATCAGGGCATCACCGCCTCGCTTCCCGTCATCGTGTTCGCGCGCGAGATGGGGGTCTCCCACGAGCTGCTCCTGCGGGCGCTTGTGGTCTCCAACCTCACCACGATCCACCTCAAGACGGGCATCGGGCGCCTCTCCGCATACTGTGGCGCGACGAGCGCGGGGTGCGGTGCCGGCGCAGGCATCTGCTACCTCCATGGGGGCAAGGCCGACGAGATCGCCCACACCGTGGTCAACGCCGTCGCCATCAACTCGGGCATGATCTGCGACGGCGCCAAGCCGAGCTGCGCGGCCAAGATCGCCTCCGCCGTGGAGGCCGGTCTTCTGGGCTGGCAGATGCAGGTGCGCGGCGAGGAGTTCTTCGGCGGCGACGGCATCGTGGTCAAGGGCGTGGAGAACACCATCGAGGCGGTGGGCAGGCTTGCACGCGACGGCATGCGCCAGACCGACGAGGAGATCATCCGCCTCATGATCGGCTCCCCGAACCGCTAGCGTTTCTGTCAAAGGGACAGGTTATTTGACAGAAACTTCTCATGCTGCTTCGGAATTCCTGTCAAATAACCTGTCCCTTTGACAGGAACTTCTCGTAACGTTGACATATACCCCTAGGGGGTATAGTATCACAGTGGGAAGCCACGGTGAGGAGGATCGGCATGGCCCAGAAGACTTGCTGCTGCGCGCACAAACACACCCCGCGCTCCGACGAGCTCAAGCGCGATGTCGAGAAGCGCATCAACCGCGCCGTCGGACAGCTGAACGGCATCAAGGCGATGGTCGTGGACGACCGCTACTGCGGCGATGTCCTGACGCAGCTCGCTGCTGTCGAGAAGGCCGTGAAGGCGATCTCGCGCGAGATCATGCAGGACCATCTCGAGACCTGCGTGGTCGAGCAGGTCCAGGCCGGCAACACCGAGATCGTCGGCGAGGTCATGGACCTCCTGAGGAAGTTCTCGTGACCTGCAATTGGGGACGGTTCCTTTTTCGCGGTTTTCCCGGAAAAAGGAACCGTCCCCAATTGCAGGTTCGGAAAGGTTTGGAATGAAGGAGACGTTCGACATCACGGGAATGACCTGCGCGGCCTGCTCGGCGCGTGTGGGCAAGGCGGCATCATCCGTCGAAGGCGTCGAGGAGGCCAACGTCAACCTGCTCAAGAACTCGATGGAGCTCGTCTATGACGGCACGGATGCGACCTGCTCCGCGGTCATCTCGGCCATCGAGCGCGCAGGATACGGCGCCATCCCGCGCATCCCGCACGGAGCATCCGAGCACGCGGGGACCTCCCGCTCCACCGCATCGGCACCCGACCCCTCCAAGATCGCGAACGAAGCCATCGAGGAGAAGCGCCGCCAGCTCATCATCTCGGCAATCTTCGCGGTGCCGCTGTTCTACGTGGCCATGGGCCCCATGTTCGGCTGGCCGCAGCCCGCTGCGCTCTCCGGGCACGAGGGTATGATGGCCGCGGCGCTCACGCAGCTGCTCCTCTGCGTCCCCATCCTCTTCGCCAACCGCCGCACCTTCATCACAGGCTTCAAGACGCTCTTCCATGGCTCCCCCAACATGGATTCGCTCATCGCCCTGGGCTCCGCGGCGTCTGCCATCTGGAGCATCGTGGGCCTCTACCGCATGGCGATCTCGCTCGGACACGGAGACATGGAAACTGTCCACGCCGCGTTCCACAACCTCTACTTCGACTCCGCGGGCATGATCCTCACCCTCATCACGCTCGGCAAGTTCTTCGAGGCGCGCGCCAAGGGCCGCACCACGGGCGCCATCACCGCGCTCATGGACCTCGCCCCCAAGACCGCCACGGTCGTCCGCGACGGCGTCGAGCAGACCATCCCCACGGAGCAGGTGCGCGTGGGAGATCGCGTCATCGTGCGCGCGGGTGAGTCCATCCCCGTCGACGGCATCGTGGTCGAAGGCGCCGCATCGGTCGACGAGAGCGCCATCACCGGCGAGCCGATCCCCGTGGGGAAGACCGTCGGTTCGCAGGTCACGGGAGCAACCGTCTCCACGCGCGGATGGTTCGCCATGGAGGCGACGGCGGTGGGGGAGGATACGACGCTGGCGGGCATCATCCGCCTCGTCGATGAGGCCACGGGATCGAAGGCGCCCATCGAGCGTCTCGCCGACAAGGTCGCCGGCGTGTTCGTGCCCATCGTGATCGGCATTGCAGCCATCACGTTCATCGTCTGGACCATCATCTCCCGCGACTTCGCCACCGCGCTCACGCATGCGGTCTCGGTGCTCGTCATCAGCTGTCCCTGCGCGCTCGGCCTCGCCACGCCCACGGCCATCATGGTGGGCACGGGCCGCGGCGCTGCGCACGGCATCCTCATCAAGAGCGCGGAGTCGCTCGAGACCGCCTGCTCGGTCGGGACCGTCGTGCTCGACAAAACCGGAACCATGACCGAGGGAGTGCCCCGCGTGACCGACGTCGTCGCCGCCGACGGCGCGCCGGAACACGAGCTCCTGCGCGTGGCGGCCGCCCTCGAGCGCAAGAGCGAGCATCCGCTCGCCTCCGCCATCATCTCCTATGCCGATGCGAAGGCGCCCGGCTGCGATGACGGCGCCGTGGTCGAGGGGTTCGGCCAGATCCCGGGTATGGGCCTCGCCGCCATCGTGGACGATGCGGAGGCGCTTGCGGGCAACGCGCTGCTCATGTCCGAGGGCGGCGTGGACGCCTCTCCGCTCGAAGCTGCTGCGGAGCGTTTCGCCGATCAGGCGAAGACGTCGCTCTTCTTCGCGCTCGACGGCCGTCTGCTCGGCCTCATCGCCGTCTCCGATCCCGCCAAGGAGACGAGCGCTTCGGCGATCGCGCGACTCCATGACCTCGGCGTGCGCACCGTCATGCTCACCGGCGATGCAGAGCGCACCGCCCGCGCCGTTGCGGCCGAGGTGGGCGTCGATGAGGTGGTCGCGGGCGTGCTTCCCGACCAGAAGGAGGAGAAGGTCCGCGTGCTGCAGGCGGACGGGTCGAAGGTCGCGATGGTGGGCGACGGCATCAACGATGCGCCCGCTCTTGCCCGCGCCGATGTAGGCATCGCCATCGGAGCCGGCACCGATATCGCCATCGAATCCGCCGACATCGTGCTCATGCGCTCCGACCTCTCCGATGCCGCGAACGCCATCGAGCTCTCCCGGGCCACCATGCGCACCATCCGCCAGAACCTGTTCTGGGCGCTGTTCTACAACGCCATCTGCATCCCCGTTGCGGCGGGCGTGCTCGCACCCTGGGGCATCACGCTGAACCCCATGATCGGCGCCGCCGCCATGGGCTTCTCGAGCGTCTTCGTGGTCACGAACGCGCTGCGCCTGCGTCTCTGGAAACCGAGCGAATCAGTCATCAGGGGAGTATCCCCTGATGAGGGAAAGAAGGAGGAAGCAATGAGGAACGTCGAGCTTACGATCGAGGGCATGCACTGCATGAAGTGCGTCGCCAAGACCAAGGCGGCGCTCGAGGCCGTTCCCGGCGTGCGCAACGTCGAGGTCTCGCTCGAGGAGGGAAGGGCCACGCTCGAGGCGGGCATGGTCGCGAACAACGCGAAGCTCATCGCAGCCGTCGAGGGCGCGGGCTTCAAGGCCGCGGTCGCCGATCCTGCAAATCATGCAGGCGGTGGCGCATTCTAGGCAATACCCCTAGAAACGTGACACCCCATCGGTGTAGCGTGACTCTGTCTGCTTTGTTCCGTGATGAGGAGGGGGCATGCTGAGGGTCGCGATCGTCGATGATGAGGCTGGGGTGCGCGGCGAGCTTGCTGGCATGGTCGAGCGCTTCGCCGATGAGCGGGGCGAGCAGATCGTCGCTTCCTGCTATGCGGACGGGAAGGAGTTCCTCGCCTCCGGCGCCACCGAGGACATCGTCCTGCTCGACATCGAGATGGACCAGGTCAATGGCATGGATGCGGCGCGCGTGCTGCGCAAGGCAGGCATCACCTCCGAGATCATCTTCGTGACCAACATGGCCCAGTACGCCATCAAAGGCTATGAGGTGAGCGCCATCGACTTCATCGTGAAGCCGGTGCGTTACACCTCCTTCGCGTTCAAGTTCGGCCGCGCCGTGGATGCGGCCTCGCGCAAGAAGCGGTCGCGCATCTCCGTCGAGACGCGGGAGGGCCTGCGCTACATCGACACCGCAGAAATCATCTACGTTGAGGTCATGGGCCATAAGCTTATCTATCATGGCCTCAAGGGAACGTTCGAGGCGTGGGGCACGATGAAGGACACCTGCGCCGCCCTCGAGCCTTTCGACTTCGCCCTCTGCAATGCGTGCTACCTTGTGAACCTCTCGCGCGTCGTGAACGTGGGACAGGACATGGTGGCCGTCGAAGGGGGAGACGTGCTCAAGATGAGCCGCGGGCGCAAGAAGAGCTTCATGGACGCGCTTACCAAACCCCTTGGTAGCTGAAATGCCTGAGTTCTGGCCTTACGTAGAGTCCTTCAGCAACATCCTGCTCGCCTGCGAGCTGCTCTTCTGCCTGCCCATGCTGCAGCGTCGTGTCCCCATCGCGCGCGGCATCGCTGCAATCGTCGCGTATATCGTCCTGTTCAACTCGCATGTCCTCAACGGCATCATCGGTTCTGGTTGGATCGTCTCGTTCACCACGACGGTCATCTTCTTCGCATCGGTTGCAGCCATCCATCTGGCATTCGAGTGCTCGAAGCGGCAGGCGCTCTTCTACGGAGCTGCAGGGTATGCCACGGAGAACCTCATCTACTATGTCAGGCGCGTCGAGATCTACTTCCCGGGCTTTCCGCTCGAGGGCGAAGCGCTCGGCCGATTCAAACTCACCGTATCGCTTCTCGTTGCGGTTGCCATCTATCTGGCTATCGTGAAGCGTTCTCCCCGGGACCATGATCCCAATGTGAGCAATGCCTTCATGCTCGCGTTCGTCGTGCTCGCCCTGCTCGTCACGAACATCCTCAACACCTGGGTCCGCAGGGCGGGGCTCCAGGCACCGCCCACCGCACTGCTCGCGATCATCTGCAATTTCATGCTCCTCATGATCGAGTTCGATGTGTTCCGCCGCTCGTCCATGGAGCAGGAGCGCGAGATCCTCGAGCAGATCATGGTGGAGCGCGAGCGCCAGCAGCGCCTCTCCCAGGAGAACGTCGAGCTCATCAACATCAAATGCCACGACCTCAAGCATCAGATCGCCGCGTTGCGCGACATGCCTGCGGGAAGCGAGCGCGACAGGACCATCGGCGAGCTCGAGCAGGCGGTCCTCATCTACGACAGCACGGCGCGCACGGGCAACCCCGCGCTTGACACCGTGCTCACCGAGAAGAGCCTGCTCTGCGAGGGTCGCTCGATCGAGTTCACCTGCATCGCCGACGGCAGCTGCCTCGACGGCATCGGCGCCGTCGATCTCTACACGCTCTTCGGCAACGCGCTCGACAACGCCATCGAGGCTGCGGAGAAGCTTCCGAACCCCGAGGATCGCATGATCTATTTACGCGTCGAGCGTCAAGGGGCGTTCGCGCGCATCTATGTGGAGAATACCTGTCTGGGCACGGTCGAGCTCGTCGACGGCATGCCGCAAACCTCCAAGGACGACGAGCGCTACCACGGCTTCGGCCTCAAGAGCATCCGGATGATCGTCGACCGTCTGGGCGGCAACATGGTCATCACGCCAACAGAGGGCAGGTTCTCCCTCTCGATCCTGCTCCCCATCGTCATGCCCGACGGACAAGTTGCGCACTGAATCGCGCATTCCATGCAGGGCGTCTAGCGGCCCTTTCTGCGCCCTTCCTACAATGCGTCCAAGGATAGAGCCCGATAGGGGCCGTATACAGGGAAGGTAGGTTTCACATGTCCAACTCCATGTCACGCAGGAACTTCCTCGCCGCCTCCGCCGCTGCGACCGCTGCTGCCCTCGCGGCATGCAACAACGCGGCACCGCAGGGTGGCGACGAGCCCGCTCCCGAGCCCGAGGCCGCCGGCATCGGCGTCGACTCCGGCTTCGGCTACATGGTCGTCGAGCAGGACGGCGGCGCCCGCCTCTCCTACTCGCCCGAGAGCGGTCTCGGCCTCATCGAGGTCGACGGCAAGTACTTCAAGGACTTCGAGGGCACCGGCGAGCTCGTGCCGTACGCCGACTGGCGCCTCTCGGCCGATGAGCGCGCCTCCGACCTGGCGAGCCGCCTCACCATCGAGCAGATCGCCGGCCTCATGTGCTTCTCCGCGCACCAGCGCACCATCGAGGGCGAGGAGCTTACCGACGACCAGAAGGCGTTCCTCGACAACAACGTCCGCGCCGTCCTGAATGCGCTCTCCGGCTACCCCGCGTTCCAGCAGGCCGAGTTCGCGAACCGCCTGCAGGCCTACGTCGAGGCCAGCCCCTACAAGGTGCCCATCAACTTCGCATCCGACCCGCGCAACGGCAGCAACTGCACCAACTGGCCCGGCAACCTCGGCCTCGCCGCAACCTTCGATCCCGAGATCGCCAAGCAGGCCGGCGCCGGCATGGGCCGCGAGCTGCGCGAGATGGGCATCACCACGTTCCTCGGCCCGCAGACCGACGTCTCCACCGACCCGCGCTGGCAGCGCTACTCCGGCACGTTCGGCGAGGACCCTGCACTCTCCCGCGATATGTGCCGCTCGCTCTGCGACGGCCTGCAGTCCACGGTCGTGAACGGCGAGGACCAGGGCTGGGGCACCGGTTCCGTGGCGGCTATGGTCAAGCACTGGCCGGCCGAGGGCGCTTCCGAGGGCGGCCGTGAGGCCCACCCCGAGGGCGGCAAGTACGCCATCTATCCCGGCGGCCAGTTCGAGGCCCTCATGATTCCGTTCGTCGACGGCGCCTTCAAGCTCAACGGCAAGACCGGCTCCGCTGCCGAGGTTATGACCTCCTACACCATCGCATACAGCGAGGACGAGGAGTACGGCGAGCTTGTGGGCTCCGGCTTCTCCGAGTTCAAGATCCGCCAGACCCTGCGCGAGCGCTTTGGCTTCGAGGGTGCTGCCTGCACCGACTGGTTCGTCTGCGCCGACAAGGTGCCCGATGGCTCCTCCAGCTATCGTTGCTGGGGTCTCGAGGGCGAGGAGTGGACTCCTGCCAAGCGCGCCTCCAAGGCCGTCTCCGTGGGCGTCGACCAGATGGGCGGCGTGAACGACCCCGGTCTGCTCATCTCCGCTTACGAGGACATGGTTGCCGAGCTCGGCGAGGATGCCGCCCGCGCCAACTTCGAGGCTTCCGCCAAGCGCCTCCTGCTCGCCTACTTCAACACCGGCCTCTTCGAGGATCCCTACGTGGACGTCGACGCTGCCCGCTCCGATGTCGACAAGGGTAACGAGGAGTCCATCAAGTCCGCCCTCGAGGCTCAGATCAAGGGCATCGTCATGCTCAAGAACAAGGACGGCGTGATCAAGGCCGCCTCCGGCGACGCCATGCCCAAGGCCTACGTCCCCATGCGCTACACCGCCGCCCAGCACATCGCCGGCACCATGGAGACCTCGCCCTGGAAGGACAACCCCGCATCTGCCGGCCTGCCGCTTCCCATCGGCACCCTCGAGAAGTACTTCGAGGTCGTGACCGACACGCTCGCCGAGACCCTCACCGGCGAGGCCGACAAGGACGGCAACCCCACGCCCGCTCCCGCAGACATCACCCGCCTTACCGCCGCCGACATCGCCGACGTGGACTACGTGCTCGTGTGCGCCGCCGCCCCCATCAACGCCGCCGCGCGTGACGGCCGCAACGAGAACATGGAGTGGATCCCCCTGTCCGTGCAGTACCGCCCCTACACCGCCGACAACGAGTTCGTGCGCCAGGTCTCCATCGCCGGTGACATCCTGCCCGACGGCACCAAGGAGAACCGCTCCTACTACGGCAAGACCTCGATGGTCGTCAACGAGGCCCAGCTCGACCAGATCCTCGACGCCGCGAAGGTCGCCCATGAGGCCGGCAAGCCCTGCATCGTCATCCTCGACATCATGCAGCCCATGTGCGTGCACGAGTTCGAGTCCGAGGTCGACGCCATCCTCGTGTCCATGTCCGGTTCCACCGAGGCCGCGTGCAACATCGTGACCGGCAAGTACGAGCCCTCCGGCCTGCTCCCCATGGGCATGCCCAAGGACATGCTCGCCGTCGAGAAACAGCTCGAGGACACCCCGCGCGATACCGAGCCCTACACCGACTCCGAGGGCAACGTCTACGACTTCGGCTTCGGCCTGAACTATGCCGGCAAGATCGAGGACGCCCGCACCGCCAAGTACTGCGTGCCCGCCCTCACCACGTGCGAGGCATAGTTCTCAGAGAACAGGCAAAGGTGCGCGTCGCAACACGCCACCGCGCCCTTCCTTCCCGGAAGCCGGCTCCCTTCGGGGGGCCGGCTTCGTGTTCGGGGGCGTCTCAAACAACCGCGCCGCCCTCCCGCGTGCGATAATAGCAACCGGCAAACCCGACGCGAGGAGATGCGCATGGCCAAGGATACCGTGGGAACCCAGCTGTCGCTGTTCGGCGACCTCTTCGACGAGCAGCCCGTCACCGCCGAGAAGCCCGCACCTGCGGCGAAGGTTCCCGCCGCGCGCTGGGCGGAGCTCAACGGGATCCTCAACCAGGCGGCCTACGCCTACTACGCCCTCGACGCCCCCGAGATGACCGACGCCGAGTTCGACCGGCTGCTCCAGGAGCTCCTTGCGATCGAGAAGGAGCATCCCGAGCTCGTGACGCCCGACTCCTACTCGCAGCGCATCGGCGGCTACGTCTCGCAGCAGTTCGAGGAGGTCGAGCATGCTGCCCGCATGTACTCGATGGACGATGCGATGGACCTCGACGAGCTCGACGAGTGGCTCGAGCGCACCGACGCGGCGCTTGGCGCGAGCGAGGCCAATCCCGTCGCCTACACCTGCGAGCTCAAGATCGACGGCCTCGGCGTCGCGCTGACCTACCGCGATGCGCATCTCGTCCGCGCGGCGACGCGCGGCAACGGCGTGGTGGGGGAGAACGTCACCGACAACATCCGCACCATCTCCGACGTCCCGCGCTCGCTCGCCCAGGAGGGCCTCGCACAGGTCGACGGCGGAGGGTTCGGCACCTCCATCGAGGTGCGCGGCGAGGTCTACATGCCCAAGGAGAGCTTCGTGCGCCTGAACGAGGAGGCCGATGCCGCAGGCAGGAGCCCCTTCGCCAACCCGCGCAACGCCGCCGCCGGGTCGCTCCGCCAGAAGGACCCGCGCATCACCGCCGCGCGCGACCTCGCCACCTTCGTCTATGCCGTGGCCGACACCGCGCCGCTGCACGTGGCGAGCCAGTGGGAGTTCCTGCTCTGGCTCAAGGCCGCGGGCTTCTCGGTGAATCCCAATGCGCGCCGCTGCCGCTCCGCCGCCGAGGTGCACGCCTTCTGCGCCGATGCGCTCGCGCATCGCGGCGACCTTCCCTACGACATCGACGGCGTGGTCGTGAAGGTCGACTCCTTCGCCAGCCAGGAGGCGCTCGGCTTCACCGCCCGCGCGCCGCGTTGGGCCATCGCCTACAAGTTCCCGCCCGAGGAGAAGCGCACCGTCCTGCGCGAGATCCGCATCCAGGTGGGACGCACGGGCGTGCTCACGCCGGTCGCCGAGTTCGACCCGGTGCTCGTGTCGGGCTCCACCATCGCGCGCGCCACGCTCCACAACATCGACGAGATCCGCCGCAAGGACGTCCGCGTGGGCGACACCATCGTGGTCCACAAGGCGGGCGATGTGATCCCGGAGGTCGTGGGCCACGTGCCGGAGCTCCGGCCCGCCGATTCCGTCGACTTCGAGATGCCCGCCCGCTGCCCCTCCTGCGGAAGCGCCGTCGTGCGCGAGGAGGGCGAGGTCGCCTACCGCTGCGTGTCGATCGACTGCCCCGCGCAGGCCGTCGAGCGCCTCATCCACTGGGGCAGCCGCGGCGCCATGGACATCGACGGCCTCGGCGACGAGCTCATCAAGCGCATGGTCGACCAGGGGCTCCTCTCCGATGTCGCCGACTTCTACGACAGGCTCGACGGGGAGTCTCTCGCCAACGTCTGGACCGGCAGGACGAGCGTCGCCGGCGAGCGGATCGTGGTCGGGCCCGTCATCGCCGCCAAGGTCATGGCGCAGGTGGAGGAATCCAAGCGCCGCGGGCTCGCGCGCGTGCTCTTCGGCGTGGGCATCAGGCACGTGGGCGCCAACGTGGCCAAGCTCCTCGCCGACCATTTCGGCAGCCTCGAGGCCCTCATGCTCGCCTCCGAGGAGGACATCGCCGCCATCGACGGCATCGGCCCCAAGATCGCCGCATCCGTGCGCGGGTTCTTCTCGGTGCCCGAGAACGTCGCCGTGCTCGAGCGCCTGCGCCGGGCGGGCGTCGTGCTCGAGGAGGAGCGGACCGCCCCCGAGCGCCCGCAGACGCTCGCCGGCCTCACCTTCGTGCTCACGGGCGCCCTCGAACGCTACACGCGCGATGCCGCCGGCGATGCCCTGAAGGCGCTCGGCGCCAAGGTGTCGGGCTCCGTCTCCAAGAAGACGAGCTATGTCATCGCGGGCGAAGCCGCCGGCTCGAAGCTCGCGAAGGCGCAGCAGCTCGGCGTGCCGGTGCTCGACGAGGACGCCCTCATCCGCATCATCGAGACGGGCGAGGCTCCAGCCTAGCCCGACGGACAAGGGAACGGACATGAGGAAACGCCTGCTGGCAATCGTCGCGATGCCCTTCCTTCTCTGCGCCCTCCTCGCAGGGTGCGCTGCTCCGAGCGCACCCGAGCCCGGGGAGGACTACTCCTCCGCGTTCATCGGCACGTGGGACCTCGTCTCCTTCGAGGGATCCGAGGATGTCCCATTGGCCGATGAGGAAATCGCCTTCATGAGGGTCAATGGCAAGGTCATGCGCCTCACCCTCTCGGAGGACGGGTCATGGCGGCTCTGCTTCACGGATGCGGAGAATGAAGCCGGGGGAGTGTGGGACGCTTCGAGCGCCACATCGTGCGTGCTGACGACGGACGGAGATGCCATTGACGCGTTGCTCGATCCCGCGACCGGTCGCCTGACGCTCGCGTCCGGGCCGACGACGATGGCCTTCATGCGGTCGTACTAACCCGATGCGGGAACCGATTCTTCCGACATCTTCACGGGTCCGAGGGATCTCGTGGCCATGATCGGATCCGAGGATCATGTCTTAAGCAGGGATACGATCAGGATTCTCGCGCTCTCCGGGTATGCCTCGGGCATCGACCTGCGCGAGGATGGCACGTGGGCCTTCCTCATCCGCGATGAAACGGAAGGTTCGGGAACCTGGTCCATCCGGGACGCCACATCCTGCATCCTGACTCTGGAGGGCGAGGATGCTGAGGTGCTCTACGATCCTCTGACCGGGTATCTGGTGTATCCGGCGGGACCGACAGCCTTCATCTTCCTGCGCGACTGGGATCCCCATGCCGAAGGTGCGGGGGAGCATGCAGGCGGTCTTGTCGGCAGCTGGGAGCTCGAAGAGCTCGTTGCCGACGATTCGGAGGACTCGCGCAGCATCGAGGAGAATCAGGATCTCAAGGACCTCGGCTACGTCGTCACGCTGACTCTGTACGGGGACGGAACCTATGTCATCGACATCTACTGCACGGAGAGGCTCACGGGGTACTGGATCGCCACGAGCCCCACGGAGGCCATGGCCGCGAGCAACGGGACGTTCACCAGCTTCTCGTACGACCCGGACACCGGCAGGCTCGCGCACATCGAGGGAAGCAGCACGTCATACTACGTTCGCACGACCGGATAGGCGCTTCAAACCCATTACTGATTCCGGTGTTGTATCCTTTTCCCGTGGTTAGTATTCTTCCAATGAGGCAAGGAGAAATGATCATGAAGAAGCGCTTCCTGTCCATCCTCGCCATCCTCGCCGTCTTCTGCATCGCCCTCGTGGGCTGCGGCGGCTCCAAGGACTACTCCCCCGATTACGTGGGCGATTGGGAGCTCGTCGAGATGACCGCCGACAGTTCTGACGATGCCATCAGCGCCGACGACCTCGCGACGCTCAAGGACAACGGCCTCGTGTGCACCCTGACGCTCAATGCCGACGGCACCTTCGTCATCGACTTCTTCGGCAGCCAGCAGATGGAGGGCACGTGGTCCTTCGACGGCCCGACCAAGGGCGCGGTCGACCTTTCAGCAGATGGCAAGACCCAGCATTCCCCGCTCGAGTTCGACCCCTCCACCAACCGACTCGCCATCATCGAGTCGAGCGACACGCTCTACTTCGCGCGCGTCTAGCAGCTCGCTTAACAGCCGGGTTATTCTCGGGCGCCGGGTTTTCCCTCGTAGGAGAGCCCGGCGCCCAGCTTATCGAACGTCGGGCGGTCGTCGCGGACAAGCGCCTCGGCCATCTGCGGATACTTCGCGAGCGCCTCATCGTAGAGGTCTGCGAAGCTCTCGCAGCGCACCACGCCCGTCCACGGATCGAGCCAGTCGTTGCGGTCGAGGTTCGCCGCAGCGCACTCGTGCGTGGGATTCGGGCGGTGCGCCATCGCGCGCGTGAGCGAGTGCGGGCGCACGAGCTTCTCGACCGTGGAGATGAGCACGGAGCTCGCGGAATCGTAGTCGTCGATGGCGCGCAGGTAGATCTCGTAGTCGCGCACGGCTGCCGGGAACTCGGCGGAGGGGATCTGGATCGAGAAGACCCTGAGGGCAACGGCGCTCATGATGGCGCCGGAGACGCGGTCGATGGCATCGGTCCGTGCGAGCGCGCTCGCGGGCAGGAAGTCGCGCACGTCCTGGCTGCGCTTCTCCCAGAGGACCCACGTGTCGAGCTCGCTCTCGATGAGGCCGTGCAGCTCGCGCTCGGCGTCGCCGAGCTCATCGTGAAGCGCGGCGAGCTCCTTCTGGCCGGCGTAGATGATGGGATGCGCGATGCTGTCGAGGGCGTAGTGGCCCACGAGGCCCAGCACGAAGGCGCGGCCGATGCGGGCGTCGGATTCGGGGAGGTGCGCGACGGCATCGCGTGCGCAGAAAAGCGCCGTGGACATCTTCCGCGCATGCATCTCCTTGCCGAAGCGGCGCGTCGCCGCCGTGGTCGAGAGCTTGCCGAGCGCGCGCGTGAAGCAGGGATCGGGACCCTGGTTGCCGAGCAGGAAGGCGAGCAGCTCCTCCTGCCCCTCCACGATTTCGTCCGCAAGCGTTGCGACGGCGTCCTGGCCGAAGATATGGTGCGTGATCAATGCGGGCATGTCAGCTCCCAACCGTTGCGCGTGAACGCAACGATTATAGATTATCGAACGAAGCCGTGCGCGAACCTACTTCTTGGCGAAGAGGCTGCGGTTGAGCTCCTCCTGCTCGGGGAGGAAGTGCGCAGGGCTGACGCACACGCGGCCGCCGGTCGCCTCGATGAGACGGCGCGCACCCTCCTCGCGGAAGCCGCCGCACACGTCGATCGCCACGACGCCCTCGTCGGCCAGTTCGCGTGCGACGTCGCATGCGGCGTCGATGCTCGGGACGCCCACGATCGTCGCCTTGCCGTTGCCGATCGATGCGCGGTCGCGCGCGGGGTCGAACGAGCTTCCCAGGATGAGATAGGCGAACTTCATGGGAGCTCCCTCCTCCGAATACGTACTCGATTATCATAGCTTCAGGAAGCCCCGGACGAGAGGAGACGTCCATGAACCGTATCGGCATCGATATCGGCGGAACCCAGCTGCGCGTCGCGGCGTTCGACGATGCGGGAACGATGCTCTTCAAGGAGGTCGTGCCCAACGACCGGGCCCAGGGACCCGAGGCCAACCTCGCCCGTCTCGCAGCGGCCATCGAGGGCTGGGGCATCGATAATGCGGGCATCGGCATCGGAGGTCCCGGACCCGCAGACTTCGCCTCCGGCCGTTTCCTGAACCCGCCCAACCTCCCCACGTGGGAGAACTTCGAGATCGTGCGCTTCTTCGAGGATCTCACGGGCAAGCCCGCCTTCCTCAACAACGATGCCAACGTGGCCGGTCTCGCCGAGGCGCTCGCCGGTGCCGGCAGGGGCTACGATTCGGTGTTCTTCTTCACCGTCTCCACCGGTCTCGGCGGCGGCTTCATCTACCAGGGCAAGATCGTGGGCGGCGCCCACTCCTTCGGGGCCGAGGTCTTCAACATGATCGTGAACGAGGACCCGTATGTGCGCGGGGACCTCAACCCGGGCAGCGTGGAGCTGCAGTGCTCGGGCACGGCGCTCGGGCGCATGGCGAGCGAGCGCTTCGGCCGCGAGATGGGCGCGCGCGAGCTCTTCGCGCTCTGGCATGGGGGCGACGCTGTTGCGACGGAGGTGGTCGAGCGCGGTGCCGACAACATCGCCAAGCTGGTGAACAACGTCGCCGCGGTGGTCGATCCGGGCATCTTCGTGTGGGGCGGCTCGGTCGCGCTGTTCAACCCCGATTTCATCGACCTCGTGCATGGGAAAGCCAAGGGCTACGTGCTCGCACCCGAATCGCTCACGTTCGCGCTCGCCGAGTGCGGCGATGAGGCGGGGCTCATCGGCGCGGCGCTGCTCGTGCCATAGGGCGTACCCGCCCGGCCTGCACGGGAATTCGTCCGGTCCGCGCGCTATCATTGATGGCGGAAGATCGAACGATGAGGGCACGTGCACATGTCGCTGAGCTTGCTTGCAACAGATGATCCCGTACTCCTGGGCCCCGAGCTCATCGGGCGCCTTGCTGCTGCGCGATCCGAGCAACGGCCCGTCGTCGTGCTCGTCCCGTCGTTCTCGACGGCGCTCGAGGTCTCCAAGGAGCTCTCCTCCCGTCCCGGCCTCTCCATCGGCGTCACCGCCACCACGCCGGCGGCGTGGGCGCGCGAGCGCTGGGAGGTTTGGGGAGACGGGCGGACGCCTATCGACCCCTCCACGCGCCTCGCGCTGGCCTACAGCCTCGTGGTGCTCGAGGGCGCGGATGCGGCCGATGGCCTCTCCCACACCGCGGGCATGGTGCGCAGCCTCTGCAGGCTGACCCGCGAGGCGCTCGCGTGGTTGCCCGGCGAGCCTGCCGTCCCGCTGGTGGATGCCGAGCAGGCGGTCGTCGACCTCGCCCTGCGCTACCGCGAGCGCATCGAGGAGCACGGCTACATCGAGCCCTGCCAGATCATGGCGGATCTTCCGCGCATCTTCGCGGCAGAGGGCGTGGCGATGCCCTTGGTCGCGGTCGCGGGCTTCGATGACGTGCCCTTCGCCACCATCGCGTTCCTCTCCGACCTCGCCGCCATCTGCCCGCTCGTGGTCCAGGTCTGCGATGACGGCTCGCCCCAGACCGAGCTCGGCCGCCGGTTCGCAACAGACCTCGAGCACGCCGCCTCAGCGCGCGGCGTCGTCGCCGAGCGCCTGACGTGCACCCGCACGGCACCCTCGGGCACCGGCGAGCTCCCCATCCTCTCGCATGCCATCTTCCGTGCCGGCGAGCAGGGCGTCGCCCGTCCCGTCGTCACGGGAGCCGTCCGCCGCGCCATCGCAGCGGGTCCCTTCGCGGAGCCCGAGCTCATCGTGCGCGAGGCCGCGCGCCTCGCATCCGAGGGCGCGGAGGATGTCGTCATCTGCGCGCCCGATCCGGGTACGGCGTGGGATGCGCTCGCACCGCGCCTCGCCGCCCGCGGACTCGCCGTCGAGGGAACCGAGCAGCGCGCGCTGCGCATCACCTCGGCGGGCAGAGCGTTCATCGCCTTCGCCCGTTGCGTCTCCGATCTCGTCGAAGCGGACCGTGCATGGGACACGCTCGCGCCGGGCCAGCTCCCGCCGATGGATTGGTGGCCGCCGCGCACCCTCACCGACTTCCTCCTCTCGTCCATCTCGGGCGTTTCCGAGGATGCCGCGTGGGCGATCGACAAGCGCCTGCGGGGCAACCGCGCGCTCGCACCGCGCGAGGTCCTCGCGCTCCTGCAGCGCGAGGGGACGACCTCTCATGCCTGCGCCCAGGCGACGCGCCTCGTCGCCGAGGGCCGCATCGGTTCCGCAGCGCATCTGCTCGCGCGCGAGCTCGTCGAGTCGGGCGGAGATCCCGCGTCCGATGGGGTGTTCGCGCTTGAGGCGATCGCCCAGATCCAGGCATCGGCAGCGCATCTCGGCCTCTCGGCGCAGGGCGCTGATGCCTTCACGGTCGGCGACCTCGTCACGATGCTCGATGCGCTGTGCACGGATCTTGCCGCCACCGGGCCGCGCTGCCTGGGTCCTGCGGATGCATCCTGCACGGTCCGCATCTGCTCGCGCGCGGAAGCTGCCCAGCTTGCGCCCGCGTCGGTCGATGCCGTCATCTTCATGCAGCTCACCTCCGCGCAATGGCCCCTCAAGCAGAAGGACGATGCCCTCACGCGCCTCATGCGCAACCTCGGCGTCGCGTCCGCCTACGATCCGCTCGCGCAGGCGCGCCACCGCTTCGCCCGCGCGCTCGCCTCCGCCCGCACGAC
This sequence comes from uncultured Coriobacteriaceae bacterium, assembly GCA_902795065.1. Classification (GTDB taxonomy): domain Bacteria; phylum Actinomycetota; class Coriobacteriia; order Coriobacteriales; family Atopobiaceae; genus RUG721. The sequence continues at coordinate 41,065 of CADBJR010000012.1, forward strand.
GGTCGTGGTCGAGCGGAGCGTACGCGACCATGACGCGAAGGCGACCTATCCCGCCGCCGTGCTCTCGGAGCTTCTCGCGGCATACGGCGAGGGCGCGGAGCTGCCATCCGTGTGCGCTGCCGAGGACGAACCCGCCGCGAAGCTCTCCGCATCGGGCACGGCTCCTTCCTCCGAGGGCGTCGTCGTGCTTCCCGAGCAGGACTGCATCCAGGACCGCTCGATGCTCGTGCTGCCCCGCGGCGATGCCGGACCGCAGGCCGCACCGCTCTCGCTCTCCGCAACCCAGATCGAGAACTACCTTGCGTGCCCGCTCAAGTGGTACACGCAGAACCGCATCAAGATCGACGGCATCGATGCCGACTTCACCAACATGCAGAAGGGCTCCTTCGCCCACGTGGTGCTCGAGCGCACCCACCGCGAGCTGCTGCGCCGCGCCGCCGTTGGCAGCGGCCTCATCGGGGCGGACGATCCCGCGGAGGCCGTGCGCGACGCCTTCGTCCCCGGCGCTCGGGTCGCGTCGTCCAACCTCGACGAAGCCATCAACCTGCTCGACCGCGTCTTCGACGAGCACCTCGAGGCCCAGCGCGCCCGCGCCCTGCGCCGCGAGTCCCAGTCGCTCGTCCCGCATACCGCATCCGAGGCATACCAGGTCGAGCTGCTGCGCCGCGACCTCCACGCCTCGCTTGCGTTCGAGGTCCAGCGCCTCGACGGCTTCGAGCCGCGCTTCTTCGAGCTGCGCTTCGGCAGCGGCGAGGGCTGCACGCGGGTTACCTATGCGGGCGCCGAGATCGTGGGCACCATCGACCGCATCGACGTCGGTCCGCACGGCGAGGCGCTCATCATCGACTACAAGCACAAGGGTTCCTCGAGCTTCGCGTCCGAGTACGACATCTTCCCATCCAAGGGGCCGGGGGAGGGCTTCTCGATCGACGCGTTCGAGCTTCCCCAGCATATCCAAGCGCTCGCCTACGCCCAGATCGTCCGCAGGCTCCACCCCGAACTCCATGTTGTGGGCGCCGTATTCCTCTCCACCATGGGGGCGAAGCCGGCAGACCACGTCATCGCGGGGCTTGCGGATGCATCCGTCCTGCCGCGCATCCTGGGGGAGGAGGGGGCTTCCCGCCGCGAGGCAGCCATGTGCCCGCCTCCCGGCATCACGTTCGAGGCGCTCCTCGATGCCACGGAGGAGCGCGTGGCCCAGGTCATCGCACGGCTGGCGGAAGGTCGGATCGAGGCGTGCCCGCGCACGCCGGAGTCCTGCCGCTTCTGCCCGGTGCTGCGCTGCGAGAGGAGGATGTAGCATGGCACGCACCATCCCTACGCCCGCGCAGCAGGCCATCATCTCCTCGCTCGACACGCCGCTTTTCGTGGCGGCAGGCGCGGGCTCGGGCAAGTCCGCCACGCTCGCAGAGCGCGTCGCCTGGGCGCTCACACCCGGCTCCGGTGCAAACGGGGAGCCTTTCATCTCCTCCCTCGACCAGGTGCTCGTGATCACCTACACCCATGCTGCGGCCGACGAGATCCGCGAGAGGATCCGCGCGCGCCTGCGCTCGGACGAGCGCCTCGCGCATCATGCGCTCGATGTCGATGCGGCATGGATCAGCACCATCCACGGCATGTGCATCCGCATCCTCAAGGCGCATGCCTTCGAGCTCGGGCTCGACCCGGAGCTCTCCCTCATCCCCGAAACGAGGGCAGCGGAGCTCCTCGAGAAGTCCGTGGACGACTGCGTCCGCGACCTCTCCCAACGCGAGGAGTACCGCGCACTCTGCGCCGCCTTCGACATCCGTGGGCGCTCGACCTCCTCGGGCGACCTCGGCACCACCATCATCAGCATGGTCAAGAGCCTGCGCGCTGCCGCCGCCTCGGGCGTCGACGGATTCGAATCGCTCAAGTTTCCCGGCGTCGTCCGCCCGCTCGCCGAACCGCTCTGCGACTATCTCGGAGCATGCCGGGAGATGGAGGCGCTGATCGACGAGAAGGGCTTCAACGGCAACAAGAGCAACGACGAGGGATACAGCCAGCTGAAGGCACATATCGCTGCCGTGTCGGGATTCGCCTCGGGAGCGGACCGCTCCGATGCCGCCGCCATCGCCTGCGTCGACGCGCTTCCCTCCCTCAACGGCAGGGCGTTCGGATCCAAGGACCTCAAGGACCTGTGGAAGGAGCTCAGGCAGCAGCACGGCAGGCTCGTGCTCTCCAAAAACCTCGTCGCGCAGGCACCGCTCAGAATCCAGCTCGTCCGCCTCGCCGCCGAGGTGGATGGGGTGTTCTCCGCCCGCAAGGCCGCCCTCGGCATGGTCGACAACAGCGACCTTCTGCTCAAGACCCACCGCGCCTTCGCCGAGCATCCCGAGATCGCCCGGCTGTACGGCGGCAAGTTCAAGCTCGTGATGGTCGACGAGTTCCAGGACACCAACGAGCAGCAGGTCCAGATGATCTCCCATCTCTCGGGCGAAGACGCCGAGCATCTCTGCACCGTCGGCGATGCCCAGCAGTCGATCTACCGCTTCCAGGGCGCCGATCGACGCGAGCTGCCGCCGCAGCCTCACCACCAACTTCCGCAGCCACGCGGACATCCTCTCGTTCGTCGAGAAGGCCTGCCGTGGCGAGATCATCCCGCGGTTCATGCCGCTCTCGCCCTCGCCCCTGCGCGCCGACACCTACCGCACGCCGGCGCTCCCGCGCATCACGGTCGAGCTCACCTCGGGTCCCCACAACACCGATGGCGAGCGCCGGGCCATCGGGGCGGGGCAGATCGCCGACCGCATCGCGTCCTACATCGCCGCGGGCGGAAGCGCGGGCGACGTGGTGCTGCTCATGGGGAGCCTCAAGCACGTCCAGACCTACCTCGACGCCCTGCGCTCGCGCGGCATCGAGTGCGTGGTCACGGGCGGCTCGACCTTCTCCGCTGCCCCCGAGGTCTCCCTCGTCGCCGCGCTCACCGAGGTGCTCGCCAATCCCTACGCCACGAAGCCCGGCCTCTACCCGGTGCTCACCGGCGACATCTTCTGCTGCGATGCGAACGACATCTGCCTGCTCGCCACGCGCGACCACGAGCCGCTGGACGAGCTCGATGCCCGCGCCTTCGACAAGCGCCAGCTCCCGCGCTGCCCGCGGGATCCGCGCCGTCCGAGCGCCTGCGCCGCGCCGCCGAGGTGCTCGGCCGCGCGTTCGACCGCATGCGCTCCTGGCAGCTCGCCGACGTCCTCGAGGGCATCGTCCGCGAGTCGGGCTGGATCGCGCGCCTCGAGGCAGGCGGTCCGCAGGGCATCGCCTGCGCCGCCAACGTGCTCGCGGCCATCCGCTTCGCCGCCGACCTCGCCGACCAGGGCGGCTTCGGCGTCTCCCGCGCCGCCCGCGAGCTCGCCGACTGGCTCAAGGTCTCACGGCAGGGCCTCGCCTCGCTCGATACGGGCGAGCAGGGCGTGGTGCGCGTCATGACGGTCCACGCCTCCAAGGGCCTCGAGTTCCCCATCGTCGCGGTGGCCGAGCTCTGGGGCACGGGGCGTGAGAAGCTCGACGCCATCGTGGCCGAGAACGTCGGCTCCGACATCTTCGCCGCGCTCATCCCCAAGGAGGTCCGCGACCATCTCCCCGACGAGGCGGAGCTGCCCGCATCGGCGGGCGCGCCGCTCGAGGATTGGGCAGCCTACCTCGCCAAGCTCCACCGCGATTCCGAGCGCGCCGAGCGCGGCAGGCTCCTCTACGTGGCGCTGACCCGCGCCAAAGAGGCCCTCATCCTCGGCCTTTCGGTCAACGTGACCGCCAAGACCAACCCCTACGGCACCAACTGGGGCCCGCGGCTCGCGAGCGATGCCTGCACGGCGCTCTTCGGCGATGGGCTGCCCATGCCCGGCCTCTCGTCCATCGGCTACGGGGGAAGCGCGGATGCGCTCGTGCGCCACGTTGCCGTGGACAGGACCGTGGTCGACGACGAGGGCGTTCCCGACATCCCCTTCGATGCAGGCGGCTCCTACGTGCATGTGCCCCCGGCAGCACCGGATACCCGCAGCATGGCGCTCTTCGACCCTGCCGTCGACGACGGCATCGCCGAGGTGCGCGGGGCGTCGCGTCCGCGGCGCATGCGCTCCGGGACCTTCAGCTACTCGTCGGTCCACGCGCAGCTTGCTGCATCAGCGGGGGAGGAGAACACGCCGCAGCCTCCGGCGGACGAGGTCCTCCACCGTGCCATCGCCGTCGTCGAGGAGGAGGACGACGCCTCCGCGGAGCCCCTCACCGCCGACAGCGACAGGGCCACGAACCTCGGATCCGCTTTCCACCAGCTCGCCCAGTCGATGGTCGAGAGCGGTGCGGCCCCATCCGCTGCGCGCATCGCTGCAGCTGGGCGCACCTGGCAGCTCACGCGCCAGCAGCGCGCCCGCCTCTCGGCCGCCATCGCGCGCTGGGAGCGTTCCGCCATCCGCGCAGAGGCGCTCTCGCACGCCGTCCTCCGCGCCGAGGTGCCCTTCTTCCTGCATCTGGAGTCGGAGTACGGGGACTACCTCGAGGGCGCCATCGACCTGCTCTGCACCGATCCCGGCTCGACGCACGCCCTCGTCATCGACTACAAGACCGGCGACGCTGGCCTGACCATGGAGCAGATCCGCGAGCGCCACGCCATGCAGGCGGGCTACTACGCCGATGTGCTGCTGCGCCTCGGCTACGGAAGCGTCGAGTGCGCCTTCGTCTGCGTGGAGCTCGAGGATGCCGCCGGCGAGCCCGTCGTCGCCCGCTATTCCTTCGATTCATCGAACATACATTCGCTTTTTTAGGGTAGACTGGAAAGGTGCCGCCCTTATACGGAAGAGGTGCTGATGGCCTTCGTACATCTCCACAACCACTCGGATTTCTCCATCCTCGACGGTGCGACGCGCATCTCCGACATGGTCGATTCCGCC